>JAFVAI010000014.1 GCA_017480545.1 Schwartzia sp. (in: firmicutes) | reverse complement strand
TGAAAACCGCTTCCATTGTAAAATGGAAGCGGTTTTTTCAAGGAAACGACGAATCCGTCAATTCGAGGCCATGCCGAGGGATTTTTAGCTTTGCATAAGCGACCGCTAAGCGCCAAAGCGCGTCTGACGTCAGCTTTGCATAAGCGACTCACACGCAATCGAAGATTGCGGTTCGCTGCTTATCATGCGAATCGCAGTAAGGATTTAAAAATCCTAACTGCGATTCGCATGATAAGCATGGCGGAAAAAGACCCGGCATGGGCCGAAGGGACTTGTGCGGCGTTTCCTTAACGGGCAAAGATTTTTCGGAGGAAATTATGAAAATCGTGATTTTGGCCGGAGGCGGCGGGACGCGGCTGTTTCCGCTCTCCCGCAGCTGCTATCCGAAACAGTTTTTGAAAATCGGCGCGGAGCGTTCCCTGTTCGGGCAGACCGTCGAGCGTTTCCTGCGCGTGGCGTCGCCGGAGGATGTCGTGGTCGTGACCCAGGAGGCCTATTTTTTCCATGTGCGGGCCGAGCTTCGCGAGGTCGGGGCCGACGCCGCGCACGTGCTTTTGGAGCCCGTGGGGAGGAATACCGCGCCCGCCATCGCGTTGGCGATGGCGTATGCCCGCGAGCGGCTCGGCGCGGGCGACGATGAGGTGATTTGCGTCTCGCCGTCGGACCATGTGATCCGTCCGGCGGAGCGGTTCACGGCGCGGGTGCGGACCGCGGCGGAGCAGGCGGCGCGGGGCGATATCGTGACGCTGGGCGTGGCACCGGACGCGCCGGAAACGGGCTATGGCTATATCGAGGCGGAAAAAAGCGACGCGGCAGTGCGGCGCGTGATCCGTTTCAAGGAGAAGCCGACCCGGAAAGCGGCGGAGGAATATCTGCGCGCGGGCAATTATTATTGGAACAGCGGCATGTTCCTGTTCCGCGCGGGCACCATGCAGGGGGAGTTTGCCGCCTTTGCGCCGGAACTGGCGACAGTTGCTTCCGGCTCTGTGGCGGTGGCCAAAGAAAATTTCGCGTCGCTGCCCTCGATTTCCATTGACTACGCGGTGGCGGAACATTCGCAAAAGATGGCCGTGGCGCCGCTGGACGGCATTTTGTGGAACGATGTCGGCAGTTTCGACGCGATTGCCGATATGATGGCGGACCGGGAGGGCAACGCTTTTTCCGGCGACGTGCGCGCCGAGGCCTGCAAGCGCACGATGATCCTCGGCGGCGACAGGCTCGTGGTCGGGCTCCATCTGTCCGACCTGCTTGTGGTGGACACGCCGGACGTGCTGCTGGTGGCGCACAAAGGCGATTCCCAGGAAATCCGAGGCGTTGTCGACGCATTGAAAAAGGAAGGCCGCCGCGAGGCGGAGGAGAACGTCACGATGTACCGCCCTTGGGGCAAGTATACGACACTGGCCGAGGGCGACGGCTACAAGGTCAAGCGTATCGTCATCAACCCGGGACAGAGCATCAGTCTGCAAATCCATTACCACCGCAGTGAGCATTGGACCGTCATCAGCGGCACGGGCAAGCTGACGTTGGGGGACAAGGAAATCATCTTCCGCGAGAACGAGAGCACCTACATCCCCATCGGCACTTCCCATCGGTTGGAGAATCCGGGCAAGCTGCCGCTGTCGATCATCGAGGTGCAGAACGGCAAGTATCTGGGCGAGGATGACATTGTGCGGCTGGAAGACGCCTATGGGCGCGTGGCGGCGGAAATGAAGGAGGACACCTGACGTGAAGCGGCAAAAACGGGTTTTGGCGGTGCATGACATTTCGGGCGTCGGCCGCTGTTCGCTGACGGTGGCGCTGCCCATCATTTCGGCGGCGGGGGTCGAGTGCTCGGTGCTGCCCACGGCGGTGCTGTCCACCCATACGGGCGGTTTCACCGGCTACACCTGCCGCGACCTGACCGACGACATGCTGCCGATGGCGCGGCACTGGACCGGTCTCGGCGAGAGATTCGACGCGATTTATATGGGCTATCTCGGCTCTTTCGCGCAGATGGACATGATGCGCGAAGTCTTTTCCCTCTTGGCCGACGCGGACACGCTGATTGCCGTGGATCCGGTCATGGGCGACAACGGCAAGCTCTACGCGGCCTTCGATATGACCTTCCCGCCCGCCATGCGGGAGCTTTGCGCCCACGCCGACTTGATCAAGCCGAACCTGACGGAAGCGGCCCTGCTTCTTGGCGAGGAATATCGGCCCGGCCCGTATACGAAAGAATATATTGAAGATCTGCTTTCGCGGTTGGCGAAGGCGACGCGGACGGAAAAAATCGTGCTGACCGGCGTCTACTTCGACGACAGGCAGCTCGGCGCGGCGACCTATGACGGGGCCACCGGGGAAATCGCCTACATATTCGGCGAGAACGTGCCCGGCCTCTATCACGGCACGGGCGACGTCTTCGGCAGCGCGTTGGTGGGCGCGCTGGTGCGCGGCCTTCCTTTGTCGGAAGCGGTGCGCGCGGCGGTGGACTTCACCGTGGCGGCCATCCAGGCAACGGCAAAAGCCGGCACCGATATCCGCTACGGCGTGAACTTTGAGGAAAATCTGCCCGTCTATATGCGGGCATTGGGGATTCTGTAAAAATTTTTCGAAAAGGGTATTAAGTTTTTTTGAAAAATTACGATATATATTGTAGAAGGACATAAAAGCCTGTGAAGAATACGTTTTGGAAGTTCGGCCAATGGGAGCCCAGATGTATTTTGGACGAATTCATCAAGGAATAGGCAGCCCGACGGATGGGAAGGACAAGCAAGGAGCGGTCAAAATGCGAACAAATGTTTTCGGGGGGTACTCCTTATCGGCGCGTAAGCGAATCTAATATCAAAACCTGCAAGGGAGGGTGCGCTCTGTGCTGTTCCTCCTTTCGTGTCCGCAGAAACAAGACGCAAAGGATGTGCGAGATATGACACGGATGCCCAAACTCAAGAACTGCCCGGAATGCGGCAAGGTTTTTCTGGAAAACGGCGGCGCCTGTTGCCCGGCCTGCATGAAGCAACGGGAAGAACAAAAGGCGGAAATCGTTTCTTTTCTGCGCGAGCACCCCAAGTCCAGCGTCGATGAGATTTGCGGAGCCCTTGGGGTGAAGAAGTCGTTGGTCATTTATATGCTCCAGCCCGGGCGGTTGGACGGGATCGAAGTCCACGTCGAGTACCCTTGCGCCGCTTGCGGCGAGATGATTCTCTCCGGGCGCTATTGCCGCCCGTGCAGCGCGAAAATGGCCGAGGAACTGGAAGACAGCGCCCGGCGCGTCCGGCACAGGGCCGCGAGCCAAAGGGGCCGAGGACGGCGCAATGATGATGTTTAGCGTCTGCAAGAATGGATGACGCCTGCCATGCAATTCGCAAGGATTGCGACCCATAACTCCGAGGCGCAAGGAAGCGCCGAAGGAAACTCACTCCAAAGCGGATGGCAGTCCGCAAGAAATTCCCCGCGGAGCGTGCTTCCGGCGCGTCACGCGGGGGATTTTTTGTGTATGGGGTGTCGTGGGTATCGTTTCCCGTGTGTGGCACTCATCCGAAGCAAATGAAAGAACGGTTTTGTTACGAGCCGTTCTTTTTTTGCGCCAATTTCGGGAGCAAGATATACGCGCGCCGCATCGTGGCGCACGTATGTCTTGCGGGGGGGGACAAAAGAGGTATAATAAGCGGAGTTATCCACAGCAAGCTTGGATTGTTTCGCTTTTCGGCTTGCGAATACAGGTTTTGGGGTGCAAGCCATGTTGTTTAATTCTTTTGCGTATGCGATTTTTTTGCCTGTTGTATTTATTCTGTACTGGGCTTTGCCGCATCGCTGGCGTTGGGCGTTGATTTTGGTTTCCAGCTATTACTTTTATATGAGTTGGAACGCGAAATATGTTGTATTGATTTTGTTCACCACATTGGTTTCCTATCTGGCCGGAAGGATACTGGAAAAGTCCGTAACCGACAAGAAAAAATGGATATTGGCATTTGCGTCGATTGTATGTTTGGGAGTGCTGTTCTTTTTCAAGTATTTCAATTTTTTCAGCGCGTCGGTGGCGGATATACTGGGCCTCTTTTCTGTGCCGCTGGATCCGATTGCAATCAATTTTGTGCTTCCGGTTGGTATTTCCTTTTATACGTTTCAAACTATCGGCTATGTCGTTGACGTATACAGGGGAGAGATTCCCGCCGAGCGGCACTTTGGAAAATACGCGGCATTTATCTCGTTTTTTCCGCAGCTTGTCGCAGGGCCGATTGAACGGACAAAGAACCTTTTGCCGCAAATCAAGGCCGAGCATCATTTTGATTATGATTCCGCGACGTATGGGCTAAAACTCATGGCATGGGGCTATTTCAAGAAGCTGGTGATTGCCGACGGCTTGTCGCAACATGTCGGCAAAGTGTATGACGCGCCGCAATCCTATGAAGGTTTTGCGCTGGTGCTCGCCACATTGTTTTTTACGTTGCAAATTTATGGCGATTTTTCCGGGTACTCGGATATCGCGATTGGGACAGCCAAGTTGTTTGGCGTAGATTTGATGACGAATTTCAAAAGTCCGTATATTTCGCAAAGTCTTAAAGAATTTTGGGGACGATGGCATGTTTCTTTGTCGTCGTGGTTCCGGGATTATGTCTATATTCCGTTGGGAGGAAATCGCGTCGGCAGATGCCGTCATTACGCCAATTTGCTATTGACCTTTCTGGCCAGCGGCCTTTGGCATGGAGCGAATTGGACGTTTGTGCTTTGGGGCGGTGTGCATGGTTTTGGTTTGATTTTGGAAGATCTGCTATTCGGCAAAAAGGAAAGCAGAGGCGTTTTGCGGATTCTCAGGACGGTTTGCGTATTTGTGTTTTGTGCCTTTGCGTGGCTCTTTTTTGTCTCTCATTCCGTGGCGGACGCATGGTATGTGATTACGCACGCGTTGACTGGAATCGGAAACCCTGTGGAATATTTGCATAAAGGTTTTTCATCCATTGGGATAGGCAGGGCAAAATTTGCAGTAGAAGCTTGTTTTTGGGCGCTGTTGTTCGTTGTTGACTATCATTCATTGAAGCAAGATATGATAGGCATGATGGGAAAACGAGGAATAGTTGTTCGCTGGGGGCTGTATATTTGCTTGGCGTTGCTTGTTCTGTTCTGCTCACAGAAAGGAGTTGCAACTGAATTTGTGTATTTTCAGTTCTGAAATGCTATGAAAAAATTTATCTCAAAACTGGTTTTGTTTGTATTGTTGGTATCGGCTGTTGTTGGGGTTATCAATGTTGCATATATGAAAATGGATATCAGCGATAAAGATGACGCGAAAAAATTTGCGTCTATACCCGAACATATCCAGATATGCAATTTTGGCGCCAGCCACGGGCTATATGGATTTAATTATGCGGATTTCGAGGACAAGTATTCATGCTTCAATTTTGGATTATCGTCGCAAACGCTGTCGTATGATTTCAGATTGTTAAAGCATTATCAGGAACATATCGGCAAAGGGACGATTGTGTTTATCCCTGTTTCTTATTTTTCGTTATTTGGGAAAAGTGAGGTTGAAGGCAAGGATTTTTTTGCCAAGAACAAGCGGTATTATAGAATCCTTCCGAGAGAAGCAATCAAGGAATATGACATATGGATGGATCTGGGCATGAATTATGTGCCCGCGCTGTTGGTGAATCCTATGGATGTAGTAAAAACGCTTGTCGGGAAAAGTTCAAATTCTCATGACTGGACATGGCGCAAGAAGGCAACAGAGGTCGATGTGGTGAAAGATGCTGAAAAGGCATGTATACGGCATTTGGTGACAGACAAATTTGATGATCAAGGTAACAGAATCATGAATAAAGAGGAAATCGAGGCGTTGTATAATGTTATTGGAATATGTCGTGAAAGAGGGGCAATCCCTGTTTTGATTACAGTGCCATATTTGGAGGAATATCTTTCGGAGGTGCAAAGCGACGAGACGTTTTTTGATGATTTTCATGCAACAATGGATGAAATTGTCAGAAATACAGGAGTGGAATATTACGATTTTGCGTTTGATGCAAGATTTATCCATAATTACGATTGGTTCATGAATTCCGATCACCTGAATAAAGAAGGCGCGAGAGCTTTTGTCGATATTTTGATGGATGAGGTTGTATTTCCTAAAGGATATATGATTCGATAACACAAGGAAGCGGCTTTGTTGAAAAGCCGCTTTTTCCATGTATCCCTTCCCTTGCTTTTTGCCGGAAAAGAAGTATAATAATAAAGTCAGCATAGGTTCTATGTTAATTTGGTATAGAAAACAGTGAAGCGGGGCTGGGCATGGAAATCAAGGATATGCAGGCGTTTTACACGGTGGTGGAGGAAGGGAATATCAGCCATGCGGCGATTCGGCTGGATATCGCGCAGCCCGCGCTTTCGCGGCAGATGAAGCGGCTGGAGGGGGCTTTGGGCGTCCGGCTGTTTGAGCGCGGCAGCCGCCGGATCCGGCTGACGGAGGCGGGGCGCCTGCTGTACGCGAGGGTGGAGCGGATCCTTGGCATGGTGGACGGCACGGTGCGCGAGATTACGGAGATCGGCACCGGGGTTGCCGGAGCCATCCGCATCGGGACGATTACGTCGTCGGGGGCGCTGGTGATGCCCCGTTTGATGAGCGAGTTTCATCGCCGCTGGCCGATGGTGACCTTTGAAATCTGGGAAGGCGAGGGCACCCGTGTCTTGGAAATGCTGGACAGCCACGCTATCGAGATCGGGATTACGCGCTCGCAGGTGGATACGAATCTGTACGATTCGGTGGTACTGGCGAACGAGCCGTTGGTGCTGATGATGAGCCGCGAGGCCGGCGAGACGCTGGGCGACGGGGATTCGGTGCGGGTGAAGGATTTGAAGGGCCAGCCGATTATCGTGCCGCTCCGTTGGCAGGCGACGCTTGAAGGGTATTGCAAGCAGGCGGGCTTCGCGCCGACGCTGATTTCGGTCAGCGACAGCGTGGTGTTGGATGTTTTGAGTGTGCGCGCGGGGCTGGGCATGGCGCTCTTGCCGTCGTCGGCGAAGAGCCTGATGGGCGACGACGGGGCGCTGACGGTGAAGCGGCTGACGGAGCCGGAGATCCTGACGCATACGGTGGTGTCTTGGCTGAAAAACCGGACGCTTTCGGCGGGCGCGTCGCATTTTATCGAGCTGCTGAAAGAGATGTACCGGGACAAGATTACGGAGAAGGGGCGCAAGAAATGAACGCGACGGAGAAAATTCAGGTCGGCCTCAGGCGGGAGGCGCGGGGTGTCGCCGACGAGGCGCATTCGGCACGGGCGCTGGGCAGCGGCTCGCTGCCGGTGCTGGGCACCCCGGCCATGACGGCGCTGATGGAGAAAGCGGCGGCAGACGCGTTGGAGGACGGTTTGCCGGAGGGTTGGACCAGTGTGGGCGTTTCGCTCGATGTCGAGCATACGTCGGCGACCCCGCTGGGCATGGGCTTTCGCGCGGAGGCGGAGGTCACGGCGGTGGAGGGGCGGAAGGTGACGTTCGCCGTGCGCGCTTACGACGAGGCGGGCGAAATCGGGCGCGGCGTCCACGCGCGCTTCGCGGTGGAGGCGGAGCCGTTCCTCGCGAAGGCGGCGAAGAAGCTCGGCAGATGATGGCAGGATTTCCCCGAAGCGGACGTTGGCTTCGGGGATGTTTTTTGCGACGTTTGCAGGAAAATAAGAAGGGTGTCGCGAATATCTATAGAATGCAGAAAGAAGGAGATGAACGCCATGAGCACAAACGGAGAGGTCATTACGGGCAGCGATTTCAAACGCATGGTCACGGGCGCGTACAGCGAGTTCCTGTTGGAATATGAGGAAATCAACGCGCTGGATCGGCGGCTGCGTCCGGAGCATGGCGCGCACCCAGGCACGAATATCCTGCGGACGATGGGCGCGGCAATCATGCCTATCGCGACGACGAAGGACGACAGCATCGGCGGATTGGCGCGGCGCGTGGCATCGGCGGCCATCCTTGGCGCGAGGGGCAACTCCGGCGTGGTGCTGTCGCAAATTTTCCGCGGGCTGGCGAAGGGGCTGAGCGGAAAGTTCAACGCCACGTCCTCGGAGTTTGGCAAGGCGTTCCAGTACGGCATCTTGTACGCGCAGCGCGTCTTGCCGGAGGAGCCGGAGCGGCCTTTTGTCAATGCGGCGCGCGCGGCGGCGAAGAGCGCCTACCACGCGGTCCGCGCCAACCTGCCGATCACCGAAATCCTCGCGGCGGCCATTGCGGCGGGGGAGTGGCCGACGGACGCGGGGCTGGACGTGGGCGAGAAAATCATGCTGACGTTTTTGGTTGGCTGCCAAAAAGGGCTGAACGGAAATTTCGTTTCGCCGGTGCTGAATTTTACCGTAGGCAGCAAGGAGCAGTCGGCGGGGCTGCCCGATCCCCGGCGGGACGTGGTCCATCCGTACTGTTTGACGTTCTGCATTCGCAACCAGCAGGCGAACGAGGAGGAGACGGAGCGCGTCTTGCAGGAGCGGGCGAGTTTCGTGGTGGTGGAGCGCAGACGGCAGCTCCTGCACGTCCATCTGCATACGGCGCACCCCGGGGTGGTGCTGGAGTACGCGGCGGGGCTCGGCCCGCTGACCGATATTCACTTGAACAATATGGCGGAGCCGCATTCGATGGTGCTCGCTCATTCGTCGCTGATGCCGGTGGCGCTCTTGGCGGTGTCGCGCCGCGAGGAGCAAACGCGGCGGCTCACGGAGCTCGGGGCGACGTTGATTACGCGCGGGGATGAAGGGGATGTGCCCTCGGTGGGCGCGTTGGTCAACGCGGCCCACAGCGATCTGGCGGAGTCCTATGTGCTGGTGCCGGACGGCCCGCGCATGAAGCTGGAGCTCCAACAGGTGAAGCGGATTCTTGGGCACCGCGTGGAAATCGTTTCGGTGGACGGCGAGGCCCAGCAGGAAGCCGCCGTCAGAAGTTTCGACCGCCGCCTGTCCGCTTCGCAAAATGCCGAGCGTATGCAACGGGGATTGATGGATAAATAGGGAAAGACGGGAGACTGCCGCAGGAAGAAAATCTTCTTGCGGCAGTTTTTTGCGCATGATTCTTCCTGGATCTGCATCCCGGCATAGGAAACGCCGAATAAGTCCCGCTGTGCCCATGCCGGGTCTTTTTCCGCCATGCTGCGTCAAAGTACTCTCGACGTAGCTCTGCTACGCCTTCGAGCACTTTTCCTTGCCTGACGAAAAAATCCCTCGGCATGGGCACGACTTGACTTAATCGTCGTTTCCCATAATCTTTTTCTAATTCTTTCCTTATAAAGTTCCAAAGCAGGGCCGATATGATACAATAAAGGAGAACAGGGGGCGAGGAGAATGGTTCGTTGGTTTTTGGGGATTTTCGCGGCATGGTGCTTGGTGTTCGGGGTTGCGGCGGCGGCGCCTGTGAAGAGCGCGCGGCCGGTGGTGGCCGTCATTCCGTTTGAGGTGAAGGCGACGGTGCCGCGGGACATCACGCTGGAGGACGCGTCGATTGTCAGCGATTACGTTTACGACGCGCTGGTGAATTCCGACGCTTTTGACGTGGTGGAGCGCGAGCACCTTGAACAGGTCCTCCGGGAGCAGGTGCTGGGCCACAGCGGGCCGGTGGACGAGCGCACGGCGGCGGACTTCGGCCGGCTGGTTGGCGCGCAGTATATCATCTGCGGCAGTCTCACGGGGCTTTCCACGCGCAGGAGCGCGGGGGAGGTCGCCGGGCTGGGCGTGACCCAGTCGAAGGTCTACGCCCATGTGTCGGCGCGCTGCATCGAGGTGGAGACCGGGCGCGTCTGGTTGGCCGGGCGCGGCGACGGGCGGGCGACGAATACGCGGATGAACGCGCCGCTCCGCATTATCCGCATCGGCACGGACAAGGTGGATTTCGAGCAGGTACACAAGGCGTTGGAGGGCGCGGCGGACAGCCTCGTGAACGGGAAGAAGGGCTTTCTGAAGCGTATGCGTGATCGTGTGCGGCGCGTCGAGGCTTGACAGGGCGGCGCGGGCGCTGGCGGCTCTTTGCGTCCTGCTGCTGTTCGCGGCGCGGTGCGGGGCCGCGCCCTCGACGGCAATGGTGGCCGAGGTGGCGGGCTACGGCGATTATGCGCTCCAATCCGGTTTCTTCGAGACCTTCCGCGATATTCTGGAGGAGTCGCTGCTCCGCGCGGGAAAGCTCCGTCTTGTGATGCGCCGTCCGGCGTCGGAGGACGCGGAAGCCTTTTCCCTGATCCATATGGATGCTATCGCGCGCGGCCATCACTACCGGCGCGAGATGGCGGGGGCGGCACTGATCCGCTACGCCGACGCGGCCTATGGGCGGCAGAACGAGGAAAAAGCGAAAGCGTGGCGGAAGGAACAGCGGGCGC
This sequence comes from Schwartzia sp. (in: firmicutes), assembly GCA_017480545.1. Taxonomy (GTDB): domain Bacteria; phylum Bacillota; class Negativicutes; order Selenomonadales; family Selenomonadaceae; genus RUG12372. The sequence goes on along the minus strand of JAFVAI010000014.1, from coordinate 23,443 downwards.
CGTACACCCTCGGCGCGAACGCGGCGGAAGCGGCGCGGAGACTGGGCCAAAGCTACGGCTCGGAGTACCTGCTTTTCTGCAACCTCGGCGGCATGGACGTGGAGCGGGTGCGCTCCCTCTGGAACGCGGAGGTGAGCAGCTTTGAGATGCGCGCGAAGGAAATCCACGCGGAAATTTCCTATTATGTCGTTCACGCGCCGACGGGGCGCGTCTATGAGGGCCATGACGCGATGGACAAGCGCGGGCAGCTGATCGGGATCGTCGTCGGCCAGTACGGCAAGGGCTTCACCGTCGAGCAGCTGTTGCTGTCGGTGCTGGACCGGCAGGCCAAACGGGCGGCGGAGGGCATCGTGAAGGACGGCCTGCCGCGGGTCGGGGACAAGGAAACCGAGGAAGACGGGACGGAAACGGTGGCGCCCCGAAAGGAACTGTTCGCCGTTCCCCCGTTCACGAGCCGCGTCCGTATCACGAACCTCGCCGGCGAGGAAACGGCGGCCCACGGGATTGCCGGGGATTACCTGTTGGACGAGCTGGCCCAACGGGGACTTTCCTTCGTCGATGGGGCGGCGGGCACACGGGCGGCGCGGAAAACCGAAGCGGCAGCAGGCGGGCGTCCTCTGGCCGACGTGCAGCCACGTTGGCTGTTGGCGGGAGCGCTGACCGACCTCGGTGTTTCCGAGTCGAAACGTCCGGGCAGCACGGCGCTCGTCGTCCGGGTCGGGCTGTCCGTCCGTGTGCTGGACGCCGCCACGGGCGGGCAGGTCTTCGTCGCCACGGGCGTCGGCGAGTCGGCGGCGAAACAATACGAGGCCGGTCTCTTCGGCGTCCATCTGCTTCGCTTCGGCACCCGGGAATTCAGCGAGGAATGCCTGTTTGAGGCGATGCAAAAAGCGGTGCGGGAAATCGCGGAAAAAATCGGGAACCGATACGGCGAGACAACGGCATAACATCAAAGCGCGGGGCGGAGAAATTGCGCCGCGCGTTTTTTTATGAAAGCTTTTGCAAAAACATCTTTTATCCGACGGCGAAATATGATACAATCAGAAAAGATGTTCGCCGTCAAAAGGCGAAGGAAGGAGCAGGAACATGGAGAAGAAAGAAAAGGGCAAAAGCTTTGAGGCGCCGTCGGACAAGAGCGTCGCACTGGACAAGGTGCTGAAGGATCTGCACAAGACCTTTGGCGAGGGCTCGATCATGCGGCTCGGCGAGGCGACGGCGAATATGAACGTGGAGGTCATCCCGACGGATATCCTGCCGCTGGATGTGGCGCTGGGCGTGGGCGGCGTGCCGCGCGGGCGCATCATCGAAGTCTTCGGGCCGGAGTCGTCGGGCAAGACGACGGTGACCCTGCACATGATTGCGGCGGCGCAAAAGCGCGGCGGGGTGGCGGCGTTCATCGACGCGGAGCACGCCCTCGACCCGATTTACGCGAAAAGGCTCGGCGTGGACACCGACAACCTCCTGATTTCCCAGCCGGATACGGGCGAACAGGCGTTGGAGATTGTGGAAGCTCTCGTGCGGAGCGGCGCCATCGACATCGTCGTGGTGGACTCGGTGGCGGCCCTTGTGCCGAAGGAAGAAATCGACGGCGATATGGGCGAAATGCGTGTCGGCCTCCAGGCGCGGCTGATGAGCCAGGCCATGCGGAAGCTGACCGGCTTTATCTCGAAATCCCGGACGGTGGCAATCTTCATCAACCAGATCCGTGAGAAAGTCGGTGTCGTTTACGGCAATCCGGAAGTGACGACGGGCGGCCGCGCGCTGAAATTTTACTCGACGATCCGCATTGACGTGCGGAAGGGAGAGGTCCTGAAGCAGGGCACGGAGTCCATCGGCGCGCACACGAAGGCGAAAATCGTGAAGAACAAGGTCGCGCCGCCGTTCCGCCTCGCGGAGTTCGATATCATGTACGGCGAGGGCGTTTCCCGCGAGGGCTGTGTGTTGGACATGGCGGTGGAGCTGGACGTGGTGAAAAAGAGCGGCTCATGGTATTCCTATGAAGGCACACGCCTCGGACAGGGCCGCGACGCGGTCAAGGAGATGTTGAAAGCGGACCGGAAGCTTTACGACGAGCTGTCGGAAAAAGTGCTGGCGACGCTCGCGGCGCAGGCGGAGGAAGCGGAGCAGAAAGCGCAGGCGAAGCGGGCGAAAATCGCGGAGGCCGTGAATGCGGAAGAAGACGGGGAAGCCTAAGCCGTCCGCGCTGGAAAAAGCGGTGGAGCTTCTGGCGGCGCGGGAGCAGTCGAAACGGCGGCTCTCGGACAAACTGCGCCTCCGCGGCTATGAAGAAGAGGAAATCGATGCGGCGTTGGCACGGTTGGAAGAGCGCCGGTATCTGGACGACGAGGCGGCCTGCGCGCGGGCGTTCCAACGTATGTACGAAGACGGCGCGATGAGCCTGCGCCAGATCGGGCAAAAGCTTCTGCAGCGCGGCTTTCCCGCCGCCCTTGTCCGCGCCTCGGCGCCTGAGGACGAGGGACGGGACGGGCATGAGCGGCAGGCGGCGGCGCGCGCCCTTCGGGGACGGTTCCGCAGCCCCGCGCCCCGGGCGAAGATGAAGCAGTTTCTCTATCGGCGCGGCTTTTCCTGCGAAGTCTGCGACGCGGCGACGGACGCCTTTTTGGCGGATCATCCCGAGTTTATGATGAAGGAGACGGATTATGAAGAATGAATTGGTGTTGGTGTTGGACTTCGGCGGCCAGTACAATCAGCTCATCGCCCGCCGGGTGCGGGAATGCGACGTGTACTGCGAGGTCCATCCGCATACGCTGACGTTGGACGAGATCCGCGCGAAAGCGCCGAAGGGCATCATCCTGACCGGCGGCCCCCGGAGCGTTTACGGCGACGGCGCCCTTTCCTATGACGCAGGCCTCTTTTCCCTCGGCGTTCCGGTGCTGGGCATCTGCTACGGATCCCAGCTCATGGCCCACGCACTGGGCGGCGAAGTCAAGGGCGCCGAGATCAGCGAATACGGACGCGCGGAAATGGAGATACTGGAGCCTGCGTCTCGGCTCTTCGCGGGCGTCAGCGGCAGGACCGTCGTTTGGATGAGCCACACCGACCGCGTTGCGCGCGCGCCGGAAGGATTCACGGTTACGGCGAGGACGGCGGACTGCCCCATCGCGGCTTTTGAGAACGTCGAACGCGGCCTTTACGCGACCCAGTTTCATCCCGAAGTCATGCACACCGTCGATGGGCAAACCATGCTCAGAAACTTCGTGCGGGGCATTTGCGGCTGCAAGGGCGACTGGACCATGGGCCCCTTCATCGAGAACACCGTGTCCGCACTCCGGGAGAAGATCGGCAGCGGCCGCGCCCTCTGCGCATTGTCCGGCGGCGTCGATTCGTCGGTGGCGGCGGCGCTGCTGTCGAAAGCGATCGGCAAGCAGCTTACCTGCGTTTTCGTCGATCACGGGCTGCTCCGGAAAAACGAGGGCGACGAAGTCGAGGCGGCTTTCGGCACGGGCAGCGGCTTCGACTTGAACTTCGTGCGCGTCAACGCCGGGGAACAGTTCTTCGCGAAGCTCAAGGGCGTCACCGAGCCGGAGCAAAAGCGCAAGATCATCGGCGAGGAATTCATCCGTGTCTTTGAATCCGAAGCGAAAAAAATAGGCGCCGTGGATTTCCTCGTGCAGGGCACGATTTATCCCGACGTCATCGAAAGCGGCCTCGGCAAAGCCGCCGTCATCAAATCCCACCACAATGTCGGCGGGTTGCCGGACTATGTGGACTTCAAGGAAATCGTTGAACCGTTGCGGCTCTTGTTCAAGGACGAGGTGCGGAAAGCGGGGCGCGCGCTTGGCCTGCCGGAGCATCTCGTGAACCGCCAGCCCTTCCCCGGCCCCGGCCTCGGCATCCGCATCATCGGCGAAGTCACGCCGGAAAAAGTCAAGCTCGTGCAGGACGCCGACGCCATCTATCGCGAGGAAGTCGCGAACGCGGGCGCGGACAAGGAGCTCGCCCAATACTTCGCCGCGCTGACCAATATGCGCTCGGTAGGCGTCATGGGCGACGGCAGGACTTATGATTACGCCGTAGCCCTCCGCGCCGTCCTCACCAGCGACTTCATGACCGCCGAGCCGGCCCGCCTCCCGTGGGATGTCTTGGCGAAAGCCGCCAGCCGCATCGTCAATGAAGTCAAGGGCGTCAACCGTGTGCTCTATGATTGCACGGGGAAACCGCCGGCGACGATCGAGTTCGAATAATCCAAAGCCCGCATCTGCCCATTGGGAGATGCGGGCTTCTATTTTTGTGATATGGAATCGCCCCCTGCATCTGCCATGGGGGCTTGCGTATCAACCGAATCGCCGTCAATCCCCTGCGACAGGGGCGTTCCTTGCTAAAGCGCTCTTTGCCAAAACCGTCGAGGCGATGGGGAGCGGCGCGCCGCTTTGCTCCGCCCGGTTTCCGCGCATTGCCGGTGACCGGCCGGAAATATCGCTGCCTCATCATAGGATAGATTGCGGTTCGTGAAGATGACGACAGACGCGCCGGAAATTTTTTGCGCGCCTTCGATTGGGGAATGGGGCAAAATGTGGTATGATAATAGGGAGGTTTTGGCTCATCACGAGAGGAGGGCGGCATCGTGCGCAAGGAGAGATACGAATTCAGCAGGGAGCGGAAGGCTTTTCTGGAGGGGTTGAAGCAGCCGTTTGCCGTCTATCAGTTTTTGGAGAAAAAGGTGGTCACCCTTGCGCTCTCGGATGGCTTTTGCAGGCTGTTCGGGTACGAGGATCGCGCCCAGGCGTATTATGACATGGACCACAATATGTACAAGGCCGCCCACCCGGACGATGTCGCGCGGATTGCCAACGCCGCCGTGCAGTTCGCCACGAAGGGCGGCAGCTACGATGTGATCTATCGGACCCGGAAGAAGGACAGCACGGGCTATACGATCATTCACGCGCTGGGCGAGCACGAGATCACCGAGACGGGTGTGCAGATCGCCCATGTCTGGTACACGGAGGAAGGGGAGTACAAGGAGGGGCACGGCTCGGAGCTGACCCTGCTCCTGCGGCAGGCGCTCCACGAAGAGAGCATCCTGAAGGCGAACCGATACGACTTTTTGACCGGGCTCCCCAGCATGACGTATTTCATCGAGTTGGCCGAGGTGGAGCGGCGAGCCGTGCGGGAGGAAGGGGGAAGTCCCGCGCTCCTCTACATCAATCTCCTCGGCATGAAGTATTACAACCACAAGTACAGCTTCGCGGAGGGCGACCGTCTGCTGCGGTCGTTCGCCCGGATGCTGAGCCGCCTCTTTCACAATGAGAACTGCTGCCATCTCGGGGCCGACCATTTCGCGGCGATGGTGGACGAGAACGGCATGGAGGAGCCCCTCGGCCGTCTGTTTGCGGAGTGGAGCGAGCTGAACGGGGAGAGGCATATCCCCATCTGCGTCGGCGTCTATCCGTTCCGTATCGAAGACCTCCCGATTCCCTCGGCCTTTGACCGGGCCAAGATGGCCTGCGACGCGATCAAAGGGGCGTACGGTTCCACCTTCTATGTCTACAGCCAAGATTTGCGAGACGATCAGGAAAACCGGCAGTACATTCTGGAGCGTTTTGACCGGGCGTTGGCGGAGCGGTGGATTCAGGTCTATTACCAACCGATCATTCGCGCGGTGAGCGGCCGGGCCTGCGACGAGGAGGCGCTGGCGCGCTGGGTGGATCCGGACCTGGGCTTCCTGCCGCCGAGCTCCTTCATCCCCTATCTGGAGGACGCGGGGATTATCTACCGGCTGGATCTGTATGTGCTGGAGCGGGTGCTGGAGCACATGAAGGAAAAGGAAGCGGCGGGGCTGTACCCGGTTTCCCATTCCATTAATCTTTCCCGCTCCGATTTCGATGCCTGCGACATCGTGGAAGAGGTCAGGAAGCGCGTGGACGCGGCGGGCGTCAGCCGCGGCCGGATCAGCGTCGAGATTACGGAGAGCGTGATCGGAAGCGACTTCGAGTTTATGAAAGCGCAGGTCGATCGCTTCCGGGCGCTGGGCTTCCCCGTCTGGATGGACGATTTCGGCAGCGGCTATTCATCGCTGGACGTATTGCGGGGCATCCGGTTCGACCTGATCAAATTTGACATGGGCTTCATGCAGAAGTTGGACGAAAGCCAGAGCGGCAGGATCATCCTGTCCGAGTTGATCAAGATGGCCATCGCCCTTGGCGTGGACACCGTTTGCGAAGGCGTGGAGACCGAGGAACAAATGCGGTTCTTGCAGGAAAACGGTTGCTCGAAGCTGCAGGGCTATTATTTCAGCAAGCCCCTTCCGTTCGACCAGGTGCTGGCTTGGCATCTGGAGCATCGGCGGGACGGCTACGAGAATCCCGAGGAAGCTTCCTATTATGAATCCATGGGCCGCGTCAATCTCTACGATTTCACCGCGCTGGCCAAGGAGGAGACGGACGCTTTCCAGAACGCGTTCAATACGCTGCCGGTCTGCGTCCTCGAGATCAAGGGCGACATGGCACGCTTTGTGCGGAGCAATCCTTCGTACCGCGAGTTTGCCCGTCGGTTCCTTGGCTTCGACCTGTCCGGCCGGGCCTCGTCCTTCCGCGAGTTCGGCGGAGGCTTTATGCGGAACGTGGTGCAGGCCTGCTGCGAGCAGGATCTTCGCGCCTTTTACGATGAAAAAATGCCGGACGGCTCCGTCGTTCATTCCTTCGCACGGCGCATCGGCGAGAACCCGGTCACGGGCTGCGTCGCGGTGGCGGTGGCGGTGCTCTTCGTCTCCGATCCGAGGGGGGAAGCGGCCTATGGCGACATCGCGCGGGCACTGGCCGCCGACTATTGCAACATTTACGTCGTGGATCTGGAGACGGACCGATACGTCGAGTACAGCTCTCTTGTCGGTCGGCAGGACATGGACATGGAGCGCCACGGGGACGATTTCTTCGGCGCGAGCCGACGGGACGCCCATCGGATATACGAGGAAGACCGGGAAGTGTTCTTTGCCGCCTTTTCCAAGGAGAATATCGTCAAGGCGCTGGACAGGCACGGCGTTTTCACCGCGACTTACCGCGTGATGGACTCCGGCGCTCCCGTCTACGTCAATATGAAAATCACCCGGCAGCAGCCCGGCAGCAGCCGGATCATCATCGGCGTCAACGTGGTGGACGCCCAGATGAAGCAGCAGGAAAAATTCGCGGCGCTGCAAAAGGAGCGCGCGATGCTGGTGCGGGTCATGGCCCTTTCCGACGGCTATCTCAGCCTCTATACGGTCAATCCCGAAACCGGGCGCTATGTGGAATACACCAGCACGGACACCTACAAGGAACTCGGTACGCCGCAGGGCGGCGACGATTTCTTCGGGCAGTCGTTGGAACACGCCCGGACGGTTCTGTACCCCGAAGACCTGCCAAAGTTCCAGCGATGGTTTTCCAAGGACGCCATCCTGCGGGCCATCGAGGAGCAGGGACGGTTCGAGCTCCAATACCGCATCCTCATGGGCGGCATCCCCACCCCCGTAGACCTCCGGATCACCTCCTTCCGGGAGGCCAACCGCCGCAGGCTTTTCGTGGCCGTGAAGAGAAAAGAGTAATATTCGGGATCGCACACAAAACAGAACTGCCGCGTGAAGCAAATTTTTCTTCACGCGGCAGTTCTGTTTTTGGGAAATCAAAGGGGAAGGGAAAATCTGTCAGTGGATGGCGATCTGGCGGGAGACTTCGGCGGTTTTCGTCTGCTTCGGCAGATCGACCTTCAGCACACCGTCTTTGAACTCCGCCGAGACCTTCGCCTCGTCGATGCCGTCGATGTAGAAGGAGCGCGACACGCTGCCCGTCGAACGCTCGCGGCGGATATAGTTGCCGCTGTCGTCCTTTTCGTCCTTCTGCTCTTCCTTCTTCGCCTCGATGGTCAGGTAGCTGTTCTCGTAGGTAAGGTTGATGTCCTCCTTTTTCATGCCGGGCAGCTCCGCCGTCAGCTCGTAGGCGTCGCCCATGTCCTTGACGTCCACCCGGAAGGACTGCGCCCCCCAGTTCGAGGAGAACGGCGCGAGGCCGGTGGAGAAAAACGGCTCGTTGAACACATCGAAAATCTGGGAGAACGGATCCTCTCTCCTTGCCAAATCCTTTCTTGCCGCAAACGGTACCAATCCAAACATAAAAATCAAACTCCTTTCTATACCCGCCTTTCGGCTTGCTCGCTTTTCTTTTCGGAGGATTCCTCTCGGAACCTCTTTTCAAGTACTATTATACTCACAAAAGTCAAAAAGTCAATACGTCAAAACAACAAAATGTAAAAATTTTTTGGACAGCGGAATTTTTTCGTCCCCCCTATGAAAACGCCTCTCCGGGGCATTGGAAAAATTTCAGGTAAGAAATTCTTACTTGAAAAATTTTCGACACGACAAAAAACGGGAGATTCCGAAGATTTTTGTCTTCGCAATCTCCCGTTTGTATCTTGCCCATGCGGTACAAATGCAGCCTCATGCAACAGAGATGAGTATTATTTCAGCGCGGCGAAGGCCTGCTCCAGATCCCAGAGGAGATCGTCGATGTGCTCGGTGCCGATGGAGAGGCGGATGGTGCCGGGGGTGATGCCGCTTTCCAGCAGCTCCGTTTCCGTCATCTGGGAGTGGGTCGTGGAGGCCGGATGAATGACCAGCGATTTTACGTCGGCGACGTTCGCGAGAAGCGAGAAGATTTTCAGATGGTTGATGAATTTTTCCGCCGCCTTCGCGCCGCCCTTGATCTCGAAGGTGAAAATGGTCGCGCCGCCGTTGGGGAAATATTTCTTGTACAGCTTGTGGTCGGGATGCGTCTTGACCGCCGGATGGTTGACCTTCTCGACGTTCGGGTTCTTTTCGAGGAACTCGACGACCTTCAGCGCGTTCGCGACATGGCGCTCGACGCGCAGGGAAAGCGTCTCGACGCCTTGCAGGAGCAGGAACGCGTTCAGCGGCGAGATGGCCGCCCCGGTGTCGCGGAGCAGCGTCGCGCGGATGAAGGTGACAAAGGCCGCGGGGCCGAGTGCCTCGTAGAACTTCACGCCGTGATAGCTGGCGTTCGGCTCGACGAGCCACGGGAAACGGCCCGACTGCGCCCAGTCGAACTTGCCGCTTTCGATGATGACGCCGCCCATGGTCGTGCCGTGGCCGCCGATGAACTTCGTCGCCGAGTGGACGACGATGTCCGCGCCGTACTCGAAGGGGCGGAGTTGGTATGGCGTCGCGAAGGTGGAGTCCACGACGACGGGGATCTTGTGCTTGTGCGCGACCTCGGCCACGGCGGCGATGTCGATCAGGTTCGCATTCGGGTTGCCGATGGACTCGATGTAGATGAGCTGCGTGTTGTCCCGGATGGCCTCTTCAAAGGCTTTCGCGCCGCCCGCCGGATCCACGAAGGTCGTGTCGATGCCGTAGTCCGGCAGCGTGTGCTCGAACAAGTTGTACGTTCCGCCGTACAGCGTATTCGCCGCGACGATATGCTGCCCTTTGTGCGCGAGGGCCTGCACCGTGTAGGTGACCGCCGCCGCGCCGGAAGCCAACGCCAGCGCCGCCGAGCCGCCTTCGAGAGCCGCGAGGCGGCGCTCCAGGACATCCTGCGTCGGGTTCGTCAGCCGCCCGTAGATGTTGCCCGCGTCGCGAAGCCCGAAGCGATCCGCCGCGTGCTGGAAATCGTGGAACACATAAGAGGTCGTCTGGTAAATCGGCACCGCCCGCGCGTCTGTGACCGGGTCGGCCTGCTCCTGCCCGACGTGCAGCTGGAGCGTTTCGAATTTGTATTGCCTTTCCTTTGCCATGTGAATTCCCCCAATGCCTAAAATTTGGTATCAAAATTTCCTATGGATTGTTGAATAGCATATCATAAATTCCTATCTTGTCAATAGGAATTTATTTTCTTTCCGGAATTTATTTCTCCGTCCGTTGAGTTTCTCCTCCTTTTCGCCATGTAAATCTGTGAAAGGGGGTGAACACGATGCAGGTTGACCGCGTGAATTTCGCCGATATCCTCGTGGCAAGCGCGCTGGGCGCGGGGCTCATCATGACCATCTGGCTCCGCCAACAGGAGCTTGCCATGAGCATAGCCAGCGGCCTTTTGGGCTATCTGGGCGGCGTGAAGATCGCCGCAGGGCGAAGGTTTTAAGGGGAGCGTGGAGTTTGGCGTGAAAAGTTGGAGGGGATTATTATGGAAGCAATCCATGTTGTTGATTACGGTCTGCGGTTTCCGTCGGGGCGCCTCGGCGCGAGGGACGGGACAAATCTCGTCGTCCTGCACCACACGGGCGGCGCGGCGGGGGAGGACCCGAGCGCCGCCGAGATCGACGCGGCGCACCGGCGGCTCGGATGGGCCGGCATCGGCTACCATTACCTGATCCGAAAAAACGGCGCGATAGAATCCGGTCGCCCGGCGTACGCCGTCGGCGCCCACACGGAAGGAGCGAACGGCGAAAGCCTCGGCGTGGCCCTTTGCGGAAATTTTTGCGCGGAGGCGCCAAGCGCGGTCCAAATCGAAGCCTGCGCGATGCTCCTGGCGGTGCTGTCCGCGGCCTTCGGCCTCGCACCGGACAGAGCGCACATCGTCGGCCATCGCGACCTGGCCGCCACCGCCTGCCCCGGCGACGCTCTCTATGCGCGCATGCAAGAGCTGATCGGAAAAGCGGGCTGGTACCGGGAGCAATAAGTATTAAATGTACAACCGCCTCACATAAACCGCCCTCGCACCATTATAAGCGCGGGGGCGGCTTTTTGTTATTCCATTGGCCTTAATATTTTCCAATGTATTTTATTTCCGTTGCGTTCCTGAAGTAAATATCCCGATTCTACCAGATAAGCTAATATTTTCTTGATGCGTGAGTCAGAGAGGTTACAGTTTTCCTGCAGTGTAGCCTTATTTATGTTAGGATTCTTTTGTATTTCGTTGATGATTATTCGTGAATCACATTCTAACGCTTCTCTTGCTTTTCGAGAAGGGCTTCCGGAATTATAATCGACAAGTTTCTCCCAGTTAATCGTTCCATCCGAATTGCAAAACTCTATGGAAAAATCCCGGATTAAACGATTCGAAGCCTTATTATATGCAGTACGATAATCTTCAATATACTGCTCTGGAAGAGTGCCCATGTACGATATGATTTTTGTGTAGAAGTCCTTGTCGCCGGTCAAAGCCTCCCAAAATTCTTCTCCCGCAACTTCCTCGTATATTTTGGCTTTCCCTCTTCCTGTTTCGGTCTTGGTCCCATAAGCATAACCGACAATAGCGGAAAAACCGATTCGACCGCCAGAGGTTCTTAAGGTTCTTTGTGCTTCTTCAAAGTTTTCACCCTGTTTTTTCATGCTATCAGCATTAAATATCGAAGTTCCGCTCTTTACTGCCACAAAATACTTTATATTGTCTGTTGTATCATGTAACTCGATATCTACGCCCCTTGTCGCCGATTTTGTTCCTCTGCACGCCGCAATAGCAATCGGTTCGAAAAAGCAATTTCCAAAAATAGTTTCTTCGCTGGAACTTACAAACGCCTGCAAAATGGACTCTATGATATCAGCGGAAGTTTGCATTGACTTCGCTCGATATAAATATGGATTCTTGGACTTCATAATTGTTTTAAGGTCTATAGCATCGAGTTTACTAAGCAATGAGTTATAGAAATTTTCAAGTGCGTTTGCTATTGCTTTCTTAACTTCTTCTTCGTCATAGCTGATATTGATAGGTTCCATCGTTTCCCCCTAATTCCATTGCAGTTTTTATTCTATTGTGGATGCTTGTTCCTCTAAAACGTTTGGTTTTTATGGTTGATGAATTGTTGGCTGTTGCCATAACCGCCTCGCCAATAGCCCTTGCCAAACCAATCGGAACTGCATTTCCTATCTGTTTGTATTTTGCTGCTGTTGTCCCTGCGAATATCCAATCATCAGGGAATTGCTGAATACGTGCATATTCTTTTACGCTTAAGGGTCTGTCCTGTTTAGGATGGCATAACATGGTTGCTTTCTGTGTGGGTGAGGTTGTTATCGTGGGTGCAGGCTGTGAATAGGACAATCTGCGATAGAAACCTGCCTTTCCTCCGCCAGACTTATAGGCGCCTCCCATTGCAACGGGAATAATATCTTTGGGTAAATCCCGCCAATTTCCGCCCTCTGGAATCATTTGAAGATATTTTTTTCGTTCTGGCGTCAGCTTTCCACATTCACCAACTGCATTTTCGAGATCGCGTATAGCATCGCCCACAGTCTTCCAACGATAGTGCAAATCTTGATGCATTTGGAAATGGGTAGGAAACGGCAAAAATATTTCCTCGTTATCTCTGCTGCCGATTAAAACGAATCTTTCCCTAAATTGAGGAACGCCGTAATTAACGGCATCAAGAATTCCATACACTGTTCTGTATTCGAGTTTGTTAAACTCAGATAAAATAACACTCAAAACTGTCCCTAGTCGTTGCTCGGAGTCGGATTGGTTTTGTTCTCCTGTTGGCAAGTGTTTCAAAGGAGATGACATTATTCCCTTGACATTTTCCATAACAAAGAAACGTGGGCGAATATAATCAATCATTCGGATAAAGTCCATAAACAGACTGCCGCGAGGATCGAGAATACCCAAGCGTTTCCCCGCCGTGGAAAACGGTTGGCACGGAGGACCGCCGCAAACGAGAAAAGGTTCTCCTACCGTCATTTCCGTCATTGCGAGCAAATCTTCCGCCTCCAAGCCTCGTATATCACCGCCAATGACTTTATGATGATTCGCTTGCATTGTCTTAACGCATACCGGGTCAAAATCTTGTCCTAAAACGACATTTAGCCCCGCTTGTCCAAGTCCAATGTCAAGCCCCATGGCACCGCTGAAGAGAGAAATCGCGTTTCTGTTAGATTCGAACCGTTGGAACTTTGATCTAACCATTATTCTTTCCTTCGTCTTTCATGAATTATAAATGCGTTCCTATTATATAACATTCCGCGCTTTTATACTACTCTCTGTTAAGATTTTCAAATCTTTACAGAGAGTGCAAGCTACAGACGAGCCGTAGGCTCGTCTGTAGCTTGCGAAGCAGGCGTATCTCAGGTCAAAGTTTTTATTTAAGGAAACGACGAATAAGTCAATTCGAGGCCACACCGAGGGATTTTTAGCTTTGCATAAGCGACCGCTAAGCGCTAAAGCGCTAAGCGTCTGCTTATCGTCAGGCAAGGAAGATGCTGCGAAGGCGTAGCATCGCTACGTCGAACGGCATCTGACGCAGCATGACGGAAAAAGACCCGGCGTGGGCCGAAGGGACTTGTTCGGCGTTTCCTTAAAATTTTGGTCTGAGATAAGTATGAAAAAAAGTTTTTCGAGGTTCCCTCTAGGAACAATCCCTAATTCAGCCAACAAAAGAAGCGGCTTTTTTATATCCGTCAAACACGCATCGCGATTTTGCGCAGCTGCTTCAGCGCCCTTGCCTTTACCACCGCCGCCGCCTGTTGGCTCATGCCGAGCCGGGCGGCGGCGGCTTTTTGCGTCATGCCGTCCGCGTAAAGCATCGCCAGGAGGCGGCGCGGCTTTTCGGAGAGCGGCGCGAGCATCGCGCGGAACGCGTCGTCGGCCTCGAACCTCGCCAGGTCGTCCCGAGGATCGGGAATGGCGGCGAAGGGGCTTTCCCCGTCCTCCGTCTCCGCCGGAAAGACCTCGCGCTGCCATCCGCGGCGCGCCCGCTTGAACAGCGTACGGAGATCGCCGTAGACTTTTGCCTTGGCAAAGCCGGGGAACGGCACGCCCCGGCGCTCGTCGTACTCGCGCACGGCGCGGAGAAAACTCTCCCGCGCCGCCGAAAGCGCGTCTTCCCCCAGCGGCGCAAGATGCGCCTGCCCGGCGGCTTTCCGGCAAAGTCCTTCATACCGGGCAAGCAAATTCGCCATGGCCTCCCTGTCGCCGCCTTTCGCGGCAGCAATCCAATGTTCTTCTGTCATTGTCCTCACCTTTCGGCGAGGAACCGGTTCCTCATGGATTCGCGCTTGCCCATAGTCTGCGCTTTTTCATCCGGAACCGCAAAAGCCGGGCGGACTGCGACTCGACATTTGCGAACAAAATTTTGTTTCTGTTGACAGTTGGGAACAAATATTCTATAATATGGCTGTGTTTGTGGTCGGCGCGAAACGGGCATGCCCCGTCCGCCTCGCGCTTTCGTGCGGAAAATCTCAAACTGGAAAGAAGGAAAAAAGTCAATGGAAAACATGCTTCCCAAAGATTCCGAAATCGCGGCCCTGCTCCCGGAGTACACGCCCGAGGGCGATGTCACACGCGTCGTGCTGACGAACGGCACGGCGCTGGTATTCCGCCGCACGATGCGCGCCACGCTGTCGGCGCTGGCCCGTCGCCGCTGCAAGGACGTGGCGCTGCTCCGCCGCTGGGCGGCCAGGTACACGCGCCGCACACTGAACAATCCCATCGCTGCTTCCGCCGATTTGGTGCTGGCGCCGGTGAAGACACGCCGCCCGCGGGTCGGCGGCGACAACACGATGGCGCATATCAATGTCGCCGCGCTGGCCAGTCCCGAGCCGGAGCCGGAAAAGCCGCGCGGGCGGAAGGCCTTGCGCGGCAGACAGGAAACGGCGGTCATCGCCCTCTCCGGCGGCGCGAAGGTGCGGACGCTCTGGAGCGAGCGGACGGCTCTCGCCCATATCGGGGACGCCCGCCGCATCCGCGCCGAGCTGGTGCGCGACGAAGAGGAAGCGGTGCTCCGCCGGTTGATGCAAAGAGGATAAAGAAATAAAGGAAACAAAAAACGCCCCCGGGCATCCCGTTTCGGAAGCCCGGGGGCAAAAATTTTTTCGCGCTGTTGTATATCCCCTTTCCCGTGTCATGTATGCGGGTGAAAGGAGGTGATTGCAATGGCGACTGTCAAGAAAGACCAGAGCACGAAGCTGCTTCTCTCCGTGGAGACCGGCGTGAAGGCGGACGGCTCGGCGGCTTGCAGCCAGCGCACGATCCGCAGCGTCAATCCGGCGATTTCGGATGAGAACGCTTACGATGTCGCGTCGGCGGTGGGCGCACTCCAGACATACCCGCTGAACGGTATCGCGCGCCAGGATACGTCCGCGCTGGTCCGCGAGTAATCGCGGGAGCAACGATAAGAAGGGAAGGAGGTGGAAGCGATGGCAAAGACGCTGAATATGCGTTTCGCGCTGGACAACGGCAAGACCACGACCATGAGCCTTGCCGCGCCGAAGGACGACCTCGTCCGCGCGGACGTGGAGCCGGTGATGCAGTCGATCATCGACAAGCAGGCGATTCTGGTGGGCGAGGCTCTGCCCACGGAGATCAAGGCCGCCGGGGTTCGCGAAGTCAACGAGACGAAATTGATCTGACCGGGTACGCAAAAATCCCCAACGTCAATGGGCGTTGGGGATTTTTGTGTGCCTTTATTGCGGTTTCGGGATGTTTTCCGCCGCGATGCCCGTGAATTTCGTGAAGCGTTTCTCGAAGAAGAGGTTCACGCTGTCGATGGGGCCGTTGCGGTGCTTGGCGATGATGACTTCGGTGATGTTGGCGTTTTCCGTTTCCTTGTCGTAATAGTCCTCGCGGTAGAGGAACATGACGATGTCGGCGTCCTGCTCCAGCGAGCCGGATTCGCGCAGGTCGGAGAGCATGGGACGCTTGACCTGCCGCGCCTCGACGCTCCGCGAGAGCTGGGAGAGCGCGATGACGGGGACGGCGAGTTCGCGGGCGAGGGCTTTCAAGGAGCGGGAAATCTCGGAGATTTCCTGCTGCCGGTTCTCGCTGTTTTTGCCGGTGCGCCCCTGCATGAGCTGCAAATAGTCGATGACGATCAGGGACAGGCCGTGCTCGTTCTTGATGCGGCGCGCCTTCGAGCGCAGCTCGGTGACGGTGATGCCCGGCGTGTCGTCGATGTAGATCGGCGCGCTGGACAGACGGTCGGAGGCGATGATCAGCCGCTCCCAGTCGTCGTCGTCCATGTTGCCGGCCCGCAGGGCCTGGGAGTCGATGGCGCCCTCGGCGCAGAGCATGCGCTGGACGAGCTGGGTGTTGGACATTTCCAGGGAAAAGAAGGCCACGGGCTGCTTGAGCTTCACGGCGACGTAGGAGGCGATGTTCAGCGTGAAGGCCGTTTTGCCCATGGAGGGGCGCGCCGCCACGAGGATCAGGTCGGAGGGCTGGAAGCCGGAGGTCAGCTTGTCGAGGTCGGCGAAGCCGGAGGCAAGGCCGGTCAGGGCGTTTTTCAGTTTTTCCCGTTCCTCGGTCTTCCGGAAGACTTCCATGACCAGCTCGCCGATGGACTTGGTGCCGCCCTCGCTGCCGCGCCCGGTGACGGCGAGCATTTTCTGGGCCGCGCTGTTCATCAGGTCGTCCAGCTCCATCGAGTCCTCGTAGGCTTCCCCGGCAATCTCGGTGGCGGCTTCGATCAGGTGGCGGAGCCGCGCCTTTTCCAGCACGATGCGTGAATGGTACTGGATATTCGAGGCGGTGGGCACGAGGGTTCCCAGCGAGGAAACGAAAGCAATGCCGCCCACGCGCTCCAGCTGATCGGTTTTTTTCAGTTGTTCGGTGACGGTGACGAGGTCGGCGGCTTCGCCGCGCTGGAACAGGTCGAGGATGGCCTCGAACACGCGCCGGTGCGCGTCGCGGTAAAAGTCGTCGGGCCGCAGGATCTCGGCGGCGGCGGCGATGGCTTCCTTGGTCAGGAGCATCGCGCTGAGAACGGCCTGCTCGGCCTCGATATTCTGCGGGGGGATTCTTTCAGCCGTTGGCATCGGCGTCCTTCCTTTCCGTGTCCGTCCATCCGTCCGCGAAGAGCAGGCGGAAGGCTTCCTCCGCCGTTTCCACGGGGTGGATGGAAAGGCCCAGATGGCCTTCGGGAATGTCTTTCCTGTTTTCTTCGGGAATCACCAGTGTCTTCATGCCCGCCTGTTTCGCGCCATAGGCTTTCTCGAAAACGCCGCCCACGGGGCGCACATGCCCGTACAGGGAAATCTCCCCGGTGACGGCGACGTCCTGCCGCAGCGGGCGGTCCGTCAGCGCGCTGGTGATGGCGGAGAGGATCGCGACGCCCGCCGAGGGGCCGTCGATGTTGCCGCCGCCGATTACGTTGATATGGAGGTCGTAGTCGGAAAGCTCGATGCCCGTCAGGCGGCGCACCACGGAGGCCGCGTTGAAGACCGAGTCCTTCGCCATGCTGCCCGCCGTCTCGTTGAAGCGCACCGCGCCCTTGCCCTTTTCATGGGCGGGGAAGGCGACGGCCTCGATCTCGATGACGGAGCCGAGATAGCCGGCGACGCCGAGGCCGAAGACGTGGCCGACCTCGGGCCGCTCCGAGGAACGGTCCTTGACGTATTGGTAGAGGCGGCTGACCTGCGCCACCGCGTAGACGTCGTCCTTGCCGATGACGGTGGGGCCTTCCGCCTCGCGGCGTTCCAGCGCGAAGCTGTAGGCATCCGCCAAAAGATTGATGGCCTTGCGCCCCTCCACCGTGTAATCGCTGATGAGCTCGGCGACGCCGTCGGCGAGCGCCGCGTCAAGCTTTTTCGCGGCGTTCTCGACGATGCGAACGATGTGCGCCGGGGTCAGCGGCTCGAAATAAATCTCCGCGCAGCGCGAGCGGAGGGCCGGGCTGATGTCCCGCGCCTCCCGCGTGGTGGCGCCGATCAGCACGAAATCGGCGGGCGCGCCTTCGTCGAACAGCTTCTTGATATAGGGCGGCACCTTCGGGTCCGTGGGGTCGTAATAGGTGGACTCGAAAAAGGCGCGCTTGTCCTCCAGCACCTTCAGCAGCTTGTTTTGGAGCATTACGTCCATTTCGCCGATCTCGTCGATGAAGAGGACGCCGCCGTGGGCATCGGTGACGAGGCCGGGCTTCGGCTCCGGCACACCGAAATCGGCCAGGTCCCGGCGCGCGCCCTGATAAATCGGGTCGTGGACCGATCCGATCAAAGGATTCGTCATGTCGCGGGGATCCCAGCGGAGCGTCGTGCCGTCCGTCTCGACGAAGGGCGCGTCTTCCGCGAAGGGCGACGCCGCCACGCGCTTCGCCTGCTCCAGGACGAGGCGCGCCGCCGTCGTCTTGCCCACGCCGGGCGGCCCGTAGAGCAAAAGATGCTGCGGGTATGGCGACGAAAGCTTCGCCAAGAGCGAGCGGACGGCGCGCGGCTGCCCGACAATTTCTTCCAGCGTCTTTGGGCGCAATAGCTCCATCACCGACTGGGTCAGCTTCACCGTGTCGAGCTTTTCCAGCGCCTCGCGCCGCGCCTTCGCTTGCGGGGACTCGCCATGCGGGCGCTCTTCGTCGAGCACCTGCATCCGGATATCCTTCACGTAGTCTTGATGGTTCTCCTCCAGCTTCTCCGCGATCTTCTTCTCGATCTTGTCCTCCAACGAGCGGCGCGCCATCAGGTCGGCGATGCTCTCGGACAGCTCGGTCAAAAGCTTCGGGATTTCCGCGTCGGAGGGCACGTGCTCGATGGTCGGGTTTTCGAGGATAATGCGTTCGAGGCCAAGCACACGCTCGCCCCGGAGCGGCGACCGCATGAAGCGCATCGCGTCCATCTTGCCCGCCTTGATGACCAGTTTGTCCGACCCGAGGATATCCGCCAGCATCCCGTAAAGCGCGTCGATCTCGCGGTCCAGCGGTTCGTCGGAGGAAGCGATGTAGCTGTCCCGCTCCGCCGGGCCGCTGCCTTTTTTGAAAAAATCAAACAGGCTTCCCATGGGCGCGGCTTAGCCTTCCGTCACGTGGACGGTCACTTTCGCCGTCGCCTCCGGGTGGAGCCGGATCACGGCCTCGTAATCGCCGACGCCCGTGACTTCCTGCGCGAGCGAAATCTTCCGCTTGTCGATTTCGACGCCGTGGGCCTTTTTCAGTGCGTCCGCCACGTCCTTGCCCGACACCGAGCCGAAGAGCTTGCCGCCTTCGCCGACCTTCACCGGGATCGTGACCTCCGCCTTCGCGAGCTGGGAGGCGAGCAGCTTCGCCTCGTCAGCCTCCTGCGCTTTTTTGTGCGCGGCGGCCCCGGCCTTCTGCTTCGCGAGGTTCACGTTCTGCGCGTTGGCGGGCAGGGCCAGCTTTTTCGGCAACAGGAAATTGCGCCCGTACCCCTCCGAAACCTCGGCAATGTCGCCCTTCTTCCCGACGCCCTTGACATCCTGCTGCAAAATTACTTTCATGCGAATCATTCTCCTTATATTCTCGTGTATCAAGCGCGCTTTCGCGCGAATGATTCCCTATTATATCACAAACCCAAGCGAATCAAAAACCGCCGCCGCCCGTCGGCCAAAAAAGCCTTGCGCCGATGGCGGCACAAGGCTTTTGGTTTGCAAAGGGCGACTCTTCCGGTCAGTAGTTTTTCGCGACCTGCTGGAAGTACGCCTGCGGGTGGTCGCAGACCGGGCATTTCTCCGGGGCCGCCTGCGCTTCGCAGATGTAGCCGCAGTTCAGGCACTGCCAGAGGATCTTGTCGCTCTTCTTGAAGACCTTGTCCTGCTCCATGTTGGCGAGGAGCAGATTGTAGCGCGTCTCGTGCTCCTTCTCGATTTCCGCCACCTTCTCAAACAGCATGGCGATCTTGTCGAAGCCTTCCTCCCGCGCGACCTTCGCGAATTCGGGGTACATGCCGGTCCATTCCTCGTGCTCGCCCGCCGCGGCGGCCTTGAGGTTTGCCGCGGTGTCGCCGACGCCCTCGACGAGCTTGAACCAGATTTTCGCGTGCTCCTTCTCGTTGCCCGCAGTCTCCTCAAAAATCTGCGAAATCTGGACGTAGCCGTCCTTTTTCGCCTTTGAGGCGTAATAGGTGTACTTGTTGCGCGCCTGCGACTCCCCGGCGAACGCCGCCCAGAGATTCTTCTCGGTTTTCGAGCCTTTGAGTTCCATCATCCGTTTCTCCTTTCTCTCCCGTCCGGCTTCCGCCGGAAGGAAACCCCCATAAAACTGCTTCCCCTATTATAAGAAAATTGTGGGCGGCTGACAAGCATGGTTTTGGCGGTCACGGCAGGAATTTTTCGACGGGCGGCGAATTATACATTGAGAATCTGGGTTATGGAGGGATATCACATGAATCGAATCAAAGGCTTGGGCCTTGCGCTGGCGACGGCCGTCGGACTGTTCGGGGCCGCGGCGGAGGCGGCGACGCCGGAAGAGCAGATTGACGCGATCCTGAATCTGCCGGTCACCCAGGGCGACGATCTGGAGATGCGCCTGCGCGAACCGGGGGATTTCGCGGTCACGGATCTCGACGGGAACGGGCGCATCGAGCTGCTCTTTTTGCAGGAAACGCAACGCGGCGTACCGGAGGAAGCGGAGCAGACGGAGATTGAAAACGTGCGCTCGGCTTGGAAACACATCGCCTCCGTCCCGGTCTCGCGGAAGCTTTACGCCTATGAAATCAGCGTCAACGGGAAGCGGCTCGATCCCGTGTCCATCGTCTTCACGGACAATGAGATCGACCCGAATCTCCGCCATGTGAAAGACGCGTATCGCGACGCCCGGCGCAATATCACCTATTACGGCGCTTCTACGTTGCTCCGCATCGGCGACGCCGGGTACCGCGTCGCGTGCCAGTATGTTTCCCTGCAAAACGGCGCGCTGCAAATCCAGACCATCGCCTCCGAATTCGGGAACTACGGCATTTATTCCGAGCAGGGCGCGCCGGAGGCCGTGTTCGACCATGCCGAGGACCGTTACGGGAACAATCTGAGCCAGGCGGCCTTTGGTTCTGCCGCTTCGGATTACGCGGCGGGCTGCGAGGAGCGGTTTCGTGTGCATATGCAATGGTATCCGGTGCAGGAGCTGCGCGAGTCGAAGCTCCAAGAGAACGGCATGAGAACGCTGTTGCTGGATTCGTGGCAGGGCTTTTCGCTGACGCCGCAAACGCCATAGGAGGAAATTTCGCCCTTCGCGGCGAAACTTTGGGAAACGACGAATAAGTCAATTCGAGGCCACGCCGAGGGATTTTTAGCTTTGCATAAGCGACCGCTAAGCGCTAAAGCGCTAAGCGTCTGCTTATCGTCAGGCAAGGAAGATGCCGCGAAGGCGTAGCATCGCTACGTCGAACGGCATCTGACGCAGCATGACGGAAAAAGACCCGGCGTGGGCCGAAGGGACTTGTTCGGCGTTTCCTTTGGGATATACAATTTTTTTAAGGGGGAAAATGAGATGAATGAAAACAAAGCTCTGGAGGAAATGAAACGCCTGAAAGGCACGGAGACGGAGAAGAATCTGGCGGCGGCGTTCGCCGGGGAATCGCAGGCCCACGTCAAATACACGTTCTTTGCCCGCCAGGCGGAGAAGGACCCGAAGATGGCGCGGCAGATCGCGGACGTCCTCGACGAGACGGCGGCGCAGGAGCGCGCCCACGCGAAGATTTGGTTCTGGCTCTTGGGCGGCCTGACAAAGCCGACGTCCGAGCATCTGAAAATGGCGGCGGACGGCGAGAACGAGGAATGGACCAGCATGTACCCGGCCTTCGCGAAAAAGGCGAAGGAAGAGGGCTTCGAGCAAATCGCCTATCTCTTCGAGCGCGTCGCCGAAATCGAGAAGCGCCACGAAAAGCAGTACCGCCTGATGCTGGCCAACGTGGAGAACGAAAAGCTCTTCAAGCGCGGCGAGAAAAAGCTCTGGATGTGCGCGAACTGCGGCTTCATCGCCGAGTCGGAAGAGGCCCCGCAGGAATGCCCGGTCTGCGGCCACCCGCAGTCGTTCTTTGCCATCCGGCAGGAAATGGAGTAATTCTTTGCACACAAAAACACGCCCGTGGGGAGATTTCTCTCCCGCGCGGGCGTGTTTTTTGTTTTTCGGAAAAAGCTACGCCGCTTCCCCCAGTTTCCCTTCCAAATCATGGTTCGTCATGGCGCAGACCGTGGAGTCGGACCAGACGTTTTCCGCCGTCTCGATCATGTCGATGATGGTGTAGATCGGGAGGATGACGCCCATCAGGCCCAGCGGCGCGCCCACCGAGGACATCAGCGACAACGTCAGGAAGTAGCAGCCCATCGGGACGCCGGCGTTGCCGATGGCGGCCAGTACGGAGATGACCACCCAGGAGAGCATCGCGGGCATCGTCAGCTCGAAGCCCGCGTTTTGCATGACGAAGAGCGAGGTGACGAGGATAAAGGCCGCGCAGCCGTTCATGTTGATGGTGGTGCAGATGGGAAGCACGAAGCGGGAGACGGCGGGATTGACCTTCAGGTTTTGCTCCGCCGAGGCCAACGTCACCGGCAGCGTACCCGCCGAGCTTTTCGTGAAGAGCGCGACGGCGAGTGCCGGGGACATCTGGCGGAAAACATGGACCGGGTTCAGCCCCCGCGCCAGCAGGAACAGCGGCAGCACGATAAAAAACTGGATGGCGTTGCCGCCAAGGACGACGGCGACGTATTTGCCGAGGGCGCCGACGATGACGCCCGCCGCGATCTGCGCGGAGAGCTCCGCTGCGAAGGCCATGATGCCGAGCGGCAGTGCCCAGAGCAGGCCGCGGATCAGGGTGAACAGCAGTTCCTGCGCGCCCAACAGCCCCTTCACCAGCGTTGCGCGGTTTTCCGTTTTCGGCATGAAGGCGAGGCCGAGGCCCGCCGCCGCCGCGACGAAGATGATGGAAAGCACGTTGCCGGAGAGGAACGGCTGCAGGAGGTTGTTCGGCACGACAGTCAGGAAGTGGTTATAGTAGGAAAGATTGCCGAGTTTTTCCATCGGCACGTCCGCCGCGCCGCGCCCTATGACATCGGCGGGCAGATTGCCCGGCGCGATCCAAAGATACAGCGCGAGGCCGACGAAAGCCGCCATGAAGGTCGTCAGGAGCGTATAGGTAACGGCGTGGGCGAAGATGCGCTTCGTGTTCCTGTCCGCGCCCAGCTCCGACAGCGTGGTGATGACGGCCAGCGCGATGGTCGGCACCGCGATGAACTGGAACAGCCGCGTGAAAACGGCGGCGATAAACGAGAAAAGCTCGTCCAGCTGGGCGATGCCCATGCAGCCGAGGATGCCGCCGACGACCAACGCGGCGATCCAAAGCGCAAGCTGCTTTCCCTGCCCCTGCGGGCGGTGCTCCGCCAGGACGGCGCGCGCCGTTTCATTTACATTCGCATCGGGTTTCCGGTCTGCCACGGAAAATCATTCCTTCCTAAACACATTCTATTCTATCCGATGATGGCGGTTTCGCCATTTGTTCCCCATTGTAACGATTTCTGCGGATGCCGTCAAGAAACGGAAACGTCGCCCCGAAAATTTTGAGGTAAGAAATTCTTACTTCAAAAATTTTCAGGGCGAGAAAAACCCGAAATCATCGCACACGGAATCTTCATCCTGTCCCGCAAACGAAAATTTCCGGAGGAATACAGGCCGGGGCCGCTTGTAAATTTTTGCCCTCACGCGACATCCCTTTGTTGTTTAGGAAACACCGAACAAGTCCCGCCGCACCCCTGCCGGGTCTTTTTCCGTCATGCCGCGTCAGATGCCGTTTGACGTAGCGATGCTACGCCTTCACGCCATCTTCCTTGCCTGACGATAAGCAGACGCTTAGCGCTTTAGC
>JAFVAI010000013.1 GCA_017480545.1 Schwartzia sp. (in: firmicutes) | reverse complement strand
GCGCGTTGTCCAATGCGGGTTGCCGCGCCGGTTCCGCGATGTTGGCCGGAATTTCCTGCGCCATCGCCGAAGGCTGCATGTTGTCCAATACGGGCTGCCGCGTCGGCTCCGCGATGTCGGCCGGAATTTCCTGCGCCGTCGTCGAAAGCTGCGCGTTGTCCAATACGGGCTGCCGCGTCGGCTCCGCGATGTCGGCCGGAATTTCCTGCGCCGTCACGGATGACTGTGTGTTGTCAAATACGGGCTGTTGCACCGTTTCCGTGGAGTTGGCCAGAATTTCTTGCGCCATCGTCGAAGGCTGTGCGTTGTCCAAAACAGGCTGCTGCGCCGCCATGGAAAGCTGTGCATTGTCCAAACCGGGCTGTTGCCCAATTTCAACGGAATCGGTCGGGACTTCCTGCACCTGCGCGGAAACCTGCGGCTCGTTCAAAGCAGATTGCCGCGCCGCCTCCATAGGATTCGCCACGACTTCCCGCGCTGTCGATGAAAGGCTTGCGAGTTGCTCGCTGGTCAGGCGCATTTCCGCGCCGTTCCCGGCAAGCATATCCATGAGCTGCTGGTTCTGCGCCGCCTGTTGTGCCTTCGCCGCGTCCTGCGGAAGAAGGGAATCCAACGCGCCCGCCGTGTAAATCGGCGTTTCAACGCTTGCCGTCTGCCCCCCTGCTGTCGGCTGTATGGCTTCGATCGGCGCTTCCTCGTCCGGCAATGCCCCGGCTTGCGGCGCTTCCGTCTGCGCCGCGCTCGCCTGCGCTTCGCCCGCCATCGACATCAGCATGGCGTTCAGCGTCGTCGCGGCCTCTTTTGTTTCCGGCTCTGCCTCGACCGCCTCGCCCTGTGTTTTGTCAACCGATTTGGATGTTTTCTTCTTCCGGCTCTTCGGGAGTTCCCTTGCCGCCTCCGCCGCCTCTTCGGCCGCTTCCGCAGCGCCGCTTTCGTTCCCGTCGGCGCTCTTGGCTTCCCGGGTGTCCTTTGCCGTCGGCTGTTTCGCGCCGCTCGTCTCGTCCACATCCGCTTTCGGTACGTCCTTGGTCTCCTTTGCGTCCGCTTTGGGAGCTGCTTTCGTGTCCTTCGCCGCCGGAACGTCCTTTGTCTCCGTGCGCGCGTCCTTGTGCGCGTTCTTCGCGTTGTCCAACGCGCTGCCGAAGTCGTTTTTGTCCGCCTTCACGCTTTGCGCCGCCGTTTTGGCCTGCACCGCGGAACGAAGCTTCGTGCCCACGCCTTTCGCCGCAGGAGCCGTCTGCATCATGAGATTCTCTGCTTTCATCTGTTCACCACCTTTCTTCTTTCGGTATTGTATGGAAATTTCTTTTGGGAAGAAATCACCATCTGATTATATATCGGAGAAAACCTAAAATTTCTTAAGTTAAATTTTCCTTAAAGAAAAATTATTCTTCGTCCGGCGGGATGGGAAGCATCTGGTCGCCGGGGGATATCATGCTGGAACGGCGGCCCGTGTAGATGCTCCTGGTCAGGCGCGCCGACTGGCCCGGGTCGAGGGCCGCGAGCACCTTCGCCGCCTGGGACTCGTCCATTTTTTGCAGGACGGCGACAGCAATCTCGTCGTCAAGATCGACCATGATATCGGCGGCCGCCTCCGGCTTCATTTCGTTATACAAGCGGGCCAGCTTTGAGACGCGCTTGCGCTCGGCGGCTTCCTCTTCCTTCTGCTGTTTCTCGATTTCCTCCTGCGTCAGGACTTTCGGCTTTTCTTCTTCCTTCTTTTCAGGCTTCGGTTGTTCCGTCTTTTTCTCGTCCTTCTTCTCTTCTTTTTTCTCGCCTTTCTTGTCGTCTTTTTTGCCGTCCTCCGGCTTCTTTTCGCCCTCCGCGGGCGGCCACTCCTCCGGCGGCGGCGACGAAAGCTTCTCGTCGATCAGCTTCTTCGCCGGCTGAAAGACGTATTCATCCAGAACCCCCGGCGTCTTTTTCACCGGCTCGACGAAATACTCGCCAATAAACGGCAACGCGTAGAGGTCAATCTTTTCGTTCATCTCGTAAACATCAAGAACGCGGAGATAAATCCCCGCGAAGAACCCGGCCGCGACGATAACGCACAGGGCGAGCAAAATCCCGATCGCTTTCAGGATCCGGCGCCGCGCCCGCTGAAAGCCGGTCTCCTCCACCGCCGCCTCGTCTATCGTTTCCGCTGTTTCGGCCTGTTCGGCCTGCACTTGCGGTTCCGGCTTTCCCGCCATCGTCTCACCTCCTCCGCATCGTCATGAATATTTATCCCATTAAAATAAAAATTGCAGTACGTCCGTATGCGCACGAAGCGCGAACTCATACAACGGAAATGGTGCCTCATGCACTCCCTGCAAAGATGCAAAAATCCCAACAGGGAGCAGCATAAGAAATCAACATTCACCGATACAAATCAAGAACGGATGTCACATATTGCTGGGTTTCGCTGTAGGGCGGAACGCCGCCGTATTCGCGCACGGCCTCCGGCCCCGCGTTGTAGGCCGCGACGGCCTTGCGCAGGTCGCCGTCGAAGGTATCGAGCATTTGCCTGAGATACTTCGCGCCGCCGTTGATATTCTGCGTCGCGTCGTACGGATTGACGCCCAAGGAATCCGCCGTTTCCGGCATGAGCTGCATGACGCCCACCGCGCCCGTGGCCGAGACCGCGCCCTGCTCAAAACCGGACTCGACTTCCGCCACTGCGGAGACAAGTTTCGGGTCAACGCCGTATTTTCCCGCAGCCTCCCGAATCGTATCAAAATACGCGCTGTCCGGCGGCATGGGCATCTCCCGCGCATCGGAGACCGCGCCCGCCTGCGGCGCTTTTGCCGCGTCCGCCGCAGACGTCGGCTGAACCGGCTGGGATGCTTGCGCGCTCCCCCCGGCCTCCGGCTTTTGCACTCTCGCCCGCATTTCGTTCGCGAGGTTCTGCCGGAAACTCGTCGCCCCGCCGGAGGGACGACGAATCCCGACTTTGTACTCGATATCCTGAATACGGTTCATGACCGCGTTCACTGACGAAAAATCCATTAGGCGCCCGCCTTTCTCATGTAAAGCTGCAAGCCGATCTCGTCGAGCATCTTGTTTTCCTCGAAAAGAAGCTCCTCCTTGTATTGTTGCAGCCGCTTTTCCTTGAGCTGTTCGATGCTCTTGAGCTTCGACATCAGCTCCAGAAGCTCTTTGAGCCGTTTCTTTCGCTCGTTTTGCGCAATCAGGATCATTTGCTGCTGCTGTTCAATCTGTTGGCGTTTCCAGTTGACATAGCTGGTGTAGCTCATCAGCCTGCCGACGCTGATCCGTTTGCCCGCCGAGGTCTGCTCGGTGTACTCGGCCTGTACCCGCTGCATTTCCGCCAAGTACTCGGCAAGCCGCGCCCGTTCTTCCTCCACCTTCCGCGTCGCCTCCGCGAAAAGCCGCTCGGCGTCTTCCTTTTTGCGGCGCGTGACGCCCAGAAGCGTTTCCAATTTGAAACGAAATTTTTTCATAACGCCACCCGTCCAGTATTACAAGAAAGGCAAAATCAAATGCTTTCCAATGTTTTTTTCATGTCCTCAAAGCTGGTCACATCGAAGACGCCTTGGCACAAGAAATCGTTGATGGCGTCGATTTTCTCTATGGCCTCGTCGATGCGTTTGCTCGATCCTTTGACGTACGCGCCGATGTGAATCAAATCCTCGGCTTCCTTGTAGACCGCCATCAGCGCGCGCATGTGCTGGGCGGCTTCCCGGTGCTCCTTCGTCACTACATCGGTCATGACGCGGCTGACGCTGGCCAGTATGTCGATCGCCGGAAAATGGTTCTGCGCGGCAATCGCGCGGGAGAGGACGATATGGCCGTCAAGAATGCTTCGCACCGCGTCGGCGATTGGCTCGTTCATGTCGTCGCCGTCCACGAGAACGGTGTAAATGCCCGTAATCGAGCCGCGCGCGCTGGTCCCCGCGCGCTCCAAAAGGCGCGGCAGCAGAGCGAACACCGACGGCGTATAGCCGCGCGTCGCCGGAGGCTCGCCGATGGTCAGCCCGACTTCGCGCTGGGCCATCGCGAAACGCGTGACGGAGTCCATCATGAGCACGACGCGCCGCCCCTGATCGCGAAAATACTCGGCAATCGCCGTGGCGGTCATCGCGCCCTTGATGCGGACGAGAGCCGGCTTGTCCGAGGTCGCGACGACGACGACGGAACGCTTCAGGCCTTCCTCGCCGAGGTCGCGCTCAATGAAGTCGCGAACCTCGCGGCCGCGCTCACCCACGAGGGAAATAACACTGATATCGGCTTCCGTGTTGCGGGCAATCATGGAAAGAAGCGTCGATTTCCCGACGCCGCTGCCCGCCATGATGCCAATGCGCTGGCCGGAGCCCAACGTAATCAAGCCGTCGATGGCGCGCACCCCGACGTACAAGGAATCTTTGATGCGCGGCCGCTGCAGCGGATCGGGTGGCTCCGCGTGAAGCGGGTACTCCGTCTTGGAAAGGATCGGCCCCTTGCCGTCCATCGGGTTGCCGAGGCCGTCCAACACGCGGCCCAAAAGCTCCATGCCCACCTTGACCTGCAGGGTCTTTTGCGCCGAAACGACTTCACAGCCCGGCCCGATGCCTTGCATTTCGCCGATAGGCATCAAAAGCACCAGCCCCTCGCGAAAGCCCACGACCTCCGCTGGGATCGGCGCGACATTCGGAAAGCGCGATTTGATATAGCAAAGTTCGCCGAGGCTGACGTTCGGCCCCTTGGACTCGATGACAAGGCCGATGACCTGCGTGACTTTGCCGCTCATCTTGATGGACTCGGTGTCCTCGATCGCGCGGGAAAATTTTTTAAGATTCAGTTCCATCATTTCATGGCGTCCTGTATGGATTTGCGAATCAATTCCAGTTGCGTCGAGAGACGCGCATCGACATTGCCGTTCGGCGTTTCAATCACCACGTCGCCCGTGGCAAGCGTTTCGTCGGAATGGACTTCCAGGAGCGCTTGCCCCTCAAGCAGTCCCTGAAACTCGGAACGCCCCATCAATACGAGGTCGAACGCTTCCGGCGCCACGCGGACATGAACTTCGCTTTGGTCCTTGACCTTCAGGAGCGCCGTCTTGACCAACGGCAGGATAATGGTCGGCACGTCGATGAAATGCTGCGGCAGCACGTGGTCGACGATTTCCATCGCCAACGAGGCGATCTCGTTTTCCGCGTTCTGCACATAAACACGACATTCCTCTTTCGCGTCCGCCAACGTTTTTTCCGCTTTGGTGTTTGCGTCAAGAATGGCCTGCTTTTGTTCCTCGCGGGCTTGGCGGAGTCCCTCCTCGCGCCCTTCGGCCACGCCCTCCTCATGGCCGCTCTTCTTCGCGTCCTCCATGATGTGGCGCGCCTGCTCATGGGCATCGTCCAGAATGGATTTCGTCTCCTGCTCGGCGTCGGCGCGCATGACCGCGCTGTCCGTTTTCGCCTTGGAGAGCGCCTGCTCCGCTTCCTTCTTCTTGGCGTTGCACTCGGCCATCATGGCCTCGCGGGCTTTTTCCGTCTCCGCTTTCGCTTCGGCGATTTCCTTTTCCGCCTCGGCCTTGGCTTCGGCCAGTTCCGCTATCGCGTTTTCCCGCATAGTCGCGATTTCCGCTTCCAAGGATTCCCGTTTATGTTGCAGGGCCGCAACGAGACCCATCGTTTCCTCCGTGGAAAGCTTTTCCTCCTCCGGCGGTTTCTCCGGCGGAGGAGGCGGGGGCGGCGGCGCCTCAATGACGACGGGATCGCCCCAAACGGAGGCTTTGATGATCTTAGACAATCATTTCTTCTCCCTTTCCGCCGCGTGCCACAACGATTTCGCCGCTGTCCTCCAGCTTCCGGATGACATTGACAATCCGCTGCTGCGCTTCCTCGACGTCGCGAATCTTGACCGGGCCCATGAATTCGATTTCTTCGCGCAACATATCGGCCGCACGGGAGGACATATTCTTGAATACTTTGTCGGCGACCTCTTTCGGCGTCGCTTTCAGCGCGAGAGACAAGTCCTTGTTTTCCACGTCGCGCAGAATCCGCTGAATCGAACGGTCGTCGATCATGACGATATCCTCGAACACGAACATGAGCTTCTTGATCTCTTCCGTAAGTTCCGGGTTGTCGATTTCGAGCGTCTCGATGATAGCCTTCTCGGAAGTGCGGTCGACGCGGTTCAGGATCTCGACGATGGCCTTGACGCCGCCCGCCGTGGTGAAGTCCTGCGTGACGATGGACGACAGCTTGCGCTCCAATACACGCTCGACCTCGCGGATGACATCCGGCGAGGTGCGGTCCATCTCGGCGATGCGCTTCGCGACGTCGGCCTGCTTGTCCTGCGGGAGGGCGGTCAAAATCATCGCCGCCTGGTCCGAATCGAGATAGGCCATGACGAGCGCGATGGTCTGCGGATGCTCGTTCTGGATAAAATTCAAAAGCTGGGACGGGTCTGTTTTCCGCAGGAAATCGAAAGGCCGCACCTGCAAGCTCGTAGTCAGGCGGCTCAGGATATTGGCCGCCTTCTCGGAGCCGAGCGCTTTTTCGAGAACATCCTGCGCGTACTCCAAGCCGCCGCTGGAGAGGTAATCTTTTGCCATCGCCAGCTGATAGAACTCGCCGATGACATACGCCTTTTGCGCGGGGGTGACCTGCTTCTGGCTGGCGATTTCCAACGTGATGCGCTCAATCTCGTCGTCGCTCAGATGCTTGAACACCGGCGCGGAAAGCTCCGGCCCGAGGGTGATGAAAAGGATGGCCGCTTTCTGCTGGTTTGACATATCCTCCAAGGGTTCGTCATACATATCCGGCATCTTCCGTCACTCCTCCGCAAGCCAAGTCTTGACCAAGAGAGCCACTTCCTCCGGCCTGTCGTTGATCAGCTTTTCAATCACATCACGCTGCGCGAGCAGCTGTCTTTCCTCTTCCGTGAGTTCTTCCACCGGAATCTCGTTCGCTTCGAGAGCGGCGGCGCGGTCTGCCTGTCTCGCCATCCGCGCTTCCTCTTCCGTGCGCAGGCGCTCCATTTCCGCTTCCTCTTCTTCCCGTCTTTGACGCTCGAGTTCTTCCTGTTCCGCCAATTCCGCCAACCGCCTTTCTTCTGCCAGACGCGCTTCCTCGGCTTCCCGCTCCAAGCGCTCTTTGCGCTTCTTCCAGAGGATATAGCCGATGACGGAAGCAATGATAAGGATGATCAGCGCTATTACTGCATACATAATCCGATTCTGCCTGTCAATCTCCGCCTGCTCCGCGGCCGCGAACCGATCCGCGATCTCCGTGCTGAAGGGCAACGGCTCTACGGATACCGTGTCGCCGCGCTCGCGGTTCAGCCCGACCGACGACGATACGACGCGCATGATGCTGTCGCGCTGCGCCTGCGTGATGTCGTCGTTGACGAGCACCGCGATGTTCACGCGCCGGATCGAACCGGGAGAGGCTACCACTTTCTGCTTCTCTTCGTTGATTTCGTAGTTCTTCGTCGTTTCTTTCTTCTCGTAGTTCGCGTTGGCGACTTCCGCCTCCGCGACGTAGCCCGGCACGTTCGCCTGAATGCCCGCGGGACCGCCCGGGTTGTTCGAGGTGCCGGTGTAGCTCTCGCTCATGTCCTGCTGGCTGCGGATGATGCCGGAGTCCTCGACGACCGGCGTAAAGGTCTGCCGGTCAATCTGCTTCTGGTCGAAATCCAGCTCCACATTGACGCGGACAAAAGCCCTTCCCGCGCCCAACGCTTGGTCGAGAAGGCTCTGCACGTCCTTCTGCATGCGCTGCTGGACTTTGCGCGTCATTTCCAGCTGGGTGATCGTTCTGGCGCTGACGCCCTTTTCCTCGTATTCTTCCTCGTCGGGGTCGTTCAGGATCTTGCCCCGCTCGTCGACGATGGTAATATTCTCCGGCAACAGCCCTTGGATGCTGTGCGCGGTCAGGTTGACGATGCCCTTGATTTCCTGCTTCGTCAGCGTCTGGTCGGGTTTCAGCTTCAGCATGATCGAAGCCGTGGCCGGTTTCTCGTTTTTCTTGTAAAGGCTGTCCTCCGCGAGCACGATATGGACGCGCGCCCGGTCCACCGCCGCGATCTGCTCTATGGTGCGCGTCAGCTCGCCCTGCAGGGCCTGCAGGTAATTGACCTTGTTCTGGAATTCTGTGACGCCGAGCTTGCTGTCGTCAAAAATCTCGAAGCCCTTGTGCCCGCGCGGCAGTCCCTGCGTAGCGAGGTCGAGCCGCACGGTGTGGACGTCCTTTGACGGGACGAGCACCGTAACGCCTTGGTCGGTCTCCTGCACCTCATATTGAACTTTCTGCTCGTTCAGCTTTGCGACGACATCGCCCGCGTCCTTCGTCTCCATGTTCGTGAAGAGGGGCACGAGATCCGGTTTTCGTCCATAGAGGAAGCTGGCGCCGACGATTGCCGCGATCAGCAACACCACCGCGCCGAGAGCGATATATCGCTGCTTCTTTGTCGTCTTGTTCCAAAGCTGCAGATACCGTTCTTTCCAATCTGCCATCTTTTCCATCCCTTCGCTTCATTTGGAAAAGCAGGAATATCACACCTGCATCCGCATGAGCTCCTGATAGGCGGAAAGGGCCCGGTTCCGGACCTGCATCGTCAGCTGCAAGGCAATCTCCGCCTTCTGGCTGGCAATGACAACCTGTGAAATATCATCCACTTCCCCGGCGGCAAGCGCCGCGGTCATCGCGTCGGCCTTATGCTGCAAGGAATTCGTCTGCTTCAGCGCGTCGACCATATACTGGCTGAACGACTTGACCTCCGGCTCGGGGAGCGTTTCCCCCAGATGGCTCTCAGCACTCATCTTGACCGGCGTCATTTGCAAGGGTACCATTTCCATGACGTCACCTCAATTATATTATACGGGCGGCTTTAAGGAAACGCCGAACAAGTCCCGCCGCGCCCCTGCCGGGTCTTTTTCCGTCATGCCGCGTCAAAGTGCTTTCGACGTAGCAATGCTACGCCTTCAAGCACTTTTCCTTGCCTGACGATAAGCAGACGCTTAGCGCTTTAGCGCTTAGCGGTCGCTTATGCAAAGCTAAAAATCCCTCGGCAGGGCCACGACTTGACTTATTCGTCGTTTCCTTAAGGATGCTGCCCGTCAGCTTCTCCCAATATCCAACGCTTGGTTCGCCATCGCCTTGGCGGCGTTGATGGCCGTCACATTCGCCTCGTAGGCGCGGGACGCCGTGATCAGATCGACCATTTCCGCGACGGCGTTGACGTTCGGGCGTTCCACGTATCCTTCGGCGTTCGCGTCGGGATGGCCCGGATCGTACACCAACGGGCCCTGGCTCCGGTCTTCTTCGATGCGCACGGCGCGGACACCGTTGCCCCGTTCGCGGGTCCTGCTGTTTTTGGCACGGAGCGCATGGGCCATGAAAAAGCCAAAGCCCTTCTGCTCGTCGTATTCGCGCGGCTGGAACACCACATACCGGCGATGGTAAGCGCCGCCCTCGGGCGTACGCGTCGTGTTCGCGTTGGCCAGATTGTTGGAAATCACATCCATGCGGAGGCGTTCCGCCGTCAGGCCGGACGCCGACGTATCGATCCCGCCGAACATGCTCATAATGATGCACCTCTATTATTATAGAAATAAAATCAGCTTTCGCCGCCCTGCATGACGGACTTCAGCCGGGAAACATGGCCGCTGAGCTGCCGTGCCAACGCGTTGTAATACAGCTGGTTTTTCGCGAGGCTCGCCATTTCCATATCCACATCGACATTGTTGTTGTCCACGCGCATCGAGGTCGAGTCGTCCCGCTCCACATACGCCCGCGCCCGCCCAAACTTCTTGAAGGGCAAATGCTTATCGTGGGTACGGACCATTTGGAGCTTCCCGTTGCCGTCGTCACCGTAGATTTCCTTCGCCAAAAGCTCCTCGAAGACGACTTCGCTCCTCTTGAAATTCGGCGTATTGACATTCGCGAGATTGTCCGCGATGACCTCATGCCTGAGATTCGCCGCCGAAAGGCCGCGCTCCGCGTAGTCGAACGTCGGCGAGCGCATAATCTGGTCGAGCATATTGATCCCTCCGCATACACAGGAAAAACGAGAAAGGCACACAAAATCCGCCCCGAATAGTCTCTCGGGCAAACCGAAAAAAACCCGGGCGAAAAACGGGCATCAAGGAAACACTGAATCACCCGGCTCACGGCCCAACAGGGCACAACGGAACCCGTTCAGTGGTTTCGCTAGAAAAAACTCTTCTTATTTTACCATTTTTTTCGACAGATAATAACCCTAATCGTCAAATTTTAAGGCAGAAAACAAGAAATAGGCAATATGTCCCTGCAAAGAACAATGCAAGAGGATACGCGCCGTATTATCGCTTCAATTTTTCGATCTCCCCCAAGAGATGCTTGTTCAGCACTTTGATGTAGGTGCCCTTCATGCCCAGGGAGCGGGACTCGATAATGCCCGCCGATTCAAATTTGCGGAGCGCGTTGACAATGACCGAGCGCGTGATCTTGTTTTCGTCGGCGACCTTGGAAGCGATCAGGAGACCCTCCATGCCGTTCAGTTTCGAGATGATGGCATCGGCGGCCTTGAGCTCCGAGAAGGACAGCGTCGCCAACGCGATCTGCACTGTCGCCTGCTCCCGCGCGCCGACCTCGATTTCCTTGGCGCGCTCGCGCAGCATTTCCATGCCGACCACCGCCGCGCCGTATTCCGCGAGAATCAGATCGTCGTCGGTAAATTCCTCGTCGTATTTCGCAAGAACCAGTGTGCCGATCCGTTCGCCCACGCCGTAAATCGGGACGATGGTTGTATTCTTTCCGTTGAAGTCGCAGGGCGTGTTGTCCGGCGTGAAGGCGCACATGCCGCTCTTCGAACGAAGATTCGGCGACGTTTCTTCCATCTTCAAAAGCCATTTCGCGTATTTTTTCGGGAATACGCCCTTGTCAATCACCTTGTCCACCATCAGCGAGCACTCGAAGTCATCGACAAACGCATGGCCCGAAATCTTGCCCTCGATGTCGGCGATATAAACATTCGCGCCGATGACATTGCAGAGGACGTTGGAGACGCTTGCATAATCCACATTCTCCATACGCTGCAGCAGCCGATTGATCTTTCTCGTTTTTTCCAGTAATGTCGCCATTTTCAATCTTCCTTTCATCATGGAGCGCCTCTATATTTTCAGAAATCATTTTATATTCTATCACACTTTTTTCTGTCTGCATAGAAAAAATCGTATGTCTCCGAAAATTTAGGAAACATACGATTTTCGTAATTGGCAAGTCCGTATTACAGAATGAAGCGGCTGAGGTCGCGATTCTCGGCAAGCTCCGAAAGTTTTTTCCCGACGTAGTCGGCATCGATCTCGATTTTCTTTTCCTCCAGCTCCGGCGCATCGAAGGAAATCTGCTCCAGCAGCTTTTCCATCATCGTGTGCAGACGGCGCGCGCCGATATTCTCGGTTTGCGCGTTGACCTCGCAGGCCATCGAAGCGATGCGGCGGATCGCTTCGTCGGTGAAGGACAGTTCTATGCCTTCGGTGGCGAGCAGCGCTTGGTATTGCTTCAAAAGCGCGTTCTTCGGCTCCACGAGGATGCGTCGGAAATCTTCCTCCTTCAGCGCGGTCAGCTCGACCCGGATCGGGAAGCGGCCCTGGAGTTCCGGTATCAGGTCGGAGGGCTTTGCCGTGTGGAACGCGCCCGCCGCGATGAACAGCACATGATCGGTCTTGACCGGACCGTACTTCGTCATGACCGTGGAGCCTTCGACGATGGGAAGGATATCGCGCTGTACCCCCTCCCGCGAAACGTCGTGGCCGCTGGCCTGTCCGTCCTTCACGGCGACCTTGTCGATCTCGTCAAGGAACACGATGCCGCTCCGCTCGGCGGCTCGCAGTGCCTCCGAGGAAACCTCGTCCATGTCGACGAGCTTCGACGCCTCTTCCTGCGCGAAAATTTTTCGCGCTTCTTTGACGGCAACCTTGCGCCGCTTGTGTTTTTTTGGCATCAGCCCCGAAAGCATATCCTGCAAATCGCCGCCCATGCTTTCAAGACTCGAACCGGCAAACATGCCCACCATCGGACGGCCCTGCTCCTCGACCTCGACCTCGATCAGCTCGTCTTCGAGTTCGCCCGCATCGAGACGCTTCTTGCACCATGCGCGGCCCGCCTTGTATTTCGGCTCGGCGCCATCCTCGGATTCCTGCGTTGCCGCGTTGTTCGCCGCGCCGAACAGGCGGCCCAACGGATTCGTGGACGGCTTCGTCTCGGGCACGAACGCGTCCAGAA
This sequence comes from Schwartzia sp. (in: firmicutes), assembly GCA_017480545.1. Lineage (GTDB taxonomy): Bacteria > Bacillota > Negativicutes > Selenomonadales > Selenomonadaceae > RUG12372. The sequence goes on along the minus strand of JAFVAI010000013.1, from coordinate 9,803 downwards.
TGCGTTCCTCAGCCAGTTGCTCCGCTTTCTCGCGCACCTCTTCCATGCGCTCCTTGCGCACCATGCGGACCGCCGTCTCCGCCAGATCGCGCACGATGGACTCGACATCGCGTCCCACATAGCCGACTTCGGTGAACTTCGTCGCCTCGACCTTGACAAAGGGCGCCTTGACCAGCTTCGCGAGCCGACGCGCGATTTCCGTCTTGCCGACGCCGGTGGAACCGATCATCAAAATATTCTTTGGGATTACGTCGTCCCGCATGGATTCATCCAACTGACGGCTGCGCCAGCGATTGCGGAGCGCCAGTGCGACGGCGCGCTTCGCCTGCTCCTGCCCGACTACGTATTTGTCCAATTCCTCGACAATCTGCCGGGGCGTCTGTTCATTGATCTGCAATGAAACTCCTCCTATTAATCAAGTTCCTCGACTTTGATATTGTGATTTGTGAACACGCAAATATCGGCGGCGATGGAAAGCGCCTCCTCCGCGATTTCCGCCGCGCTCATGGAAGCGGCGTGCTTTTTCAGCGCACGGGCCGCGGCCAGCGCGTAGAAGCCGCCGGAGCCGATGGCCGCGACCTCGCCGTCGGGCTCGATGACCTCGCCGTTGCCGGAAATCATCAGCAGCGTTTCGTTGTCGGCGACGAGAAGCAACGCCTCAAGACGCCGAAGCACCTTGTCCGTGCGCCATTCCTTCGCCAGCTCCACCGACGAGCGCAACAGATTCCCATTGAATTCCTCCAGCTTCGCCTCGAATTTCTCAAAAAGCGTGAACGCGTCGGCCACCGACCCGGCGAAACCCGCCAGCACACTGTCATGATACAGGCGGCGCACCTTCCGGGCGTTTGCCTTCATCACCGTATGCTGGCCGAAGGTCACCTGCCCGTCCCCGGCGATGGCCGTCCTGCCCTCGTGCCGGATCGCGACAATGGTTGTGGCGTGAAATTCGTTCCGTTGTTCCATGACGCACCCTCCAAGTCTTTGCAATTTTTTGAGGCAAGAATTTCTTGCCTCAAATTTTTAGAAACTCTTCTAGCGCCGAAAGCGCGCGCTCCCCGATTTTTCTTTTTTTCAATTTCTTGTCCCGCACCCGCTCCGAAAGCGGCGGCATCAGTCCGAAATTCACGTTCATCGGCTGAAAATGCGCGGGATCCGCCGAGGTGATGTAACGGGCCAGCGAACCGTGGGCCGTTTCCGGCAGGAATACGAGAGGCGGCTGCCCATCGATCAGCCGCGCGGCGTTCACTCCGGCCATCAGTCCGGCCGCAGCCGACTCGACGTAGCCTTCGACGCCAGTCATCTGGCCCGCGAAAAAAATCCGGGGGTCGGCCGCAAGCTGCATCGTCGGACGCAGCACCAACGGCGAATTGATGAAGGTATTGCGGTGCATAACGCCGTAACGCGTGAACTCCGCGCGAGCCAGCGCCGGGACCATGGAAAAATCGCGCCGCTGCTCCGGCCATGCCAGATGGGTCTGAAAGCCGACGAGATTGTAGAGCGTCCCCGCCGCGTTGTCCTGCCGGAGCTGCAATACGGCGTAAGGCCGTTCCCCCGTTTCGGGGTGTTCGAGCCCCACGGGCTTCATCGGGCCGAAGAGGAGCGTATCTTTGCCCCTCGCCGCCATGACTTCGGCAGGCATACAGCCCTCGAAGAAAATTTCCTTCTCAAATTCGTGAGTCTGCGCCTTCTCCGCATGCACAAGCGCGTCCCAAAAGGCCTCGTATTCTTCCTTCGTCAGCGGGCAGTTGATATAGGCCGCTTCGCCTTTGCCATAGCGGGAAGCGCGATAGGCCCGCGTCATGTCCACGGATTCCAGTGTCACAATCGGCGCGGCGGCGTCGTAAAAATAAAGGCCCTTGCCGCCCGCCAGGCGCGCCACGTCTTCGGCCAGCGCGCCGTCCGTCAGGGGGCCGCTGGCGACAATCGTGACGGCATCGTCGGCTACGGGAACGGCGTCCAGCCGTTCCCGCCGCACTTCGATCCGCGGATGGTGCTCGACGTGTTCGGTGACATAGCGGCTGAACCCCTCCCGGTCGACGGCCAACGCGCCCCCCGCAGGGACGGCCGTCGCGTCGGCCGCTTCCATGATGATCGAGCCGAGGCGGCGCATTTCTTCCTTCAATACGCCGACAGCGTTTTCCAGTCCCGCCGCCCGAAGCGAATTGCTGCAAACGAGTTCGGCGAAGCCGCCGGTCTTGTGCGCGGGCGTTTGCTCCACGGGCCGCATCTCATACAGTGTCACCCGCGCGCCGCGCCTCGCCGCCTGCCAAGCCGCCTCGCTGCCCGCCAATCCCGCGCCGACAATCACGACGCGGACGATTTTGCTGATTGTTTCCATATTATTTCTTCTTCGCCGTCTTTCCCACAGCGGGCTTTTTAGGCGCCGCCGCTTTTTTCGCGGCGGTCTTTTTGGCCGCAGCCGCTTTTGTCGCGGTCTTTTTCGCGACGGACTTCTTTGCCGCAGCCGCTTTTGTCGCAGTCTGTTTTGTGGGCGCTTGTGCGGCGGCCCCGTCCGCCTCCGCCTTTGCCGCGCGGGCGCGCAGACGCTCCAGTTCTTTGTTGATCGGGTGGTCGACGCGGGTCTTGCAGTCGTCATTGACGCAGTAGCGGAGCATACGTCCGTTCTTGAAATGATGCCGCAGGACGAGGGAGCCGCAGGTCTTGCACGGCTCGGTCTCCGGCGTGTCCCAAGTCACAAAGTCGCACTCGGGGTAATTTTTGCAGCCGTAAAAAATCCGGCCGCGCCGCGTACGCCGCTCGACGATGCTGCCGCCGCAACGCGGGCAAAACGCTCCCGTGTCCTTCAGGAACGGCTTCGTATTGCGGCACTCCGGGAAACCGGGACAGGCGAGGAATTTTCCGTACCTGCCCTGCTTGACGACCATTTTCCTGCCGCAAAGCTCGCAGACCACATCGGACTCCTCCACGGGAAGCTCCACATGGCCGATGGCCTCGTCAGCCTTTTCCAAGGTCTTTTCAAAAGGAACGTAGAAATCCGACAGGAATTTATTCTTGCCGCGCTTGCCGTCGGCAATCTCGTCCAGTTCGGTTTCCAATGCTGCGGTGAACTGCACGTCCACGATTTCCTTGAAATATTCCTCAAGCATCTTTACGACGATTTCGCCCAGCTCCGTCGGGCGGAAGGTCTTGTCGACGCGCACCACATAGCCGCGCGCGATAATCGTCTCGATGATCGGCGCGTAGGTGCTCGGTCGGCCGATGCCCTTTTCCTCCAACGTCTTGACCAACGACGCCTCGTTATAGCGCGGCGGCGGTTCGGTGAAATGCTGCTCCGGCTGCACGGCGGAAAGATCCAACACATCGCCGACAGCCAACTCCGGCAGCACCACGTCCTTTTCCTTCTTTCCGCCGTTTTCGGCGTAGACTGCGGTGAAGCCCGGGAACTTCAGCACCGAGCCGGACGCGCGGCAGGCGTACCGTTTGCCCCCGGCAATGCCAACACTCAGGGTATCGTAGACAGCGGGCACCATCTGGCAAGCGACGAACCGCTGCCAGATCAGCGTGTAGAGCTTAAGCTGGTCGGCCGTCAAAAAGGCTCCCACTTCCTCCGGCGTCCGCAGCGCGCTCGTCGGACGAATCGCCTCGTGGGCATCCTGCGCGTTCTTGCCGGAGACGAAGACGTTCGGCTTCGCCGGAACGTAAGCCGTGCCGAACCTCCCGGAGATAAAGCCGCGCGCCTCGTCCGTCGCAATTTGGGAAATTCGCGTCGAGTCGGTACGCATATATGTAATCAGGCCGACGGGGCCTTTCCTCCCAAGGCCGATGCCCTCGTAAAGCTGCTGGGCCAGCATCATCGTCTTGCGCGAAGTAAAGCCAAGCCTGCGCGCGGCGTCCTGCTGGAGGCTGCTGGTATTGAACGGGGGGGCCGCTTTCCGCTGCCGCTCCCGACGCTTGACTTCGGTGACCGTGAAGATCTCCTTTTCCAATGCTGTTTTCACCGCGAACGCCGTCTTGCGGTCCGCCATGGACGGCTTCTTGCCGTCGATGGCCGAAAGCTCCGCCGTGAACAGCCGCGAGCGCTTCTTGCGGAATTTCAAATCCACCGTCCAGTATTCCTCGGAAACGAAGCTCTGCACTTCCTTTTCCCGGTCGCAGATCATCCGCACGGTGACCGACTGCACACGCCCCGCGGAAAGCCCCTTCCGAACCTTGCGCCAGAGCAGCGGCGAAAGCTTGTACCCGACGATGCGGTCCAGCATTCGACGGGCCTGCTGGGCGTCCACGCGGTCGACGTCGATGCGGTGCGGCTCCCGAACCGCTTCCTGGATCGCCGGCTTCGTGATTTCATTGAACACGATACGGCAGTCCGCATCCGGCGCGATTTCCAAAAGATGCGCCAAATGCCAAGCAATGGCCTCCCCCTCGCGATCCGGGTCGGAGGCCAGATACACGCGGGCCGCGTCCTTCGCGTCCTTCTTCAGAGCGCGGATCAAATCGCCCTTGCCGCGGATATTGATGTATTTCGGCTCGAAATTGTGCTCGATGTCGATGCCGAACTGGCTCTTCGGCAGGTCGCGCAGATGGCCCATAGAGGCGCGCACAACATAGTTTTTGCCCAGATATTTCTCGATGGTCTTTGCCTTCGCCGGGGACTCCACAACGACCAGTGTCTTTTCCTCCGCCGGTTTCGCCGCCTTTTTCGCGGCGGGCCGTTTCGCCGCCTTTTTCGCGGCGGGCCGTTTCGCCGCCTTGCCTGGGGCCTTCTTGGCCTTTCCTTTTGCTGCTGTAGTCAAACAATGCTCCTCCTTTGTTACGGAAGTATCCGGCTGATTCGCTTATAGTTTGGCCGCGCGGCTATATGCGCGGTTCTCATCTTGCCCGACCAATCCCTTCAATTCCATTTGAAGCAGCAGGAACGCAATATTTGAGGCATCGCCCCGGCCGTGCAAACGGTAAATGATATCGTCCACGGTCAACGGCTTTTCTTTGGAAAGAATTGCGTAGACCGTTTTTTCCTCCTCCGAGAGTCCCTCCGGCACGTCGCCCTCAAAGAGCGATGCCTGCTTTTCGTCCGTCTCTCCCCGCGCCCATGGGAACTCCTCCAGAACGTCCTCCACCGAGGCCGTGAGCTTCGCGCCTTGCCGGATCAAGTTGTGGCAGCCCCGGCTCGTGTCCGAGTAAATGCTGCCCGGCACGGCGAAAACTTCCCGCCCTTCGCTGAGCGCCAACTCCGCCGTAATCAAGGAACCGCTGCGCTCCGCCGCCTCCACGACCACCGTGCCACGCGACAGGCCGCTGATAATCCGGTTCCTCTGCGGGAAAAACGCGGCAATCGGTTTCGTCCCCGGCGGATACTCGGACAGCACCACGCCCTTTTCCGCGATTTCGTCCAAAAGCAATCCGTTTTCCTTCGGATAGACGACATCCACGCCGCAGCCCAGCACCGCGACGGTCCGTCCCGCGCGGAGCGCGCCTTTGTGCGCCGCCGTGTCGATGCCGCGGGCCGCGCCGCTGACCACTGTCACGCCCCGCCCCGCGAGCCCCATCGCCAATTCCTCCGCCGCGTGCCGTCCGTAGGGCGTAGCGTGGCGGGCGCCGACCACAGCAACCCGCGCGGCGTCCGAAACGAGGTTGCCCCGCGCGAACAAAACCAAGGGCGGTTTCCCAATCTCGCGCAAAATCGACGGGTAGGCTTCGGACTCCCGGGCCAAAATGTCGATGCCCCGCTTTTCACAGGCCTCGGCAATCGCCTGTGGCAGCTCCGGATTTTTCCCGCGAAGCGCGAGGAACGATGCAACAGCCGCCTCGCCAAGCCATCGCCGAAGTGTTGCCGCATCGGCGGCCCACGCTTCCCGCGCGCCCCCAGTATCCGCGACCAACCGCTCCACGCCTGGAATCCCGACGCCCGACGCCGAAAGCATCGCCGCGTAATACGCTCCCGAAAGATCCACCGCCGCACCTCCCGTTTTGCAATCAAACGCCTATATAATAGGAAAGAATTTTTCTTCTGTCAAGCAGGGCATAAAAAAAGCTATGCGAGCCTTTCGGCCGCACAGCCCTTTTCCTATATTCTTCACTCCGCCGCGAGTTCCTCGGAAGTCGACATGACCTCGACCTCGACGCAGTCCAGCGGGCCCGCGATCGGCACCGAGGGCTTGCGGATCAGCGTCTTCGCCGTCGCGCACTGGGGAAACGCTTTCAAAAGCTGGCGGTTGACCTCCGTCGCCAACGACTGCAAAAGGCTGAAGCGCTTGTTCTCCACCACGTCGCGCACAAAGTTATAGACATGCGCACTGTCCACGCCGTCCTCCGCCTTGTCCGTTTCCGCCGCGTGGTTGTCCTTCGTCGTGAGCTCTACTTCGACGAAAAATTTCTGGCCCTGCTCGCGCTCGTACTCATAAATACCATGGAACCCGTAAAACATCATATTGCGAATCCGAATTGTTGCCATACCGGCAGTCACCTGACCTTTCTGTGTTTTCTATAAAATATCATTCGCGATTGCGCGAAAAAATCCTGCCTGCTTCACGTATTTTCCCATAAAATTTTTTCCAGTTCCTCCGAGAGCGCCCGAAGCCCAAACGGCTGCTCGCGAAGCCGCGCGAGAATCACCCGGTACTGCGCCAACGTTCCCAATAGAATCACGTCCGTCGTCTCCGCCGAAAGCGCCGCTGTCTCGCGTGAAACCGCAGCCTCCGCGCCTTGGGCGAGGAATGCCTGCTTGAGAAGGATCGCCGCGCGGAGCGGCACGTCCGCGACCCGCACCGCGCGGAACACCGCTTTTTCCTTCATGATGGCAATGCCGCGGGGATCGGCGCCGACGGCGCGCAGGGCGGTTTCCGCCGCTTCGAGGCCCGAAAGTTCCAGGCATTTCAAATCCATTCGCGTTCCCCCTTGCAATTTCCGAGTATCAATTATATCATAGTCTTAAATTCATATCTGTCAAGGAGGCCTCATCATGGGCGACGTTGTTCTCCTCGTCCTCGTCGGAGCGATGCTTGCGTACACCTTTTACGACGACCTTTTCACCTGACGGAGCTGTTCTTTCGAGGAAAATTCCCGCAATTTTCAGAAGACAAATTTCCGTTCCTGTGCTATGATATAGAAAAATCCATTTCACGCAAGACAATGGAGGCGATTGTCATGGGATACCCGCGAGTTTTCACGCGGCTGGTTCTCATCGCGGTCGTCTTTTTTGCGTTTTTCTCCTCCGCCGCCGAGGCGGGCGAGTTCCATGACTGGAAATACCGCGAGGGCGATTCGCCGCGCACGGCTTTCGGCGATTTTACTTGGCTCCAGGAATCGGAAGCGGACGAAGATGCTTGGATTCCTTACGACGGTGACGCGGAAGCGCCGCCGGTTTCCGGGAAAACGAGCCATGTCTGGCTTCGTGTGCGCCTCGATCCCAGCACACCCGATGTCAACACGCTCTTTTTCGTCACGATGAACCAATCTTTCCGCGTCTGGCAGGATGACAAGCTCATCTATCAATACGGGACGCTCGCCCACCAGCAGATCGGCTACGGCTGGCGTTGGCATCTCGTCACGTTGCCGTCGGACCAGCGCAAGCTCCGCCATACGCTTACCTTCCAAATGTATTCCGAATCGCCGGTCAGCCTTGGACGGCTCATGGGCATGTCCATCGGCACGAACGCCGACCAAGTGCGCAAGCTCTTTCTTTTTGACCTTCCTTATTTTATCAATCTGCCCGTCGTCATCATGCTCATGGCCATCGTCGGGCTCTACTATATGAACCAGTACGAGCTTCGCCGCCTGTACCGTCTCGTGTTCCTCTTCCTCGTCGTCTGCGCTGTCTGGATGTTCAGCGCCAGCAACGGCACCGTCTTTCTTTGGGATGAGCCGGGGCTTTGGTGGCGTGTGCTGCTCTCCATGTTCTATCTGATTCCTATCTGCGGCTCGAGCATCGTCTTGGAGATCGTGGACGAAAATTTCCGCCCCGCCGTAAAGAAAACCCTCCACGCATACAGCGCGATTGCCGTCGTCGCCGTCATGCTGGAGTTTGCGAGGTTCCTGGAAATCGAGCTTCCGTTGCCGCAATTCTACATATATCAAAACGGATTCATGATCATGATTCCTGTTTTGCTTGCCTGCATGGCGGTTTTTCAGGCGATACAAGCTTTCTGTCTTTACCGTTCCGATGGGGAAAACCGCCGCCACTGCCGTGCCTTTCTGGTGCCAAGCGTCGTGCTTCCCCTCGTCGCGATCCTGAACGGCGTTTGCCGCTTCCTGCGCCTTTCGCAAGTGGTTCCATACCTGATGGCGCTCGCGCCCTTTACCATATTCGCTTTCGCGTTTTTTATCCTGTCGCTGGTCGGCGAGCAGTTCCGCAAAGAACGGAGCCTGATCGCCCTCGCCCGTTCGTTGGAGGTGGAGGTGGCCAGCGCCGTCGAGCTCTCGGAAATCGACCCGCTGACGAAATGCTTCAACCGGCGAAAGTTTGACCAAAGCGTGAAAGAGGCAGTCACGTTGGCGCAGGTTGCCCATCTCCCCACTTCCATCCTCATGCTCGATATCGACTTTTTCAAGAAGGTCAACGACAATTACGGACATGACATGGGCGACCACGTGCTCATCCATTTCTCCGATTTGATCCGCCAGCACCTTTCGCCGCATGAGACGCTTTTCCGGTGGGGCGGCGAGGAGTTTGTCGTCCTCTGCCGAAACGCCGGCAACGAACAGGCGCGCCGTCTGGGCGAAACGCTCCGCAAAGCCGTCGAATCTTCCTCCATCTGCCCCAAGCAGCGCGTCACCTGCAGCGTCGGCGTCGCTTCCTGGCACGAGAACGAACCGGACGAAGCCGTATTCAAGCGCATGGACGAGGCGCTTTACGCGGCGAAGCAGAGCGGGCGCAACCGCGTGGTCACGGAGGAGGCAACGATGCTCGCGAACGCGGCGCCGGCGTAAAGATGCAGGGGCTATGGCCTGAATGACAGCGCGTCGCTCTCAAATTTTTTGAGCGGCGCGCTTTTGATTTGCTATTGCAATTTACCGTATTAAAATTTTCCAAAACCATCGAAAAAAAAAACATTTACCGCGCTATGCTGAAATGATATAATAGCCATAAGCGCAAAGGCATAAGACTATTTTTACGACAAAGGAGAGGATACCGTATGTGGAAAAAACTGATGAGCGCAATCCTGATCGCGGCTCTGGCCGTGATGACCGCGGCCTGCGGGGGCGGCGGGAACGCGGGGAGCGGCGGCAGCGGCGCGCCGAAGAAGGAGACGAAGCTGGACCGCAGCAAAGAATTTGTCACGGTGCTGACGGGGCCGACCAGCGGCATTTATTTCCCGATCGGCGGCGCGTTCTCGAAGGTTATCGGCGAAATGGGGTACAAGACCTCGGCGACGGCGACGGGCGCGACGGGCGAGAATATCAACGCGATTTTGACCGGCAAAGGCGAGCTCGCCATTGCCATGTCCGACTCCGTCATTCAGGCGGTGGAAGGTTTCGGCGCTTATGAGGGCAAGCCGAAAGCCACCGACCTCCGCGCGATGATGGGCCTCTGGCCGAACGTGGTGCAGATCGTCACGACGGAAGACTCCGGCATCAAAACCTTTGCCGACATCAAGGGCAAGCGCGTCGGCGTGGGCGCCCCGAATTCCGGCGTCGAGCTGAACGCCCGCATGATTTTCGAGGCGAACGGCATGAGCTATGACGACGCGAAGGTGGATTACCTGTCCTACGGCGAGGCCATCGACCAGATGAAGAACGGCCAGTGCGACGTGGCGTTCGTCACCTCCGGCCTCGGCAACGCGACCATCAAGGAACTGGGCACGACGAAGAAGATCGTGTTCGTCCCGGTGGACGGCGAAGCGCTG
>JAFVAI010000002.1 GCA_017480545.1 Schwartzia sp. (in: firmicutes) | reverse complement strand
TCGAGGCCACGCCGAGGGATTTTTTCGTCAGGCAAGGAAGAGGCCGCGAAGGCGTAGCATCGCTACGTCGAACGGCATCTGACGCAGCATGGCGGAAAAAGACCCGGCGTGGGCCGAAGGGACTTGTTCGGCGTTTCCTTAAAGATAACAAACCAAGTCAATTTAATCGGAAGCATTTATGGGCAATATGCGATTCAAAATGTTGAAATCGCTGGCGATCCTTCTTCGGATAAGCAGTATGAACAGCAGGTGTTATTTGAACACGAAACAAAAATAAATGAATCCGGCGAAGGTGTTGTGAAAATCAATCGCAATGTGAGCTTGGAGTCCGGTGTCATTAAACTCAGTAATGAAGAGTCGTTTATCAATGGCAATTTCCATGGTGGTGAACAGGCAAGCCTTGTTGTGGCAAATGGCGCGGCATGGGACATTCCCGATGTGTATAATTGGTATTATCATGGCACGTCCAACAAGGGAAATACTACGATTGATAATAATGGCACTGTTTCTGTCCCTGTTGGAATGTATGTAAATTTAAGCACTCTTTCCGGCACAGGCGGCATTTTCAAGTTTAACATTGCGCAAGATGCACCGAACAGCGGAAAAATCAGCGCAGGGTCGGTGTGGATTGATCGGAACGTGACGGAGGACGCGCATCATACGATCCGTCTTTCGCCGACGCAGGCGGATTTCGCGTTGACAAATGATGTAAAGGTGACACCATTTGCATTGGTGCATGATAAATCCGCAAAAAACAACGGATACGCAGTAGATTTTGGCATCGAAAATTTTGATGCCGGAGCGTATAATTATACGCCGACACTGACGAGCGAGACGACAGCGAATGAAACAACATGGTCGGTGAGTGATATTCGGCGCACGGGCGATCCATCCGAGCCGGAAAAAGAGGACGAGAAGGATAATGAAACAGAGAGCGAAGACAATACGAAGCCCTCGGAACAAGAAAGCGGGAAAGAAGACGAGCACAAAACAACTCCATCAGAACAAGACGGAAGGAAAGAGGACGAGCATAAGACAATTCCATCAGAACAAGACGGAGGGAAAGAGGACGAGCATCAAACAACTCCATCGAAACACGACGATGGAAAGCAAAGCGGCAATGACAAGAGCGACGAAAAGACAACTCCTTCCGGACAGGACGACGGAATCTATCACAATGGCAGCGGCAACAGTGGCACACCCGTGCTCAGCAATTTGTCGCAAAACACGCAGGGAGCGGCCGTCAATACATATTTCCATTGGCGCAACGAATACAACAATCTGACGAAGCGGCTTGGCGATTTGCGCTACGCGGAGGACGATGACGGCGCGTGGGCGCGTTTCTTCCGTGGACGCGAGGAAAGCGGGCGCTACGGGACAAGCGGGACGTACAACGGTTATCAGGTCGGCTATGACCACAAGACAACGTTGGGCGACGGGGATACGTGGTTCTTTGGTGGCGCGGTGACAGTGTACGACGGCACGACGGGCTACAGCCATTCTGGATATTCCAAGAACCGCAGCACGAGCCTTGCGCTTTACGCAAGTTATCTTGGAACAAAAGGACATTATCTTGATGTCATTGCCCGGCAGGGGCGGCTTTCGAGCGACCTGACAAGCTACGCGGCGGGCACCGGAGCGAAACTGACGGGAGATTACCATGCTTGGGCCACGAGTATCGGCGTAGAGTACGGACGGCGGATTCCTCTCAAGGACGGGTATTTTATCCAACCGGAAGCCGAGCTGATTTATGGCCATGTCGGCGAGGCGAATTATACCATGAGCGACGATTCGCGCATTTGGCAGGGAAGCGTCAACGCATGGACAGTGCGCGGCGGTCTCCGCATCGGGCGGAAGGTCGAAAAAACTTCGTTTTATGTGGGCATCAATTTCATCCATGACTTCGGCGGCGAGAGCCGGATGAGAATCACCGACAAATACGGCGCGTCGCATTCGGAACAAACAAGCCTGAATGATACACGCTGGACGGCGAGCATCGGCGGCAATGTGAAATTGAGCGACAATACATATTGCTACGGCGAGGTGGAGAAGTCCTTCGGTGGCGATATGCAGACGAAGTGGCAATACAATCTCGGAATACGCGTCGAATTTTAGCGGCACGGCGGGCGTAACCATCGCCCCGATGATGGAAATCATTGGCTGATTCAGTGCAACGCAGAAAAGAAAACGACGGCTCCGCAAAACGGATGCCGTCGTTTTCTTTTCTGTCATTTTCTTTTTCCTATTCTTTTTTTCCTCTGCGCTCCTTTTCCAACCAAATCAGGAGCACCGAAACGTCGGCCGGGGACACGCCGGAGATCCGGCCCGCCTGTCCCACGGAACGCGGGCGGACGGCGGCGAGTTTTTCCCTCGCCTCCTCCCGAAGGCTCGGCACCGCCCCGTAATCCATATCCGTCGGCAGGAGCTTCGTTTCCAGCCGCTCCATGCGCTCGATCTGCTCCTGCTGGCGGCGGATATAGCCCTCGTAGGTAATGGTGATATCCACCTGTTTCGCCGCCTCGTCGGAAATCTCCGGCAAGCCGAAGAGCGGCCTTATTGTTTTATAATCCGCCTCGGGGCGGCGCAAAAAATCGAAAAGCGAAGTCGCGGTCCGGATTTCGGCAAGACCTGATTTTGAAAGCTTTTCGTTCGTTTCCGTGCTGGGCGTCAGTATGGTTTCGCGGAGCGTTTGCAGCGCCGCCTCTATTTCCGCCTTTTTCGTTTGGTAACGCGCGTACCGCCCATCGGTGACGAGACCGACGCGGCGGCCGTATTCGGTAAGCCGGAGGTCGGCATTGTCCTGCCGGAGAATCAGGCGGTACTCGGCGCGAGAGGTCATCATGCGGTACGGCTCATTGGTCCCCTTGGTGACAAGGTCGTCAATCAGGACGCCGATGTACGCTTCCGAGCGTTTCAGTACCAACGGCTCGCCGCCCGTCACAAACATCGCCGCGTTGATGCCGGCAACCAGCCCTTGGGCCGCCGCCTCTTCATAGCCAGAGGTTCCGTTGGACTGGCCCGCCGAGAAAAATCCCCGAATCTTTTTCAGCTCCAGCGTTGGCGAAAGCTGGGTCGGGTCGATGCAGTCGTACTCGATGGCGTAGCCCGCGCGCATGACGCGGCAATGGCGGAGCCCCGGTATCGTATGGAGAAACGCGATCTGCACGTCCACCGGGAGGCTGGTGGACATGCCCTGCACGTACATTTCCCGCGTGTGCAACCCCTCCGGCTCGATGAATAGTTGATGACGCTCCTTGTCGGGAAAGCGCACGATCTTCGTCTCGATGGACGGGCAATAGCGCGGCCCCACGCCTTTGATGACACCGTTGGCCATCGGCGCGCGATGGATATTGTCGCGGATGACCTTATGGGTTTCCTCGTTCGTGTAGGAAAGCCAACAAGGCAGGACGCTTCGCGTCGGCTCGTCGGTCAGAAAGGAAAAAGCTGCCGCCTCTTCGTCCCCCGGTTGGATTTCCATTTCCTCGTAGTCCAAGGAATCGGCGTCGACACGGGCCGGCGTTCCCGTCTTGAATCGCATGAGACCGACGCCGAGACGTTTCAGGGCATCGGTCAGCTTCATGGCCGCCCGCTGTCCGTTCGGCCCGGCATCGTAAGTCGTTTCGCCGATGATGATGCGCCCGCGGAGGTAAGTGCCCGTTGCCAAGATCACCGCTTGGCAATGGTAAATCTCGCCCGTTTCCGCGACCACGCCCCTGACTTTTCCGTCCTCGACTTGGATATCCTCGATCAGAAGTTGTTTGACGTCCAGATTTTCCTGCTTTTCGCAGGTTTCCTTCATCGTGAACTGGTAAAGCTTCTTGTCCGCCTGTGCCCGCAAGGCGTGAACCGCCGGACCTTTGCCCGTATTGAGCAGCCGCGACTGGATCGCGGTCTTGTCAATATTGAGCCCCATTTCCCCGCCGAGGGCATCCACTTCCCGCACGAGATGGCCCTTGGCCGGGCCGCCGATGGACGGATTGCAGGGCATCAGCGCGATATTGTCCATGGAAAGCGTCGCGAGCAGGGTCCGGCAGCCAATCCGCGCCGCCGCCAACGCCGCCTCCACACCGGCGTGGCCCGCGCCGATTACCGCGACATCATATTCTCCGGCAACAAACACAACCATTCTCCTTCATTTTTATTTTCCAAGACAGAACTTGCTGAAAATCGCGTCGATGATTCCTTCCCCTGCGGTTTCCCCGGTAATCTCGCCCAAGGTTTCCCAGACCGAGCGCAAGTCAATGACGATAAAATCAGCGCTCATGCCATTTTCAATCGTTTGCAGGGTGTCCGCCAAATAGCCGGAAGCGCGGCGCAAAATTTCTTCCTCTCGCGCGTCGTGCACAAAGGAAGCTTCGTCGCCCTTCAGCTCGCTGCCATAGGCTTTTTCCCGAATCCATGGTTCCAACACTTCCAGCCCTTCCCCGGTCTTCGCCGAAACGCGGAGAACTGGAGCCGTCGGCACAATTTCGCGGATCACGTTTTCGCACACGGCATCGGGGGAAGAAATTTGATCGGATTTATTGAGCAGAAAAATCGTATCCTTTCCCTTCGCGAGAGCGAGGATTTCCTCGTCTTCCCCGGTCATCGGCGCCGCGCCGTCGAAAACCGCCAACACCAGCGATGCCTCCTGCACGCAAGCCCGGGCCCGCTCGACGCCAATCTTTTCCACCGCGTCCTTGGCCCGTCGAATCCCCGCCGTGTCGATCAGGCACAGCGGAACACCGCCAACATCGGCGTATGCCTCAATGCTGTCCCGGGTCGTGCCGGGAATATTCGTGACGATGGCCCTTTCCTCCCGAAGCAGGATATTCAAAAGGCTAGATTTGCCAACGTTCGGTTTTCCGATGATGGCCGTTTTCAGGCCACCGCTCAATATACGTCCGGCGTGGGCCGTTTTCAGCATGGCCTCGATTTCATACCGCATGGCGGAAATCTGGAGCCGGACGTCGTCAATCACCACGTCGTCGATTTCCTCCTCGGGAAAGTCGATGACCGCTTCCAAATGCGCAATCAAATCCAACGACTTTTGACGAAGTTTTTTGATGCGTTCTGAAAATCTTCCGGAAAGATGACCGATCGCCATCCGAAGGGATGCCTCCGTTTTCGCGCCGACGACCTCCATGACAGCCTGCGCCTCGGAAAGATCGAGCCGCCCGTTCAAAAACGCGCGCTTCGTGAACTCCCCGCGATCCGCCGGGCGCGCGCCCAGCTCATACGTCCGTTCCAACACCGCCCGCAGGATGACCGGCCCGCCGTGGCACTGAAATTCCACCACATCTTCCCGTGTATAGGAGTGAGGCATCTTCATCATCAGCATCAAGGCTTCATCCAATATATCCCCGTTTCCGTCGACAATTTCCCCATAGGTCACGGAGGCCGAAACGACATCTTCCACCTTGTTCCCGTTTTTGGGGCGGAACATCGCGCTCGCCACGGCGATGGATTCCTCCCCGCTCAGGCGCACGACGCCGATGCCGGCGGAGCCCGGGGGCGTTGCGATTGCGCTGATCGTGTCTTCCTGATGCATAGCTTTCCTCCTATTGCAAAAAAGCCGCCGCTATATCATGCGACGGCTTTCTGCGCTGTTTCCGGTCAATTTTCCGCCGCCCGGCGGTCGCGATAGCTGCCGCGCCGTTCCCGGCTCGGCTCGATAACGACCTTGCGGTACGGTTCGTCGCCCGAGCTGTAGGTCGTTACGCGACGATTATCCTGGAGCGCCATATGAATGATCTTGCGCTCATGGCGGTTCATCGGCTCCAGCATGATGCGTTGGCGTGTACGGGTTGCCTTGTCCGCGAGACGCGACGCCAGACGACGGAGCGTATCCTCCCGGCGGTTCCGGTAATGCTCGACATCAATCACGATATGGACGCGATTTTCCGCCAGACCGTGATTCGCGGCGAGATTCGTCAAATACTGCAGCGAATCAAGGGTCTGCCCATGTTTGCCGATCAGAATCCCGAGATTTTCACCCGTCAGATTCAGCACATACGCTTCCTCACCGCGCTCCCGCTCGATGGAGACTTCCAAATGCATCGATTCGAAAATCTGCTGCAAGAACTTTTCCGCTTTTTCCAGCGGCATGGCTGCCTCTTCCTCGGAAGGCAACGGCATACGCGAACGCTCTTCCCGCACCCGGCGCTCCGGTTTGCGCTCGGAGGTTTCCGACGCGTTCGCCTGCTTTGCCATATCCCCGACCGTCACTGAAGTCTCAATGACCTCCGGCATTTTCGGCGCGGGTTTCGGCGCAATCTCAAAACCGGTCCGAATGGTGACACGAACCTTCGCGTCATGGCCGCCGATCAAACCCAAAAAACCTTTGGATGCCTCTTCAATAATCTGCACCTCGGCATCTTCCTCGCGAACGCCAAGCTCGGCCAGCGCCGCCAATTTTGCCTCTTCGACGGTCTTTCCCGTCTTTTCCACATATAAAGCCATTTACGGCTGCCTCCTACTTTGCCTTCTTCTTTCCCTTTGCGGGTTCCTTATCGGCTTTCTGCTCTTTTTTCCCCGGCTTCGGTTTTCCGTTTTTTTCTTCGCCCCTGAACATCCACCATTGCTGCAGGCCCTGCACAACATTCATCGTGATCCAGTACAACACAAGACCCGCCGCGAAATTCCAGCTGATCCATCCAATAAAGAGCGGCATCATATATGCCATGATTTTTGCTTGGGAGCCGCCATCCGAGGGCGTCGTCTGAATCGACACCACATAGGTCGTCAACGCGGACACGATTGGAAGGATATGCAGCGGATCCGCCTCCGAAAGGGACGGAATCCAGAAAAACGTAGGATCGCCCGCGTACGTCATATCGCGGAGCGCATAATAAATCGCCATCAATATCGGCATCTGCACGAGAAGCGGCAAACACCCGGCCAGAGGATTCACGCCCGCGTTTTCATACAGCCGGGCCATTTCCTGCTGAAGCAGCTGCGGATTGTCCTTGTACTGTTCCTGCAGCTTCTTCATTTTCGGCTGAAGCTCCTGCATGGCTTTCATGGACTTGATTTGCTTCACCGTCAACGGGTAAAGCGCCATCTTGATGATAATCGTCAAAAGGATAATCGCCACGCCGTAATTTGGAAAGCCCGCATTGGATAAAAACTCATAAATGACGTTAATGCCCGTCTGGAACAAATGAACGAAAGGATCCAGAAGGGAACCAAAAAAATCCAATGTATCACTCCTAATTTCGGAAAAATTTCCTGTTCGGTATTGCCTGATAAAAATGCCCGGTTCATCCGGGCATTTTTTGAGTCATGGCACAGGGTCATATCCGCTTCCGGCGAACGGGTGACAGCGGAAAATCCGCCTGACAGCCAGCCATCCGCCCTTCGCCGCCCCATACCTTTCCACCGCTGTCATCGCGTATTCCGAGCATGTCGGAACATATCGGCAACAGGGAAGTTTCAAGGGAGACAAAAAAGCGCGATAAAACCGAATAAAAAAAAGAAAGATTTTCTTCGCCATCTCAATTTTCCCTATGTGCCGAATGTTTCAGAACGCCTGCCCGTCCTGCCAATTTCAGGAAGGCCCGTTCCATTTCCGGCTCTTTGACGCCGACGGCAGGCTTCCTCGCTACGAGAAGATAATAAAATCCCTCGGCGAGTCTTGCCTGATGACGCCGGTAGCTTTCCCGCATCAACCGTTTCATGCGGTTGCGCGTTACAGCGTTTCCCAGCTTTTTCCCGGCGGCAAAGCCGACTTTTCTCCCCGGCCCGATTACCGGAAAGACATAAAGCACCAAATACCGCTCCGCCCACGACCGCCCGTGGAGATAAACCTCCTGGAACATCCGCTTGCTTCGCAATATGCCTCGCTTGGAAAGTCTCAACATAAATGCCGGAACCTCATCTTGCCGCGACGGCCCTCAGGCCGAGAGCTTCTTTCTGCCCTTCTGGCGGCGCCTTTTCAGGACGAGACGGCCGCCCTTCGTCTTCATGCGCTCGCGGAAGCCGTGCGTGACCTTGCGGTAATGCTTGTTAGGCTGATATGTACGCTTCAACTTGATTCCTCCTCTCCGATATCTTCCTTTATATTCCGCGAAATGCCGCCCTTTTTGCGGGGCGGTCACGAAATCGCTTCATTGATTATAGACTACGCGCCGAACCGTGTCAATTTAATTTTCCGCCAAAAATTGTTGATTCATTCCTGTTCGTCTGATAAAATATCGGTGGTTTACCTTGAAGAGTTATCCACATTTGTTGACAATTATGTGGATAACGGATTTTTTTGACCTATTTTTGGCAGGTGTAAGTCTCATGGAACAGAAAGAAACACAGATCGTATGGGAAAAGATGCTGGAAAAATTGCTGGAAACTACGACAGAAACGGAATACCAACGTTGGATTGTCCCTATGGCCCCGGTTTCTCTTACGGATATGGCGATGGTACTGGGCGCGCCCAGAGATTTTTCCCGTGACTACGTTCGCGATCATTACCTCCCTTTTTTAAGTGACGCTGCGGAAACCGTACTTGGAAAAAGAATAGAGATCAGCATTGAAACGACATCGGGGGAAGGAAAAAAAGGCGAAGCGGCGGAAGCCCGGCCGGATTATTCCTTTGCCTTGCACGACGGAGACGCGGCGGCTTCCCAGACAGCTCTTTTCTCTGACCGCCCGGAAGCGTCTGTTCCCCATACGGAAAAAAATCTTTTTGCTCCGGTGAAGCCTGGAGACTTTTCTTCCTTAAAGGAAAAATACACCTTCGAAAATTTCGTCCGCGGCACGTCGAACCGAACCGCTTACGAAGCGGCTCTCGCCGTCGCCCAAAAGCCGGGCGAGGTCTACAATCCCCTTTTTCTGTACGGCGGCGTCGGCCTCGGAAAGACGCACCTGATGCACGCCATCGGGAACCGCATTTTGAAAAACAATCCGAATATGCGTGTGCTCTACCTTTCCAGCGAAAAATTCCTGAACGACTTCATCGCCTCAATCCGCGACGGCCGTCCGCAGGAATTCCAAAAAAAATACAGGAACGTCGACGTGCTGTTGGTGGACGATATCCAATTCCTCTACACCAAGGAAAGAACACAGGAAGAATTTTTCCACACCTTCAATGTGCTGTATGACGACGACAAGGCCATTATCCTGTCCGCCGACCGCCATCCGAGGGATATCAAGAACCTCGAGGATCGTCTCCGTTCACGCTTTGAATGGGGACTTCCCGTGGACATCACGGCGCCAGATCTTGAAACCCGTATCGCCATCCTTCAAAAGAAAGCGATGATCGATAATCTGGACATTCACGACGACGTCTTCTATTTCATCGCCAGCCGTGTCGATAGCAACGTCCGGGAGCTTGAGGGGGCGCTGACCCGCGTCGTCCTCCAGGCTTCCATCGACAAGCAGAGCATCACCGTCGATCTGGCCAGCCGGGCTATGCGCGGCAGCTACCCGACGGAAGGCAGAAAAGCACTCACGTTGGAGCTGATCGTGGACGTCACCGCTTCCTATTTCAATATCTCCACGG
The DNA here is from genome assembly GCA_017480545.1 of Schwartzia sp. (in: firmicutes). Lineage (GTDB taxonomy): Bacteria > Bacillota > Negativicutes > Selenomonadales > Selenomonadaceae > RUG12372. The sequence continues at coordinate 43,408 of JAFVAI010000002.1, read as the reverse complement.
AGGATCTTTTCTCGAAGAGGCGAAGCCAAGACGTAGCTTTCCCGCGCCAAGTTGCCATGTATCTCTGCTGTACGTTGACGGATACCTCCACCACAAAAATCGGCGAATATTTTGGAGGCAAGGATCATTCCACCGTATTGCACGCCCGGGATAAAATCGCGAAAAAGAGGGAACAGGATTCCCATTTCAACCAGAAGCTCGGCGAATTGATTGACCGCATCCGGCAGATGTAACATTATATTTGGCAGTTTCAGCTTGTGGAAGGAGCCGGGAAAAGCTGTCCAAGAGATGTGGAAAAGCAGGGACGATGATGTTCCCTGTGACGGATGTGGATTTTGCTTCTCCCTTTTCAACATAGTTTCGCACATCCCGAAAATCTTCTGTCATAAGGCTTTCAGTGCCATATCCACATTTCCACATTCCCTATTACTACGTCTACTAAATTTTAATATTTTATATCAACAATAAAACGAGGTGCATAACCGTGAAATTTTCCTGTCTGAAATCGGATCTCGTACAGGCAATCCAAATCGCGGGACGTTCCGTAGCCAATAAACCGCAAACTCCCATCATGTCCGGCATTTATATGCACGCTACAGAAAATTTTTTGGAAATCCAAGCCACGGATTATGAAATCGGCGTCCTCCTCCATATTCCCGCGGAAGTGGAGAAACCCGGCGACGCTGTCGTATCTGGACGGTATCTGCAGGAAGTGGTTCGTACGCTTCCAGAAGAAAACGTGACGGTGGACTACGACCGGGAAACAAAAATTTTCAAGATTGATTCCGGACGCTCCAATTTCACGCTTCTCAGCATGAATGCCGTCGACTATCCGCAGATTCATCAAATCAGCGAAGGCAAGACTTTCAAGGTCAGCAGCGCCGTCCTGAAAGACCTGATCCGTCGGACGACGTTTGCTTGCTCTACGGACGAGACGCGCCCGGTGTTCACCGGCGCCCTTTTGGAGTTGGAAGGAAACGCCGTCCGCATGGTCGCCACCAACGTCCATCGTCTCGCCATCAACGAGGGCAAACTGGAAGAAAGCTTCGACAGGAAGGACACGTATATTGTTCCCAAACGGGTACTGGAAGAGCTCCAGCATATCACGAGCAGCGAGATCCCCGAGGCAGTCACGGTGCGCTGCACTCGGAGCGAAATGAGTTTTGAGACGGAAAAAGTCTATCTGACCAGCCGTCTCATCGAGGGGCAGTTCCCGGATTACCGTCGCGCGATTCCGCCGGAATTTTCCACACGGGTAACGCTGAAAACCGCCGATTTCTTGGCCGCTGTTTCCCGCGTCGGCTTGATTGCGCGCTCCTCCGAATACAACACGGTCAAATTGATTTTCAATATGGGCGAGGTCCATATTTCCTCGGACAATCCGATCGTTGGCAAGGCGGAAGAAACCGTGCCTGCCGTCATTGACGGCGAAGACATCAAAATAGCGTTCAACGCCTCCTATCTGCTCGACGTGTTGAAAATCGTCAACGGAGAGGAATTCGTGCTCTCCTTGAACGATTCGTTGAAACCCGCCGCTCTCCGCGATCCGGAGAAGGAAGATTTTGTCTATATCCTTACGCCGGTTCGTACAAAGCCATGACCGGAGGCGTGAGATGGAAAGCGTTGCGATTCATACGGCTACGATACGGCTTGACCAGCTTTTGAAACTTGTCGGCGCCGTTCCCACAGGTGGTGCTGTCAAGCCGCTGATGGAAGAAGGCAGGATTTTTGTCAACGGCGTTCGGGAAACGGCACGGCGCAGGCAGCTTTCCTCCGGAGATGTGGTGAAGGTGCGCTTCGAAGGCGGCGACGAAGAATATGAGGTTCGCGGGGAGCAGGCATGAAAATCCGGCGTGTCGCCATGAAAAATTACAGGAACTACGTGGACCAGACTTTGGAATTCGCGCCCGGAACCAATGTCTTTCTCGGACAAAACGCCCAAGGGAAGACGAATATCTTGGAAGCCGTCTATTATGGGGCTCTCGGCCGTTCCCATCGAACTTCCGCCGATGGGGAACTGGTTCGTTGGAATGAGGGAGAAGCACGGCTTTCTGTGGTTTTTTCGCGCCGCGACGCGGAAAATGAACTGGAATTTCGATTCTTTCGGGACAAAAGAAGGAAGATGACGCGAAACGGCGCGTCCATTCGTATGAAAGACCTGATTGGAACGCTGAACGTCGTTCTCTTTTCCCCGGAGGATCTTTTTTTGATTAAAGGAGCGCCTGCGGGACGCCGCCGTTTCCTCGACATGGAAATTTCCCAAGCGGATCCCGCGTATTTTTATGATCTAGCCATCTATACGCGGCTTTTGAGCCAGAGAAATTCTCTGCTGAAAAAAATTCGGGACGGGGAAGCCTCGGAAGACGAGCTTCCCATTTGGGACACACAGCTCGTGCCGAGAGCCGTTTCCGTCATGAAAAAGAGAATTGATGCCGTGAAAAAGCTGGACGGTTTGGCCGAAAAAACACAGAAGGAAATTTCCGGCGGTGCCGAATGTCTGGCACTTCGATATGAAATCCACGGTATGGACGAGGAAAACGACGGGCGTATGACAAAGGAGCTTTTTTCGTGGTATAATGGGAAGCTGGCGGAATCCAAGAAGCTTGATATTCTTCGCGGTGCTACCCGTTTCGGCCCCCATCGGGACGATCTGGCTTTTCTGGTCAACGATGTTGACCTTCGCGCTTATGGTTCCCAAGGCCAGCAACGTACGGGAATCCTTGCGCTGAAGTTGGCCGAGTTGGCGTTTTTTCATGAAGAAACCGGGGAATATCCGGTGCTCCTTCTCGACGATGTCATGAGTGAGCTGGACCGCGGGCGACGGGAGCAGCTGCTTTCGTTTATCCGGGGGGAAGAATTGCAGGCCCTGATTACGGCTACGGATGAAGCCTACCTTCCGTCCGAGGGATTCGGGACGGTGTTCCGTGTCGAGCATGGGACGGTGAAGATGGCATGAAGAATGGAAAAGACGCGAAACGACAGGCGCGTTCAAAACGAACCGAAAGGCCTTTTGAGGTTTTTCCGCGTCTCGTGTCTTTTATAGGTCAGGAAAAGACGTATCGGATTCATCTTTTGAAACTCCACTGGCCGGATATCGTCGGCGAAGCCGTTGCCTGTCATGTACGCCCGGTCCGCATGGATTTCAAGAAATTGTTCCTTGCGGCGGACGCGCCGGTCTGGGCCAATGAGTTTCACTATATGGAGCGGAAGATTATTGACAGGATCAACTCTTTCGTATGCGACGAGCTGGTTACAGAGATTGTTTTCTGCTCGCCTCGTTCTGAGTATTTTGCCAGGAAAGCACGGGAGAGGGAAGCGCCGGAAGAAACGCTTGTCATTCCCGGCGGGGATGAGATTGCGGCTTCCGAAATGATGGTCGCGAAAGCGAAAGTGAAAAACGATGAGGTTCGAAAAGCGGCGGCTCGTGCTTTTGCGCAAAACCTTGCGCTCAGGCGCGCTCGGGCGGAAGACGGTTGGCGCCCATGCGCCGATTGCGGCAGACTGGTTTCGCCGAACGAGTCGCTTTGCCCTTTCTGTGCGAGGAAAAAGAGGGAGGCATCCGGCGCGGCTGTCCGAAGCTTGCTTCTTCGTGAGCCATGGCTCCACGTCCGGGAAATCCTTGATATTCTCGATTGTTCCCGTGAAATCGTTCGCAGGGAAAGGGAAGACCTGCTTCGGTCCTTGGCGGCCCGTGTCAGGCAAGGCGACGAGAGCGGCGATGATGCGAAGCGGCTCGTCATGTTGTATGCTTCCGTGAAGCCGGAAGGCCTTACGGAAGAAATCGTAAAAAAATATATGGCTCGCCTCCGTTACGATTTGCTTTGGGAAGGCGAGGAGACGGACAAAAACGGAAAAAGGCGCAAAGCTCGCGGCAATCGGAGCTCCGGCAGGGGGGAATAGTCGTGTATCTTCATCTTGGCGGCGATTTTTCCGTTCACATTTCGGACGTTTTATCCATTCATGATTATGAAAAGATGAAAAAAACGGAGACGGGAAAAAAGTTTTTGTTGAATCGGAAAAATGCCACTACGGATTTTTCCGGCGGCAAACCGAAATCCGTCGTTGTCACGGACCGGGCGATTTATCTTTCCGTCCTGTCTCCGATGACGCTGAAAAAAAGAGCGGAAGAAAGCATGATTCATGTGTTCCCGGGAATGGAGGCTTAATCCTATGACGGAAGACGAAAAGAAAATCGAAACAGAGGAAAAAGAGGAGCTTGAGGATTTGGAAGATGCCGACCTCGACACCGAGGGCATCGTCATCCATTCGGACAGTGTATCCCCCGAAGTATCCCAGGTGGCCGGTCCTTATGACGCGAACCAGATTCAGGTGCTTGAGGGTCTTGAGGCTGTCCGTATGCGTCCGGGCATGTATATCGGCAGCACTTCCGAGCGTGGCCTGCATCATCTCGTTTACGAAGTGGTGGACAATTCTATCGACGAGGCTTTGGCCGGGTATTGCGACCGCGTGGAAGTTACAATCCACAAGGACAACAGCATCACGGTTGTCGATAACGGCCGCGGCATCCCCGTGGATATGCACGAAAGCGGAAAGCCGGCTGTCGAGGTTGTCCTGACCGTGCTTCACGCGGGCGGCAAATTCTCGGGCGGCGGCTATAAAGTTTCCGGCGGTTTGCACGGCGTCGGCGTTTCCGTCGTCAATGCCCTTTCTTCCACGATGGAGGTAGAGGTCATGCGCGACGGATCCCGGTATCGGATTGCTTTCGCCCGGGGCGAGGTCACGGAGCCGTTGACGAAGATCGGAGATGCCGAGACTACGGGGACGAAGGTGCATTTTGTTCCCGACGACACGATTTTCACCGAAACCGTTTACAAATACGACGTTCTGCGCCACCGCCTGCGGGAACTGGCCTTTCTGAATCCCAGCATTACCGTCGTTTTGACGGACGAGCGCGACGAGGAAGGCAAAAGCGAGACTTTCCATTACGATGGCGGCGTGAAATCTTTCGTCGAGCATCTGGGCGGAAAAAAAGACAAAATCAATCCAGATGTCATTTATTTTAACGGCACGAAGGACGGCATCATCGTCGAGATTGCCCTGCAATACAATGAAAGTTATCAGGAAACAATCTACAGCTTTGTCAACAATATCAATACCGAGGAGGGCGGCACACATCTCGCGGGCCTGAAGCTCGCGCTGACCCGCTCCGCCAATGATTACGCGCGCAAGCTTGGGGTGCTGAAGGAAAAGGACGACAACTTGACCGGCGAAGACATCCGTGAGGGGCTCGTCTGCGTCATCAGCCTGAAGGTTCCCGATCCGCAGTTCGAGGGCCAGACGAAGACGAAGCTCGGCAACTCCGAGGCGCGCGGCATCGTCGACTCCGTTGTCACCGAAGGGCTGAACGAATATTTCGAGGAAAATCCCGCCGTTACCAAGAAGATTCTCGAAAAATCCGTTCTCGCGGCCCGCGCCCGGGTTGCCGCGCGCAAGGCGAGGGAACTGACCCGCCGCAAGAACGCGCTGGAGCTGAATCTCGGCCTTCCCGGAAAGCTTGCCGACTGCTCGGTGAAGGATCCGGAGCAGGCGGAAATCTACCTTGTCGAGGGCGACAGCGCGGGCGGCTCCGCCAAGCAGGGACGTGACCGCCGCTTCCAAGCGATTCTTCCGTTGCGCGGCAAGATTTTGAATGTGGAAAAGGCGCGCCTTGACAAAATTTTTGCCAACGCCGAAATCCGCACCATGATTACCGCGTTCGGCAGCGGCATTTCCGAGGACTTTGATTTGGCGAAAAGCCGCTACGGCAAAATTATCATCATGACCGATGCCGACGTGGACGGCGCGCATATCCGCACACTGCTTTTGACTTTCTTTTATCGCTATATGCGTCCGCTGATTGAGCATGGCCGCGTCTATATCGCCCAGCCGCCGCTGTATCAAATCCGGAAGGGACAAAAGCATTGGTACACGTTCAGCGATGAGGAGCTGGCGGCGAAACTCAACGAGATCGGCCGCGACAACATCAACGTCCAGCGCTACAAGGGCCTTGGCGAAATGAATCCCGAACAGCTTTGGGAGACCACCATGGATCCGGAGAAGCGAACGATGCTCCGCGTCGATTTGCAGGACGCCGAGGAAGCCGACGAGCTATTCACAATCCTGATGGGCGAAAAAGTTGAGCCGAGACGGCAGTTTATCGAAGAAAATGCGAAAAAAGTAAAAAATCTCGATATTTGACACGGAAAGGCGGAGATGCGGAAACAGTCTCCGCTTTTTTAGTTCATAACTTTTTCATTTGCCGTTGCTATGATAACCGCAAGGACGCAGAAAAGGAGGAAAAAAAACTATGAATACGTTCAAAACCACGATTTTGATGGCGCTTTTGACGATGCTTCTGGTCGTTGTCGGCGGGAGCTTTGGCGGGCAGGAGGGAATGATCGTCATGCTGTGTTTTTCCCTCGCCATGAATTTCTTTTCCTACTGGTACAGCGACAAGATGGTCTTGGCGGCGTACCGTGCGCAGGAAATCAGTCGTGCCCAAGCGCCGGAGCTTTACGGTCTGGTGGAAGAGCTGGCGCGAAAGGCGGAGCTTCCGATGCCGAAGGTCTGTGTCATCCATTCCGCAACGCCGAACGCTTTCGCGACAGGGCGCGATCCCGAGCATGCGGCGGTGGCTGTGACGACGGGCATCATGGAGACGCTGGACTACAGGGAGCTGGGCGGTGTGCTCGCCCATGAGCTATCCCATATCAAGCATCGGGACACACTCATTTCGACGGTGGCGGCATCCATCGCGGGTGTTATCTCGACCATCGCGCATATCGCGCAGTGGGCGGCGATTTTCGGGGGCGGGCGCTCGAGCGACCGGGACGACAACGGCGGCGCGTTGGGGCTTCTTTTCACGATTATCGTGGCGCCGTTCGCGGCGATGATGATCCAGCTCGCGATTTCGCGTTCCCGCGAGTATGACGCGGACAGGAGCGGCGGCGAAATCTGTGGCGACCCGCTGGCGCTGGCTTCGGCCCTTGAAAAGCTGGAATACGCCTCGACGCGGATGCGGCCTTTGGCCGGAGCCTCGACCTCGAATGCGCATCTTTGCATCGTAAATCCGTTGGCGAACGCCCACGCGACCTTTGCGGGCCTCTTCAGCACCCACCCGCCGATGCAGGATCGGATTGCCCGCCTTCGCGAGCAGGCGCGCGAAATGCGCCGCTGACGATTGGAGCAGAATGAAAAAAGCACGGAACGAAAGAAAAAATCGTTCCGTGCTTCTTTTTTCGTGGTGCCTCAGAGTGGAATCGAACCGCTGACACAGGGATTTTCAGTCCCTTGCTCTACCGACTGAGCTACCGAGGCGTTTCCAATATGGATTCCGCGCAAAGCGCGGGTGTTTCGCGATGGCGACCCGAATGGGACTTGAACCCATGATCTCCGCCGTGACAGGGCGGCATTCTAACCAACTGAACTACCGGGCCGGAAAATGGTGACGCGTACGGGATTTGAACCCATGTTACCGCCGTGAAAGGGCGGTGTCTTAACCGCTTGACCAACGCGCCGTGGTGGCTCGCCCGGGATTTGAACCCGGGACCCTCTGATTAAAAGTCAGATGCTCTGCCAACTGAGCTAGCGAACCATCATGTCCGAAGGGACTTATAAAGTATATAGGAAACCGTTGCTCTTTGTCAAGACCGGCTTTTCCTTGGCGCCGTTTCATGGTATACTTATGACAATAAATTCCTCACCCATTCTAAAAATTTCGCATCTCATTCTGACGGAAAGGGGAATTGTTGTGGCTCGGCTTTTTTTCACGCTGTTTTCCCTTTTTTTTGCGGCCTGTTTTTTCTTTCCCGTCGTTTGCGCCGAAGAAGCGCCGGATATGGTGCGGACAATTCGCGTGGGGCTCGTGGAGCCGCCGGGACAGAAGAACGATTTTGCTTATCGTATGCTGCTCGATTGTTTGCGCGGCTATCTGGACGAGGTTTCGAAAAAGAACCGTTGGCAGTATTCATATATGAGCGGCTCCTATGAGGAATGCCGGGAACAGCTCTTGCGCGGGGAACTGGATTTTGTGGCACCGGTGCGCCAAGGCCCCGATACGGACGGCATGATTTTTGCGGCGCGTTCGCCCTGCTCGACGCTTTTGCATCTCTATCGGCGCGGCGACGAGCCGAGGCAGCCGATGACGCCGGAGACGGTGAACGGGAAAGTCATCGGTATTCTCGAGAATCAGGAGAGCATGACCGCCCTCGCGTATTTTTTGTCGAAAAATGACTGGCATGTGACAGTGCGGCCGTTCCGGGATCCGAAGGCCATGTTGGGCGCGTTGCGCGGCGGCGAACTGGACGCGATTTGCGACGACGGCAATCATGTGACGGCAAGTGAACGCCACGCGGTCACTTTCGCGATGGTTTCGGCCCAGTTCATGACGACACGGGAGAAAAGCGCTCTCGCCGGGCGGTTGGCGGACGCGATCCTTACGATTGAGGCGCTGGACCCGGACTTTGGCACGGCCATGAAAACGAAATATGTGAACAAGGCTTTGCAGGCCATTGTGCGCCCGACGGCAGCGGAGCGGATGTTCGTGGAGGACTCGTCGGTGCTTCGCGTTGGGTTTCTGCCGGACTTCGCGCCTTTCTTTACCATCCGGAACAATCTGGAAAATTCCGAAGGCCTGTATGTGGATTTCCTGAAGCTTTTGTCGAATGTCAGCGGTCTTCGGTTTTCGGTGCGTTAGGTTGCGTCCGTGGACGAGCTGGCCGGGAAGATGGAGTCGGGCGAGATTGATTTGGCTTTCGCGACGTATGTGAACGGATTTTCGCCGCCGATGATGCATTTTTCCGGAAATTTTCGCAATGAGGCGTATTCTGTTGTCCGCCGTCGAGACGGAAAAGCAGAAAATTTCGCGAAAGGGGCGGCGGTTCTTCCCGTCGGATTTCCCGGCGTAGACAATTACTTTGGAAACAAATACAAAAAGCGCGTCCGCATGATGGCGACAGTGGAGCAATGCTTGGACGCGGTGGCTTCCGGCGCTTATGAGGAAGCCTACATTCCCACGATGTACCTGCGAAGGGAAAACAGTCTCTTCCTTCGTTCCGATTTGGAGGCGACGAAAGAAACGGCGGTGCCCGTGGTTTTGGCGGCATCGCCCAGGCAGCCGAAAATCCTGCAGGATGTGCTCGATACCGCGCTCCTCAGGATGAACAGAGCGGAAGTGGAGCGGTTGGCGCAGGAAAACGCAATGCCCCATTTGTCGGTGAAGTATCTTTTGTACCGCTATCCGACGCAGACGGCAATGTTTTTCTGTTTTTTGCTGGCGGGCGGCGTGGCGATGGCGTTTGTGCTGTATCGGAGCCGCTTGCAGAAACAGCAGAACAAGGTTCTGCAAAAGAAAAACAAGGACTTGGAAATCGCGTTGGCAAACGTGGAAGCGATGCGGATTGCCCGGGACGGCTACAAAGCGGAGTCGGAGACGGACAAGCTGACCTCCGTTTACAACAAAGCGGGATTCGAGCGCATCGTTCGGGAGGCTCTGTCCGCGCCACAGGAGGGAAAAGGGGCGGCTATTTACATCATCGACCTCGATCATTTCAAGGAAGCGAACGACACTTACGGCCATCAGTGCGGCGACGCGATCCTGCAAAATTTCGCCAAGGCGCTGAAATGCGTGTTCCGAAAAAGCGACTGCGTAGGGCGCTTCGGCGGCGACGAATTCACCGTGTTCATTGAGGGAACGCTGACACGGGAAGTGGTCGCGCGAAAGGCGGCGCAAATCGTGGAAGCCGCCCGTTCCGTCGCCATCGAGGGCATGGATATTAAGGTCACGGGCAGCGTGGGCGCGGCGATTTTCCCCGAGCACGGCACGTCCTATGACGACCTGTTCAAGACCGCCGACGACGCGCTGTACAAAGTGAAATCCGGCGGCAGGAACGGCTATTCCATAGCCTCCGACGAGATCGCACGATAGAGAAACAACAAAAAAATGACCGTAGCCTGAACAAGGTTGCGGTCATTTTTTTACGAAGGTATGATATATTTTCTCGGAATCGCGGAGAGGAACGGACTGGGAAGCCGCTCCCGATTGTAGTCACCGTATTGGCTCCACGACAGGAACAGCTCTTTTTTCGCCCGGGTGATTGCCACGTAAAAGAGACGCTTTTCCTCTTCCGCTTGGCCGGAGCGGATGGCTTGGAACGATGGAAACGCGCCGTCTTCCAAGCCCGCCAGGAAGACGTATTCGAATTCCAACCCCTTGGCTTGGTGGACGGTGATGACCGGGGTTTTCGGGCGTTCCTTCAGGCTCATTTCAAATTCGCTGTTCGACAACGTAGCCAGCGTCAAAATTTTTTGGAGGGCTTCCCGGGGCGGGAGCCGGTTGTCGTCCCGTTCCCTGACGATGCGATAGAGTTGCCGCAGATGCTCCATGCGCTGCGGCTCTTTTGCGTAGTAGGCTTCCAGTTGGCTTTTCACGACACGGGCGAGGAAATCCGTCGGCCTCTCCTTGTACGCGAGGCTCCGAAATTCCGTAAACACCGAGGCAATCGCCCGAAAGACTTTGCCGAAAGTCCCGATACAGACCCGGCGGGGCTCCGCCGTGGGCCGGATATTATGCTCGACGGCGTACATCAATAGCTCCGCCGTCGCGCAGATGTCGTCAAAGGCGTCGTGGGAGGATTTGTGTTTCACCTCGAACCGCTTGCCGAGAAATTCCAGCCGGTGGTTCGGCAGATTCGGGTAAAAGCGGCGGAAGATGTCCAGCGTGTCGGAATAGCCCGGAAACTCCGGCTCCGGAAGGTCGAGCCGCTCCAGCTCATTTGTCAGGATGGAAATATCGTATGTCACGTTGTGGCCGACAATCCACGCGCCACGGAGAAAATCGAGAAATTCCGCCAGCACCGTGCGCGGCTCTTCTCCCTTTTCCCGCAAAAATGCGTCGGAAAATCCGTGCACAGCTTCCGACGCGCCGACGCTTTTTTCGTTCCGCAGGAACCTCGTGAAGCTTTCTTTCGGCGTTCCGTCTTTGTCAAGACGGATGGCGGCGATTTGCACGATTTCGTCCTTCATCACATCCACGCCTGTCGATTCCACATCGAAGACCACGACATTTTCGCACACTAAGGCGTGCAAAAGCGGTGCGAAGGGATCCCCTGCGTCGAGCGCGGTCTCGTCGAGAAAATCCGTCAGCCTGAGCCCTGCCGCGCGCATGGATTCGGATTCGATTTTTTCGATGGTCTTCACGCCGATGCCGAGGCCGAAACGTTTCAACACGCGCCGCAGGCTGACAAGGTCGTGCCGATTGACCGCGAGCTTCAGGAAAGCCAGCGCGTCCTTCACTTCCTGCCGACGGAAAAACTGGAACTCGTCAATCAGCATGAAGGGCCAAGGCGGTTCCGGCGCGTAGCTGCGGGCAGCCGCTTCCAGGGCAAGGCAGATGCGCCGGGTCTGACGGTTGTTTCGAGTCAGCACACAGATCCGGGATGGATCTGTGACATCGAGGCTTTGGATCCTTCGGTAAATCCATTCGCCTTCTTCCCAGAGGTCGCGGCAGCCCTTCAGGGAAATCGGCGCGCCCGCTTCTGGACTCGCGGCCTCGAAGTCCTCCCCGTCATTTGCCGCGGCTTCCGACGGAAAGAAAGCTTCGAGGCAGTCGCGGGAAGCTTGGAGCAGCGTACGCGTCGCGCGGTAATTGGTGCGGAATGCAAGCTCCAACGGATCGTATTCCTCCCGGTAGCGAGCCAGCAGTCGGGAGGGATTCGATCCGCGCCATTCGTAAACGGTCTGGAATATATCGCCTGTCAGCAGGATATTCCTGCCGTCGAACAGCTTGGACAGGATTTCGTATTCTAGCTCGTCGGTGTCCTGCACCTCGTCCACGGTGAGAAAGCGGAAGCGCTCCCGCCAGCGGCGGGCGGCTTCCCCGTCGCGAAACAGCTCGTAGACGCCAGCAACCAAATCGCAGAAATCCATGCCGTGAAGCTCCGCCAACGCGCGATTGTAGCGCAAGACCAACTCCGCGCCCCGGTTCTCGATGAACGACGCCAGCGCCTCGTCGGGCCGAAAATGGTTGTCGGTACAAAGGGAAAGGACTTTTTCGCGGCGTTCCTCGAATAGGCGCGCGACGATTTGCCGATAATCCTCCGCGCCATTTTCCGAGTAAACGTCATACATCGCGCGGCTTTTTTTGATCAGCTCCACCAGATTTTGCAACTTGCTCAAATCAAAGCCGCCAAGGTTCAGATCGCGAAGCGCCTCTCGGCAATCCTCCTCGTCGAACACGGCGAAATCCGAAAAAAACTCGGTCCGGCGCTTCGCTTCCTGCCGGAGAATCGTATAGCAGAGGCTGTGGATCGTCTTCACCACGACGCGCCGCCCCTCGGCGGGCAGCAGCCCCTCGATCCGGTCCGCCATTTCTTTGCACGCCTTGTTCGTGAACGTCAGGCAGAGAATCTCTTCCGGCGCGGCGAGGCCAAGCGCCAAGATGTGCGCGATGCGCCGCGCGATCGTATCGGTTTTTCCCGTCCCGGCGGGGGCCAGCAGCAGCACGTTCCGGTCAAGGGTATCGACGACGGTTTGCTGGGCGGGGTTCAGAATCGTGTTCATGAGTCAGTCTCCGGCAAAGCCGGCAGTTGAGCATTCCGCCGTGTAAAAGCGCGGGCTTTGGGGTCTGTCACCCGAACCAAAAGCCGATAATGGGACCAGCTTAATTGCGCACACAGTGTGTGCGTATTCGGAAATGCTTCGTAAAATTGCCGCATGACTTGTAAATTGCGGACGGTGTACCCTTTGCCAAACTCCGCCGTCAACCGTTCCAAAAGCATAGACAGCAAGCCTTTCCTATATTCGGCGCGCTTCCCTTCACAGGCGGGGAAAATCTTCTGCCCTACTTCCCAATACAGCATGACCATCGAGGAATTGACGGCGCGGGCAACCGATTGTTTTGCCGCGAGAATCCTTTGGCGGATGTCTCCGTAAACGGCATGGGATCCCTTTTCCGGCAGCGCGTCGCGCTCCTGTTTCTTTGCGTTGTCCATGTTTCGCCTCCGTTGTTCCGTATTAAGTGAATATTCGCCCTTTGCGCCGGACACCCTTTTTGCTTTGCGCGAAAGCGAGAAAAAACGCTATTTTTCCTCCTGCTCCATCAGAAATTTATCAAAATCGGAAATATACTCCTTGTCCTGTATCACGCGGTATTTCTCGAATTCGCTCAAAGCATGGAGCTTTGCGATTTCGGCGGTCACTTTTCCTGCGTCTTGCAGAAGGCCGTATTCAAACATCTCGATGAAGCGGTTCAGCCGCTCTTCCCAATCCGCCATCGTCAGCGGGATTTTGCGCTTCGCCATGTCCTCGGCGTAGTCGAGGTAGGCCGACACCATGCGGTTAAGCTGCCGCATTTCCGTTTCCGACAAATAATTTTTTGCTATGACGACGTCGGAGGGCTTGATTTTTCCGTTTGGCGCGTCCTGCCATGTGGTCAGCCCCATGTGCGGCTTTTCACTGTCGGCGCGGTCCACGATTAGCTCCGCCGCCGTGTGCCCGTGGACGGCGAAGTGCATCTTGTTCTGCACGTTGGCGTAGAAACGGCGCGTCGCGTTCGCCGTGCTGTCGTAGTCCACCGCCGTCGCGTAGATGTCCGTGACCTTTTGGTAGAATTTCCGCTCGCTGGCGCGTATCTCGCGAATGCGTTCCAGTTGTTCCTCGTAGTATTTATCCGTGAGGTAGGTGCCGCGTTTCAGCCGCTCGTCGTCCATGACCCAGCCTTTGATGGTGTATTCCTCAATGATATGATTTGCCCATTTGCGAAATTGCACCGCTTTTGCTGAATTTACTTTATTTCCGACGGCAATAATCGCTTTTAAGTTGAAATGTTTTATTTGGTATTGTTTTCCGTCGGAAGCAGTTACTCGAAAAATTCGAGCAACTGCCAATTCCTCTAATTCTGCGTCCTTGAAGATTTTTCTCAAATGATAATTTATAGTGTGGCTTTTCACATCATAAAGCGCCGCCAACATTTTTTGCGAAAGCCAGACGTTTTCGTCTGCGTAGATTGCTTCAATGCCTTGGCTTTCGCCCGTTGAGGCGATATATGTCAGATATTCCGCCGCGCTCGAACGGAGCGCCATGTCTTTCGTACTCAATTCGTTCACGTCCTCAATCAGATTAGACAGGATTTTCCTTCAGTTATTCGCCATTTTATGCCGAAACCCTTTTTGTTGCGCGAAACTTCGTTTTCCGTTCTTATTGTATCGAAAGTTTCATCATTGAAAAGGAAATCAGTCATACGCGAAGAATATTACGGTGAGAGTTGGAACTACATTCTTTCATGGAGGCTCGGAACATGGATTTTTCAAAGATTGACAAAGATTATATACGAAACCACACATTTTCTTCCGACGGTCTGACATTTCCCGAGGAACGCAACACGGCAACCGCCATGCTGCGCCCCGGCGATGCGGGTCTTCCGCTCCCTTCGGCGAAAAAACAAATTTTGCTTCAGCGGGAATTTTCAAGAATCTTCGCGGCGCCCATACCTTACGATGGAAATTTCACGAAGCTGGAAACCCGCACAGGGCTGACAGAAGCCATTATGCGAAAGTACCTTCGCAACAAGCGTCCCATTACAAGAGTCGCCGTCGCCAAGCTGTGCGTCGGAACGCCGCTCACGCTGGAACAAAGCATGAAACTTTTTACCATGCAGGGCCACAGCTTGGAGCCGGAGGAGCAGCTTTTCGACTGTATTGTGGTGGACGCGATCAAATGTGGGGATGACATCGGCAAATTCTACGAATCCTGCGCCTCGTTTGGGATACAGCTCGACAAGTGAAGTTTTGGACAAGTTGTCCACCGTTTTTGGCAGTTGCCTTGTTATACTTTGACCATGCCAAGGAAATACCACAAAAAACGGAATGGAGGAATCAACGTGAAGAAGAAAACAATGTTTGACTGGACAAGGCTCTCGCCGGGATTCATCAAGGCGGTGGTTTACAGCGAGCTCACCCCGGAGTATGACAAACCGGAAACGGATCTCTCCGACAAGGATTTGCTCGCGCCGTATATTTCGGAGATTGCCGAATGGCCGAATCCGTTCTTCATCCAAAAGTATCGGCGCGAAATCGAGGATTACTTCCGCGAGGCGCAGAAGGGCGCACACCTGAAAAGCATCGCCGAACATCTCGCGAAGCTCAATTACGGGGGATTCAAAAAGAACATGGAGCCGGAAGATATCCTGCTCCTGCTTCGCCGGAAGAACCTCACGAATACCGTGGTCGAGGCATATAAGGTGGAGCTTATGAAAGACGGCCTCCCCGATTTCGAGACGGAAACGACGTTCACGAAGCCCGTCACGATAGACCTCACAAAAACTGCCGCGACAGAGGTTTCCCTATACCCTTACCAGCAGGAAGCGGTTGCCAAGCTCAAAAGGTTTTTCATCGACGAGGATAAGCAATCGGGCGTCCTGATGATGCCGACGGGCAGCGGCAAGACCATGACAAGCGCTTATTTCCTGCTCCGTGAAATGGCGTCCCGCGGCTACGAGATCGTATGGCTCGCGCATCGCCACATGCTGGTGGAGCAAGCGGCGGAAGCTCTTTATCGCCTCGCCCCCATCGCGAGGGAGCGGCGCTTGACCGAGGGAGACAAAAATACGCCGGACGAGCTTCGCATGGTCTGCGTTTCCGGGATGCACACTTCGGCTCACGCGCTCAGCAAGGGGGACGGCCTCGTAGTCGGCAACGTGCAGAGCCTTTGCCGGAAGACGGGCTACCTTACGAAGCCTCTCGCGAAAAAGGTCATCATCGTAGTGGACGAAGCCCATCACACCACGGCGCCGACCTACCAGCGGATTGTCCGAGACATACGGAAAGTGCGCCCGGACGCGAAACTGCTCGGTCTCACGGCCACCCCGGTCAAATATACGGATGCCGGAACCGCCGCCCTCAAAAAGCTCTTTGACGACAATATCATTTACAAGATTCCAATGACAAAGCTCATCACGGACGGTACGCTCGCAAAGCCGATCCATATCCCCCGCGACACAAATGACGATATCGAGGCCGTCGTGAAGGACGAGAACGAGATGAACCTTATCCGGCGGCGCGGTGAGCTCACGGAACGCACGATTGAAGTGATTGCGAAATCAAACGAACGGAACGAGGCCATTATCTCCGAGTACATGAACAATCGCGAAAAGTACGGAAAGACGCTTATCTTTGCCTTGAACGGCTACCACGCGGCGGTTTTGAGCGATATGCTGAGGGAGCGCGGCGTCGCCTGCGATTATGTTTACAGTCTAAACGGAAAGAAGGAAAACGAAGCTGTTATCCGGCGTTTCCGTGACAGCAACCACAAAGACGAATCCGGTAAGGACGACCATCTCGACGTGCTTGTGAACATCAACATTCTGACGGAAGGAAGCGATATCCCGGAAATCCAGACGGTGTTCCTGACCCGCCCGACAGGCAGCGACACACTCCTGATGCAGATGATCGGACGCGGCATGAGGGGCGTCGGTATGGGCGGCACGGAGACGGTGAACGTGGTGGATTTCTGCGGCAAGTGGTCTGTATTCATGCGCTGGTCAGGACTTAGGAATGTTTGGGAAGGCTTGGAAGAAGTAAAGCCGGAGCCTCCGGTGTCAGGCGGCGGAAGCCAGCCGCCCGACCTCATTCCTATGGAGCTTGTCATCGCGGTCGCGCGCGGCTTCATCTATCGCGGGCTTACGGTCAACGCCAAGGCGGCGCGGCTGCCGCTGGGCTGGTACAGCGTTATCGACGACGAGGGCAACGACGAGAAAATTCTTGTATTTGACTGCCAAACGGAGGGATTTGGAGCGATGAAAGCCGATACGGAAAAAATCATCGCCGGGCCGGAGCCGGACGGAAAAGAACTGCTGGAAACATACTTCGACGGATTCGGCCTGATGCCGCAGCCGGATGACCTCGCGGATATCGCGGATTGGATTCGGGCAGAAAAAGCCTTCCCGGAGCTGCACACCTTTGGCGAACGTGACGAGATTGACCCCGCCGTCGTATCGCAAAAGCTCATGGCCGATAATCTTCCGATGGCGCAGGGATTTGCCTTCATTGAGAAAAAATATGAGGCACATAGCGACATCATTGACAGCCTCTATGGAAACAAAGACTATTACAAGCGCCGCATCTTGGACTTCATGACCTACCCGAAAGGCATTGTTCCCATCGGTACACGGGTAGAGGAAGTCGATAAGGCGTATTACCATCTTTCGCCGGAGCCGTTTCCCGAGTCCCTTGACACGCTCCTTGACGAAGTCATCGCCGAGCAACGCGAAAACTTAGGCGAAGGTTACCGCCGCCCGACCATCGCATGGACGCGGCGCGGGTATAAGAGCTACTATGCGGAATATATGACGGCCACCGACCATATCAAGGTAAATTGCGTTTTGGATTCCGTGGACGTTCCGCGGGAAACGATGAAGTATCTCATCTATCACGAATGCCTGCATCAGCTCATCCCCCATCACGGGACGGAGTTCCGCGAATTGGAGCACCGCTACCCGGATTTCAACGAACACGACCATTTCCTGAGTTATCATTTCCCGGAGTTTGACAAATTCTTCGCAATGTAAATTATACAACGCACTTTCGATACACTCTCTTTCTCATCCGCTTTGCCAAGGGAACAGAAATTGTCTCCGTTCCCTTGGCATTCGCGGAAGATACGGTGAAACCAAGCAATGAAATGAAAATAAGCTCGTGAAGGGAAGTGCCAAGTTTGATAAAGAAAGGTTCGCATTCGGATTGTATAGGGTGCAAGTATAAGGACGGAATAAAATGTTTACGGAGAGGAACAATGTTGCCGGTCGCTTACAGATTCAGCGGCAGGCATTGTCCGCTTAGAAATCCAAGCCGCGAAGCAACAGACAACACTCTACCGGGTATCATAGGCTTGAAAGTGCTGCACAAAACTTTTGGTGAAGGGACTGTAACCCAAATCGGCAAAACAACTACAAAGGTTGCGTTTGCTGAACGCGAGGTAGAGTTCTTGTTTCCACAGGCATTTGAGAAACACTTGACATGTGCCGACAAAGAGAGCGCCGCAGAAATTGCAAAATATTTGCGGCGGACAGAAAAACGACCGTCAAAACAGTCGCAAAAAAAGCCACCGCTTCCATCTCGCAAGAAAAATAATTCCCGAAACAACGTCGCCTTCAAATTGAACTACTGCAATGGGGGGAAAACATATAAAAGATTCGGATTTGACGGCGTATGCTCCGAAGCAGTTATCCGCTACAATATTGAAAAAGAGCACCGTGTTTGGTGCTCAAATGAGCGATGTGACTGCAGACGATTTTACGACGGCAAAATTTCCTATAAAAATTTGCTAAAAAGTTATCCCTGCCAAGAAAGCATCGCTCTGCGCGATTGGCGTACCTACGCCGGAGCTGATGCGAACGGCGATCCGCGAAAAATTTGTGGTGCAGTGGTCAATAAACTCGGTATTTTTACCACAGTTCCCCCAAATGAAAAAGAACGCTTTATTTTTGGCGCGTTTATGATAAGGACAATCATCGAAGGCGACGATAACAATGGTGGCGCAGTTCACGGCAATCGTGATTACTGCCTTGAGCTAACGCCAAAGGAAGCGAGAAAGGTACGATTCTGGGACTATTACAAAAACCCAGAAAAACCCGAAAATCGTCAATGGAGAAGCGGTTTAGTGCGATATTTCGATGATGATACGGCAGTGAAAATTTTACAGGCCATGCTTGACGCGAAAGAGGACAAGGAAGGGAAACATAAAGCCCGGCGGCTTCTGTCCCGCTATTGCGAAGCGAATAACATTGCCGTGGAACAAGAAAGCGGAAAGGAGATCGACTTATGACCAAAAAGAAGCCGGAATCATTGACGAAGGCGCAACTGGAAGCAATCAGCAGGGCAGAAGCTGAACTTAAAGCATTCAAAAGAGCGAAAACGACGAAAATTGTCTTCTGTAATATTGCGTGGATGAAGCATTATCATGGAATCACAGAAAACGACAAGCCACGAAATGGCGGATCCTTCGTCGCCGAAACAGGAGACGCATGGGAGAGCCTGAACTTTTCCCCGCGCAATCATGTTTGCTATGGCTTTGTCCAACACAGGGGAAACAACTTAAACCTTGAACGTGTCGAAAAAGGCGCGGCAGAGGCCGACGCGATTCATGATGTAACCGTCGTATGGGTTGCGACGGGCGAGGACGGGCGGCGCATCGTCGGATGGTATGAGCACGCCGATATGTACCGGGAATGGCAGACCTTTTTTGACAACACACTGGGGGAAGCGCATACAGATTGGGATCATGTATTTCGGGCAAACGAGCAGGATGTGTTTCTGATTCCCGAAAATGAACGGGATTTTGAGATTCCGACCGCATCGCAGGCGGGGCAAGGGCGCGGCATGGGACAATCTCATATTTGGTACGCCGATTCCGATTCTGTACGCAAGAGTTTAATTCCGAAGGTGTTGGATTACCTCCGTTCCGCCAAGAAGAAATGTCCTCCCGTTTATCCGTCACGGGAGGACTTAACGAAAACCTATGAGATTTTCGCGGATACGCCGGAGCCTTTGGAGCAGCTTGCCGAAACCCTTTCGGAACACGGCGAGCATCTTATGGCAATTCAGATTTTGAACCGGGCTATGACGCTTTCCGATGCTTCTTTTCGCCAATGTTTTCATCGTGGCGTCGCGCTCGAAAAGTTTCTGCTTTACGACGAAGCGGCGGAGGCTTTCAAAGAAGCACTTCTGAAGATGGCGGCAGAAAAACGTGAACACGACCTTGAAGTCGAATGTTTCGGGCATCTTTCATGGATATATCAGCTGACGAACCAATATTTTCTCGCGTGGCATATCGAAGAACGATTGCTCGCCATTGCGGATTGCGAAGAAGATGCCGCGCTCGCGCTTTATAACATGATGTGCATCGCCATCAACGGCGATGATACGCAGCACGCGAGAAAAGCGCTGAAACAATATGATCGGCTGAATACGAGTTATTATGCGGATGAAGTGAATGGCATAAGGAAAAATCTATAGGAAGAATACCCATACTCGCCTTTAGTCGCTAATCCCTTTTTGTTTGGAATGTTGCCGCGACAAATGGTATAATAACAAGATACAGACATTCAGGGGAGGGACAGGCATGGAGATTGTCACGGATGCGGAGATCCGGCGGGTCGCCAATGAGGCTTCGTATCGGCGTGGGTGCGCGTACCAACGGGACGGCGCGGTGACGATAACGAAGCGGGTGACCGGACGCGGATCCTTCGATTACGAGGCGGAGGTGAAGGGCTCCGGGCCTTTCGCTTATTTCGTGACGGCGAGCATTGCCGGCGGACTGGTGATTCGCCATTCTTGCGACTGCCCGGCGGCGGGGCTGTATGAGGGCGCGTGCAAGCATGTCGTCGCGCTCTTGAAGGAGGTGCAGGCGCACGGGCTTTCGGATCGGAAAAGCAAGGCCGACGCGCTTTCCAATGCGGCGAAGCGTCTGTTTGCCGTGTATGAGCGTCGCGAGACAAGGTTGGAGCCGCCGACGGAGCCGCTCCGCCTCGTACCGAAATTCTGCGTGGGTTTCGAGTACGGTGTGCCGGTTTCTTGGCTAGAGTTCCGTATCGGGCGGCAGCGGCTCTATGTCCTGCGGTCAGTGCTGGATTTTATGCGTCAGACGGAGGGGACGGCAGCGATTACTTTCGGCAAGGATTTGACAGTGGCGCCGTCCTCCGTTGTTTTTGAGGCGGGCGTCTCCGCCGGGCTTTGGTCGATGCTTTTGGGCGCTTATCTGGACGAGGAAAGTTTGCACACGTACAGCGCGTTTTTTCGTCTGCAAAGCGGCCAGACGATTTTTTCCGGGAAACGGTTCAAGCTGTCGCCTTCGAATTTGGCCCGGTTTTGCCAGATCATGCGGGGCGAGACGTTCACGGTGGACGTGGAGGGCCTCGGCGCGGTGGATGGCGGCGTGGCGGATGGCGCGCCGCAGATTGTCGTGGATGTGGAGGATCGGGGCGGGAACGGGCGGATCGAGATTGGCGCGAACGGCCTTTTGATGCAGCTTACGGAGGATTGCGAATGGGTGCTGCACGGCGGGCTGATCTGCCATGTGCCGCCGGAGGCGCGCGAGCCTTTTCATCGGCTGCTGGAGGCTTTTCCCGACAGGCGCCGGATTGATGTGGACGCGTCGGGCATGGCGGACTTTTTTTCGTTGGTGCTGCCGCAAATGCGGAAAGCCGCCGAGGTCAGGGTGGCCCGTTCCTTTACGGAGCGGTACAAGATGTTGCCGCTCGAGGCGGAGGCGCGGATTGATTATCTCGGGGATGGCGTCGCAGTCGAGGTTTCCTTTCGCTACGGCGAGACGGTGCTGAATCCAGCCCATCCTTCACAGGCACAAAAAAAGCCCTCGCCGGGCAGGGCGGGGCTGATTCGCGATATGGAAACGGAGCAGTCGATTCTCGCGCTTTTGGACGGCTGGGGATTTCAGCCCGAGGACGGGCGCTTCGTGCAGCCGGAGGAGGAGCGGGCTTACGATTTCCTGCGCGATGGTGTGCCGGAGCTTTCAAAGCTGGCGGATGTCCTGTACAGCGAGAGTTTTACGCGCCGCCCGGTGCGGATGATGCCGCCGGTGACGTTGGGCGTTTCGGTGAATCAGGACAATCTTTTGGAGTTGACGTTTTCCGGCGGCGATTTCGATTTTGACGAACTGATCGAGATTTTGCGTTCCTATCGGCTGAGGCAACGCTATCACCGTCTGAAGGACAATACCTTTTTGACGTTGGACGGCGAGGGGCTGTCCGCGTTGGCGGATTTCGCCGAGGAGACGGGTCTGGCGAAGCTGAAGGGCGGCAAGGCGGAGCTGCCGTTGGCGGAGGCGCTTTATGTCGATACGCTGGCGAAGGAGACGGAGGGGTTTCGCCTGTCCGTCGGAAAAGGTTTCCGCGCATTGGTGCGGGATATCCGAAACCCGGCGGAGGCGGAGCGGGAGGTGCCCGAGGAGCTGTCCGGTGTGCTCCGCGACTATCAGGAGACGGGCTACCGTTGGCTGTCATCGTTGGCGGCCCACGGGCTGGGCGGCATCCTTGCCGACGATATGGGCCTCGGCAAGACGCTCCAAGCCATCGCGTTTCTGCTTTCGCGGCGCGGCCCTGATACGCCGCCCGCTCTCGTGGTGACGCCGACTTCGCTGATTTATGGTTGGCTCGACGAGATTGCGCGGTTCGCGCCGGACCTTCGCGCCGTGGCCGTGGCGGGGACGAAGTCCCGGCGCGGGGAGATACTGGAGGATGCCTTTGCGGAGGGCGTGGATGTCGTTGTTACGACTTACGCAACCCTTCGCATCGACGAGGAAAGCTATGAAAAGCTGCGGTTTTCCTGCGCGATCCTTGACGAGGCGCAGCATATCAAGAACCCGACGACGAAGGCGGCGAAGGCGGTCAAACGCATCCGGGCGGACGCGCGCTTCGCGCTGACGGGCACACCCATCGAGAACACGCTGACCGAGCTTTGGTCGATTTTCGATTTTCTGCTGCCGGGCTACCTCGGCGGGCACAAGACCTTCCGGCAGAAATACGAGACGGGCATCGTCAAGGACGGGGACGCGGCCAGGACAGACAATCTGCGGCGGCACATCGCGCCATTTATCCTGCGCCGCCTGAAGCGGGACGTGCTGACGGAGCTGCCGGACAAGACCGAGAGCCGCCTGACGAACGAGATGACGCCGGAGCAGGAGAAGGTGTACAAGGCCTATTTTGCCCAAAGCCGGAAGGAATTGGCGCAAGAACTGAAATCGCGGGGCTTCGATGCCAGCCGCATCAAGATTCTCGCGCTGTTGACGCGGCTCCGTCAGATTGCCTGCGATCCCGCGCTGTTTCTCGAAAACTACGAGGGCGGCTCCGGCAAGTTGGATCTTTTGGAAGAGATTGCGACCGATGCGGCGGCGGGCGGCCACCGTATGCTGATTTTCTCCCAGTTCACCGCCATGCTCCGGCGCATTTGGGATCGGCTCGCCGCCGCGGGCCTCGACTGCGATTATCTGGACGGCTCGACGCCCGCCGCCGAGCGGCTCCGGCTCGTCAAGGAGTTCAACGCCGGGACAAAGCCGGTGTTCCTCATTTCGCTGAAGGCCGGCGGCACCGGGCTGAACCTTATCGGCGCGGATATGGTGATTCATTATGACCCGTGGTGGAACCCCGCCGTCGAGGAGCAGGCCGCTGATCGCGTCTATCGCATCGGCCAGATGAACAAGGTGCAGGTGGTGAAGCTCGTCACGAAGGACACCATCGAGGAAAAAATCTTCGCGTTGCAGGAGCAAAAAAAGGCGCTGATCGACAAGATGATCCGGCCCGGCGAGAGCTTCCTGTCGAAGCTCACCGAGGCGGAAATCCGGGCGCTGTTTGAATAGGAGAGGTCTTTATGAAGGTGCGGTCTTTCGACCATATCGTACTGACGACGGCGAATCTGAAAGCGTGCCTCGGCTTCTACGCGGGGCTGTTGGGGTTTCGCGCGGAGGAAGCGGACGGACGGTACGCGCTGTATTTCGGCGCACAGAAAATCAATATCCACAGAAAACCCGCAGAATTTCTGCCTGCGGCGGCCTACCCGTTGGCGGGCAGTCTCGACCTCTGCTTCGCGGCGGAGGGAGACGCGCAAGAAGCCTACGAGGAGCTGCGCGCAAAAAAAGCGCCGCTCGTATCGGACGTGGTGATACGGCACGGCGCGCGCGGCACGATGAAGAGCATATATCTCAGGGATCCCGACGGCAATCTTGTCGAGATAGGGTTTTATGAAGATCATGGAGAGTGAAAGATGGCAGTTTGAGTAACGGGGGCGCAGTATGGAACGTGTTATCCTTCATATAGACATGGACGCGTTCTTCGCTTCCGTCGAGCAGCGCGACCATGAGGAATACCGAGGGAAATCCGTCATTGTCGGCGGGCTGGGGGCTCGTGGCGTCGTGTCCACTGCCTCCTATGAGGCACGGAAATTCGGCGTTCACTCGGCAATGCCCATGGTCACGGCGCGGCGCCGGTGTCCAGACGCCGTTTTCCTGCGCGGCGACCACGCAAAATACAGCGCCGTGTCGCGGCAGATTTTTTCCGTCCTCTCGCGCTTCTCCCCGGTCATCGAGCAGCTTTCCATTGACGAGGGATTTCTCGACCTCACGGGCATGGAGCGGCTGATGGACAGCCCCCGCGCCTACGGCGAGGCGATCAAGCGCGCCGTGCGCGAGGAAACGGGGCTGACCGCTTCCGTCGGCATCGCGCCGAACAAATTCTTGGCAAAGTTAGCCTCCGATATGGAAAAGCCCGACGGCCTCGTAGTGATCCGCCCCGAGGACGCGGAGCGGGTTCTCGCGCCGCTTCCCGTTAGCCGCATTTTCGGCGTCGGAAAGAAAACGGAAGCGCGCCTTGCCGCCCTCGGCCTCAAAACCATCGGGCAGCTTGCCGCCGCCGACCGGAGCCGACTGGCGCGGACGTTGGGCGACCGCATGGCGGCGCAGCTCATCGCCCTCGCCCACGGCCTCGACGGCCGCCCCGTGGCGCCGACCCGCGCCGCGCAGTCCATCGGGCGGGAGGAAACCTTCGCCGAAGACATTCACAGCCGCGAGGAAGCCGAGCGCATCCTGCTCTCGCTTTCGGAGGAAGTTGGTTGGCGGCTCCGCCGGGAAGGCCTCGCTGCCCGCACCGTCACGCTGAAGATTCGCGTCGCGCCTTTCGAAACCTACACGCGGCAGCAGACCTTCCCGGAGCCCGTGTCTTACGATGAGGACATTTTCGCGGCGGCCCGCGCTCTGTTCCGCGCTTTTCCCGCGCCGCCCGGCGCGGGCATACGGCTCCTCGGCGTCAGCGCGGGCAACCTTTCCACGAAAGGGGAGCTTTCCCTTTTCGACGACCACGAGAAAAAGGAAAAACTCTACGGCGCCATCGACCAACTGAAAAGCCGCTTCGGGGAAAACATCCTGACCCGCGCCGCCCTGACGAAGCCGAAAGGCGAGCCGGAAGAATGACCATACAAAAAAAGCGGAAGCCGCCGGGAAGACGGTTTCCGCTTTTTATTTTCGGGCTCCCTTGCCCTCCCCTTTTGGGAGGGGGGACCGGCGAAGCCGGTGGGTGAGGTTTTGCAGCGTTGCGTTTGCGTTCAAATTACGCCGCCAGACTGCAACAAGTGTTCTTCCCGGGAGGGCCTTCAGAAGTAGAAGCAAAGCTCGGTGAATACGCTGTTGACCTTGGACGAGGCTCCGCCGCTGTAAACATTCATATTCTGCCCGTTGAACCAGTTGACCTTCGCCATGAACCCGGGCATCGGCGTCCACGAAACGCCGAGCTCAAGACCGCGCGTGCCACTGTCCTGTGCGTAATTGATCTTGTATGTGTTCCAGCCCGTGCTGGAAAAGCCGCCAAGCTGCCGCCACGCGACGAACGCGCCCCAAGAACCTTTCTTGCCCGGGTGGGCGCCCTTGTAATCGAGCTGGATCGAGTAGGAATTCTTCTGGCTGCCTTCCCATGTGTTGTTCGCGGCTTTCAGCCTTGGCCCCGCATCGACGCCGAAGGCATGGGAATACGCGCCCGACAACTGCAAGTTTTTCGTGAATCGGTAGCCGAGGCCCATCGCCAAGATGTCATAGGCGCCGTGATTGATCAGCGCATCCATTTCATTTCGTTGGCCGAAATGGTGCCAGCCGATCCCCCAAGTGAACTCTTTTTCCCGTTCGCTGTATGAAAAAGGGGCCTCATCCCGATCCTTGTAGATTTCGAGACTGCCGTAGGAAGCCGCTCCTTCGCCGCGGTTGCTGACGTAGCTGGCGCCGGGCAGGGACGCGGCGGCGGACTCGCCAAAGGAGACCAGCCCGTTGACGGAGTCGTTGAACCGCCCAAGATTCATGGCGACCTTGACGTCATTCCCCACGACCAATGAGCCGCCGGAAAAAGAGCCGTCCGTGACCATGCCGTAGTCGGCCTTGGATCGGTAGGGCAGCTTGCCGAGGCAAAGACTCAGGTTCTTGTAGTCGCCCTGCACATAGATGCGATCGACCATGACGTTGGTGTCGTTCTTCGCCGTGTCCCCGTTTTCCCAGTCGCCGTAATTGATACGCGCCTTGCCCGTCCAATGCTCGTTGATGCGCATGGATGCGTTGAGACGCAAAAGGATCTGGTTCACGTTCACCCGGTCGTCGGGAACGGGGGGCACATGTCCCGGCGCGGGGGACGCCGCGTTGGAACGGTGGATGTAGCGGTAACGGACAATGCCGCGCAGGCGCAGATTGTCCACCTTCTTTTCGAGGGCCGCGACCCGAACGCCGAGATTGTTCAGCTCGTCGGCGAACTCGGCGGCCAGCTTGTCCACGAGGGCTTTGTCCGCGCCGGAGGGATGTTTTGCCATGGCGCGGGCCACCATCTGCGCCATCTCGTAGCGGGTAATTTCTTGGCTGCCTCGATAACTGCCGTCGCCGTAGCCTTCGACCACGCCGTCGGCGGCAAGCTGCGCCACGGCGTCATAGGCCCAATGGTCGGCGGGCACGTCCTCGAAAGGATTGGACGCGGCAAAAGCGGAATGGGCCGCACTAACAATCAGCGTTGTCGTCAGCGCAGCTAGGATGGTTTTCTTCATGATGAGGCTCCTTATCGATGTATTGGGTAAAATTTCCATAGGGAGTGTATCATGATTCCCGGTGCAAAGCAAGCGTTTCAGGTGAAAAGCGATCCCTGTCCCGCGTGTTCGCGGCTCTTTTTGGGCGTCGGCGTTTTCCGCTTTGTCACCCGGTCCCCCGGCTCCAGCCCGCCCACCAACAGCGGCGAATTCTCGTCATGGCGGGCGATGCGCGCCGCCGTGCTCTCGGGGCTGAAATTCGCGTAGCAATACCGGCAGCCGTGGCGGCAGGTGTTGTACGCGCCGATATCCACGCTCGCGGCGCAGCCGCATTCCGGCCTTTGGTTTCTGTCTTTCGCCGCGCGAACCGGCCGCCCCGTCAACTTTTCTATGCGTTCGGGATCGATGCAGCAGCCGTGGCGGATGCCGAAAGCCGACAGATCGACGGCCTCGGCGCAGGTGGAAAGGGACAGCCCGTATTGTTTCCCCGCCGCCGAAAATCTCTCGCCCAACCCGCGCATTTCCGCCTCGTCGCAGACGCGGGCGTTGAGGGCGCGGAGCCGCTTTCCGATTTTCGGGTAGAAATCGAGAAAGCTGAATACGCAGCCCGACGCGAAAGGAGCGATTTCCCGCGCCAGATCGCCAAAACGCGCGGTGTGCCACTTTGCGTCATATACAGGCGATAAAAATACGGGGTCGTACCGCCAGACAATCCGCTCCCGCCCGACCGCCCCCGAAAGCAGCCGCAGGGTTGCCAGCCGCTCGGCAAGGGGCGGCACCCAAGGCTCCGCGTCGGGCCCGTAAGCGTTCAGCGTGAATTGGAAATAAAACGGAAACCGCGCCCCGATTTCGTCCAAAAAAGGCAAAAGGGGCGCGGGATTTTTCGTCCAGAACACAATGCAGTCAATCGTCTCCGGCGAAAGCGAAACGCGGCTCACCTGCCGGAGATTCATCGGGTTCCTTGAAAGCACGAACCCTTCCCGGAGCCGCGCCATAAACCAACGGGGGAAAAAGGCGGGAATATCCGTGCGGCGGCTGGCGCTGAGAATCATAGAGAGGCTCCTTTCGATAGAGATAGCCAAGCCGCTTATACGGCGGATAACATTGCCATATTTTATATGACGTTGCATATTTTCGTCAAGCTTCACTACGCAAAGATGGCTGCCTCAAAATCTACGACAGCTTTTTCTCTTAACGATTGCGCTTTTTCATAATACGCTTTTGCACCGTCTTTAACGGAGTAATATTTTTTTACGATAGCGCTTTGTTTTGAGAGTGGCGGCACGGGAACCCTGATTGCGCCGATTTCGTCGCTGTTTAGATTGTATTGTCCGCCTCCCTGCCTACGCATTACTGCTACTTGCTCCCTCACAAGTGGAGTCATAAATAGGATATTTACATATTCAGGCAAAACTATATCTTTGAAGCGGTATCGGATTAAATAGGACGCATATGTATAAATTTCGTCTGAATGAAATACGGCGGCTTTTCCCACTAAATCTTTGCTTCCATTTGTTCGCGTGACTAAAAAATCGCCTTCTCGTAACAGCCACTTATTCGGTTCTTTGTCTGTTACCGCACACTTATGAGGAAGATACTTTAATTCGGAGCAATTAATCTCTCCGTTTACAACATTGGACATACGAAGAATTGGAATCATCCCGTCTTTTTGCGTTGGTGACGCTTTGACGGAAAGCCCAAAAAGAGAGTCTTCTTGAAGTTCACTGATACAATAATCTTTGTACTTGAAACTGTTGTAAACGCTATCCATGCGGCCACTCTTGAGGATTGAGCCGACTTCCCAACGGTCGAGTGTTGCGAAAGGCGTAAACTGCAAAATGGACGAGGAATTGCAAACGGCCTGTTTCAGTGGTTTTAACTCGGAAACTTCGGATTGAATATCAAGAAGTAATCCTTCGCTGAAACTGTCGCCAGCCGCAATATTCTTGTCTGCCTCCGCAAGCGTGGCGGCATAAGCGTCAAGCAATTCTTTTTGTTTGGAAAGTGGTGGAACAGGGATCTCAAAGTTTTGAATAAAATCATACCTTGCGCGTGTTTTCATTCCTTTGGGCTTTACAGAAGCAACATATTCCATAAAGTTTGGGCAACGCAGAACCTTCACTAAGTAATCGGGAATAATTTTTGTTTTATTGATTATATAGGGTGTATAGTCCGTTGAAGAATAGATTTCCTCCAATTCATTGATGGAAGAAGCTCCTTTTTCAAAGTTTATATTTGAGACAAGTAAATCGCCTTTATACGCTTTATACATATCATTCCGTATGAGACGATCTTTATAAAAGAGCTTTCCGTCCGAAAAGCGTATTTTCGATACAATATTTCTATTAGTTGGTATATCTGCTGGTTTTATTCGTTCAGTCCTTGGTTTAATAATCAATCCAAGTTTCCATAAATTAAATTTGCTCTGAAGTTCTTTTGCAAACAGGAGAGTTTCTATGCTCCAATTTGTAAACACTGAGAATTTCTTAGCTGTAAAAATCATAATATTCGCGCCTTTATCCCGTCAACATAGCTGAAATATCCATTGCCTTCATTGAAAGCGTATGAATAATGCTTCGTAACAGATGACCATAATTTATTGTGCTGTCTATATGCACCGTACTCATGCGATAACATGGGCAACTGGTTTCCTTCTGATACCGCGCCAGTAGTTGTAATTCCCGCGTCCTCGACCATCGCAATCGGGATGTTGTAATCAATTTTTTTCTTTAGGACAGGCTTTGCCTCCATTTCAATACGCTTATAAAGCTCTGCCAAAGATTTCTCTGACTCCTTCTTGGCGGCCTTGTTGCTTTTCTGCGACTGTATAAGTGTTGCTATTTCCGCTTCCAATGTGGAAGTTCCTTCTTTGTTCTTCTTGGCTTTCCGAAATCTATCCCGCGCATCCCGAAGCTCGTCTTTCAAGGCGTCTGCCTCGTTATCACAATTTTCAATAGCAGATTCCAAAGTGTCAATTTCCGTTTGATGGCTTGCAGTTACTTCGGCAATCGCCTCGGATTTGCATTTTTTGTATTCCTTTTCTTCCTCATCCGTGAATCTGCGCATGAAAACGAGGCTGGGCTTTACTGTCGCCCCTGCCGCAATAAATACATCCTGCGGTATGGAGCAAATAAGGAGTAGCTTCGCCTTGCCCTCGAAATACTCTCTCACCGAAGCAAGCTGTTTGTTGTTGAGAACTCCCTCCGGAAGAACCATTCCCATGCGTCCGCCTTTTTTAAGAAGCCGCAGGCACCGCTCCATAAAAAGCACTTCCGTGAGTGTGCTTGTGCTTCCCAAGTCGTAAAGAGACAACAGGGATTCGCCGATATGCTCGTCCACTTGTTTCAGCGCTTCATCATAGGCTTTTCCGTATTGCTTTCTGTATTTTTTCTTCAGTGCCTCATCCGTGAAACGGTCTGCTTCAGAGATTTTTTGATTTCTGTCCACATTCTGCCCAAACGGGGGATTGGTAAGGATGACGTCGAAGCGCTCCTCAAAAATCCCGTTCACATTCAAAAGTCCGTCGTGATGATGGACGCCGCCATGCCCGTCGCCGTGCATGATCATATTCATTTTGGAAGTCCGAGCCATGCGGGGATTGGCATCCGTGCCATAAATGCAGTTTCTCGAAAGTTGCTGTATGCGGCTTCCTTCGACACTTGCGTCCAGTTCCGTATTCAAGGCGGCTTGCATTTCAGCTATGCGCTCGCTGATACGTATTTGTTCCTTTTCGGACAGCCTGTCAAAGTCCTTGCCCTCCAATTCTTTCCGAAGTTTTTCCTTTTGCTCGCGCACGTCGGTTTCAATCTTTTCCCGAACATACTCAAACGCCTTGATAAGAAAGCCCCCAGAACCGCACGTGGGATCGCAAATAACCTCCCCCTCCTGCGGGTCAAGGATTTCCGTCATAAAGTCCACAATCGTGCGCGGCGTAAAGAATTGCCCCAATTCACCGCGAAATGTAGTCCCCAAGAATTGCTCGAAGGCGATACCCTTTACGTCGTCTTGCGTATCGGAAAGATTGAAGTTTTCCAGCTTCTCCAAAATCTGAACGAAGCTATTATCTCTTATTTTGATTTCATCATTAGCCTCGAAAAGATGGTCGTCCCGAAATTCTGCTTTTGTTGTGTCAAACAAATGCTGCATATATGGTTGGTCTATGCCTTTCGCTTTCAAACCGGGACGCAGATTCTTTTCATAATTTTCCGTTTGGGATAAATATTCCGCTTTTGTAAATACTTTCATTCCTCGCTGCTGGCGTTCATATCGGATTTTCATGAACAGCAGCTTGCTGATTTCATCAAAAGCCGCTTCCGGGGACAGCTTATCATTATTGCGAATGATATTGTGGCAAGCCTGCAAAATTTTTGTGAACTCCTCGCGTGTAAAGGTCTTTGTCTGATTTTTTAGTTGCTCAATTTTTTTAGCATTGTCAACGTCCTGTGCCGTAGGAATGGCAACTACTTCTTCGAGCTTTTGTGGAAGGTGAGTTGGGTCGACGTTAAAATATTTTGTTTCCTTTTCATTCGTGGTCACAAAAAAATCTGCGTGAGCCCACGTTGCATAGTTAAAACCTTGGTAATAGTCCTCTACTCGTATTTTTACATTCTCCGCCTTGCATTCGACGACAATAAACGCCGCTTTTTTGTCATCTTTGTCCTTTTTGCTTTTCCATAACACAATATCTGCACGGGCCTTCCCTTGTCCACGATGGGAATTATTGACCTTAAACTCCTGCGCCATCTGTTCCAATGTGTAGCCGTATTCGTTGACAAGAATACAGACATAGTGCTGCCTGACTCTTTCTTCCGGTTTTGCAATAAGCCATTTGTTTTGTAATGGACAAAATACTTTTCCGTCTTTTTCTTGATATTCAATCTTTGACATCGTTGAATCTCCTTTTATGATCGGACTTGTTTTTCTTGGCTATATTTGATTATTATTCGTAACTTGCATATTGAGATAACATACTGACTGCGCGCATCAATTTCTCCTTGGTTTGTCGCGTAAAAGATAGTTTTCCAATAATGGCATGGTTACCATCACTTCTTGCAGATTCTAAAAAAATAGCTTCATACATCTTTTGTAGTTTATGTTCCAAAGTTGTAAGATTTCGGTTATCAACTAATTCCGATTGAGTAAACAAGTAATCCCTAAATTTTTCGGATAGATATTTGTTAGCTTTTAATATTTCAAGTAAGGGAGTAGAATCTTTGCCGTTTATAAAGGCATCATATAAGTGGATATCTGCCATTTGCACCCCAAGCATAATAGGAACGATAACGCAGAATAAAAGTTGTAGCCCTTCTTCATCCGCAAACCGTAAAATTTGTTTATTATGGGCTGGTTTTGCTGCGGCCACTCTTGTCATGCGATAATATTTATTCATTTCACGCAATCCAAAGGAATAATAATCCATAACTGTTTTACAAGTTGCTTCATACAAATGAGAAGTATGTCGAAGGCCTATCTCCTGATAATATTGAGTCATATCGGTCGGAGGAAGTGAGACGCGATAATCAAAAAATCTGTCCAAATATCTACACGCATCAAATCCTTCACCATAATGATGACGAATTGTATGCTGCAATTCTTCAAGATTTACTGAAAACACAAATGTAATTTTGTCATTAGTGAAATAATGCTTTATACGTTCTAAAAGCTGTACTGCATAACTTGGCTTGCATCTATCCAATTCATCAATGAAAATTACAAGTCGGGTTCCACGATCCAATAAAAGATCATTTAGAAATTCTTCAACCATGATGTGAATTTCTTTTTGCTCTTTTAGTTTCATTAAAGGATCTGTGCCTTGTAATGATTGAAAAAAGGCTTTTACATTCCTGCCCGTAACAACATCTACTAAATTGGATAGTATGTTTATGCAACTTGTGTCCCCTTTGAAATCATAATCAACAGTAGAGCTTCGTACAATTTCAAATATCAATGACAAGATCGGGTCGTTGTCATTGTCATTATTCCATGCATCATAATATACACAAACTTGTGGCAGAAATTTTGTTGTTTCTTTCTTTCGTTGAAGATATGATGAAAAAGCTTCCTTTATTAACCTCTGTTCTTTGTCAGAAAGTGTGTTAAATGAAGAATTCATTGCTTCTATAAGCAGTTTTGTTTGCTTGACAAAGAATGTTTTCCCACTTCCCCATTTTGCGTTTAACGCGATAGAGCATTTGCCTTCTTGTGCATCACAAAGCCGTGCCAAATACCAAACGTCTTTATTTCTATCCAGTATGTTATTTTTTAATGTTTCTATAATATTTTCTTTTGTAGGTTCCAACTCCAAGGATTTCATGATGCCATCTCCCTCTTTGGATATCATACCATAAACGATGATTAACGAAAATACTCCTTGTTCACCTATGTTCTATCTCTAACATATCCAACAATCGTTTAACCGTATCCTGTCCGTCGAGGCAAACGTCGGTCAGGCGCTCTTTTTCTTTCGGCCATTCGGCCAGCCCTTGATAATAGAAGTGTTTCTTCGCGTCCTCGATAAGGAAGGGGACAATCTTATGCCGCAAACATTCTTTCAGCGCGATGAGACGCCCCACCCGGCCATTTCCGTCTTGGAACGGGTGAATATGCTCGAACTTCGCGTGTAATTCTATAATGTCTTGGAGCGTGACGGATTCGCGTGCGTTGTAGATTTCGAGCAGCGCTTTCATTCGCACCGGCACATCCTCCGGTTTTGTCATTTCCCGTCCGCCGACGAGATTCGGCCTTTTTTTGTAGTCGCCAACGGCGAACCACGGGAGACGCGCGTCCTTCGTGTCGTGTTTTAGGATGAAGTGCAGGCGCTTGATGATTTTTTCCGTCAGCGGGTCTTCCGCCGTGTCGATCACATAGTCGATGGCTCGGAAGTGGTGGACGGTTTCCAAAACGTCGTCCACGAGAACGCCGTCCCCGGCAGGGATGGTTTCGGTCTCGAAAATCATCCGCGTTTGCGCCTCGGTCAGTCGGCTGCCTTCGATGTGGTTGGAGTTGTAGGTCATGCGGACTTGCAGTTCATGGTAGAGGCCGCCGGAAATCCCCGCTTCTTTCTCGTCCCGCAGGGTTTGCAAAATTGGGTTGTCCGAAATTTCGCGGCAAAGTTTGCTTGCGCCGCAGCCGAGGCGGGCGGCGATTTTTTCCAGCGTTTTCTTTGACAGCTTTTCCCCTTTGGCGATTTTCGCGATGGTGCGGGAGGAAATGCCGAGTTCCGCTGCCAATGCGGTTTTTGTCAGTCCTGCCGCTTTCAGTTGTTCGTTGAGAGGTCCGTAAGAGATCATGGCGTGCGCTCCTTCCCTTTACTTATTTTATTCCATGGAACGGAAAAAGTAAAGGTTTTGAGGCAAATGATGAAAAAAAGTAAAGGGCCTAATACTTATCCCAGACCCAAATTTTAAATGAAAATTTTGCTCTGGGACATCAGACACTCTCTGTAAAGATTTAAAAATCTTAACAGAGAGTAATATAAACTCCCTCCGTCATAGAGGGAGGCTGTGCAAAATCAAACTCCCGCAAGGCGTCGGCTTTGCGGGAGTTTTTGCGTATATGGGATTATGGGTGTTTGGGCAGGGGCTGTTTCGCGGCGTATTCCATGGGGAAAAAGGCGGGAACATCCGTGCGGCGGCTGGCGCTGAGAATCATAGAGAGGCTCCTTTCGATGCGGGAATGAAAAAGAGAAACTTTCTATTTGATATAGATAAAGTATAAAAGCCCGGCCCACGTCAACTTTCGATTGGCCGGGCTTTTTGACGAAATGCGAAAAATTTTTGCGCCTTTGTGCGAGGTTTAAAACATTCATATAATTCGCCTCACTTTTTGGGCGTTTCTGTCGTCATGCCTGACACTGATGTTACATTACCATAATAGCCCGTTGCCTTTGCTAATGATCCGGAAGTTTTAAACAATCCATAAATATTTGATCTGTGGTAACGCAGATTATTTATGTCAGGCCGGAAGAAAGGATTCTCAGGGATAAACAATTGCTTATTGTTATACTGTTTAAGATACTCGCTTTCAATCTCTTGATGAACAATTACTCTGAAATTGTCGTCTACTGTAAACATGCCTTTGTCAAAAGCCCAGTGCATATCTCTGCAAAGCGCTATTCCATTGCTCGGCAAATATAACCCGTTATGTGATCTTGGCCAGATATGGGCGGCTTCAAGGTTCATGAAAGAGCCATACCGAATTACGTTTCCTGTGATTGCGCATTTATAGTTATATCCAGTCATTACAAAATCTCTGAAAGAATCCCTGTTGAACAAACTGGCCATTGCATTCATATCACCAGTTTGAACTTTTGCTGTTACAGTGGCATCAATCACCGTATCCATTTCATCAAGGCTCTTATCTCGAAGTTCCGCTATTTCTTTTTCAACTTCTTCAAGCATGCCCTCGTAGACAGCGTGTCCATTTCCCCTTATTTCAGATTCTTCTATAAGTTCATTGCACCTTTTATATAGCAGAGAATTACTTTCAAAGCATCTGTAAAGGAAATATACTTTTGGTTCCGCAACTGCATATTCAGGGATATTCTCTGGGATTATATCCTTTTGCAGAGCAGACGCTTTCTCCGGGCGAAATATCAGTATATCATTTGTCTGAAATAAGAGAGTCCCTTCTTCGAGTGCATTGTTGCTATAAATCCGATACTCGTTTCTGGTCCCTCCGTCAACATTAAACTTGTCATTGTGGTATATGAAGTTGCAGTAAACCTTTTTTGCCGGTTTTTCATATAGTGGAATAATCGGAATAATCGAGGAGTCGTTTGTGACTGTCCTTGAAAGGGGCGGGAAAAGATCCAACACCCGATTGGCTTTTGAAATATAGATATACCTTCCTCGTTGAGTTTTTCCATTTCTTACACTGCCTAACTCTTGAGGGCCAAGGCGTTTAAGATAATACTTCATGATTCATCCTCCTAATTTTCTTGAATCAAATGGTAAATGGCATTGGCGAGTTTTTTTGCAAAAAGCGGTGGAACTGCATTGCCAATCATTTTAAAAGCATCTGTTTGACTGCAGTTGAACTCATAGTCATCCGGGAATGTTTGAAGTCGCGCAGCTTCCCGGACGGTTATGGTTCTAGCCTGATTAGGATCAGGATGAATATGCCGCAACCCATCCTTGAATAAGTGAGCAGGAATCAGATTGCTCGGTTCATCCCATCGCAGAACATAGTATTTATGTACATTGGATGTTTTTCCAGTCAGCCGAGTGTATAGTTCCTTCAAGGTTTCTGTACCTGTGTATTCTTTTCTTCCCGATGCGATGTCTTCCTCCAGTAATCTGAAAAGTTCAATATCCCGCTTATTGTGGAAACGGGATATATGGCCGTTTAGCATGGGGACTGGCAAGCTGTGTGATAGCTTACGGCCTTCAAAAGAAGAAATCTTATCCAACGGTAATAATTTTGGAAGATCTCCTATAGCGTTCCTGACAGTAGTTTTTATTTCAACCTTATATTCTGGGAGATATGAAAAATAGAAAGACTTTACGATATCGTCAGCCCTGTCTCCATAAGTCTCTTTAGAAAGACCAAGTATAATAATTCTTTTTCTATTCTGTGGTACTCCATAGTCCGTCATATCAATTACGGCTTTGCTCAGGTCACATAAAACAGCATACCCTGCATCAGCAAAGGCTTTCTGAATCAAGCCAATAATTCTGACAGAACCATCCCCCGGTTTTGCAGATAAAATACCGGGAACATTCTCAAAAACGAATGCTTTGGGCTTATAGTGTTGGACAACTTTAAGATAGGATTCAAATAAATAGTTTCTGTAATCCTCACGCATCCCATGTTCATCCCGTATTCTTCCGGCTACTGAATACGCCTGGCAGGGAGGCCCGCCAATTATAATATCTAACTTTTGATTTCCAATCAGTTCATCAAGGCCGTGAGATATCCCGAATTTTTCATCATTCCAACCGCTGAATAGTTCATCTGTCCTTTGAATATCAAATTGAAGAATTCGTTGCTCCGCGTCCAATATGCCCCGTTTAGTCCTCATGTGATTTCGAAGCTCTTGGACAGGTGATGGTTCCCATTCGACAGCGCCAAGCATTTTATACTTTCCAGATTGCTCAAACCCTTCAGTCAGGCCTCCACATCCTACAAACAAATCAATCGTATTAAGCATTGGAGCATCTCTTCTCAAATATCTTCAATAATTCTTCTGCAAGCACTTGTCCCAGTAAAGGTGGCACTGCATTACCAACCTGACGATCCTGTTTCGTTCTGGTTCCTTTAAAAACAAAATCATCAGGGAAGGATTGTATCCGGGCACTTTCCCTTACGGTCGGAATTCGGTTTAATTCGTAATGAAACAAATTTCTATGCCCTGTATCTACCGTTCTTGCGGGAGCATTTCCATCAAGTCTTGTCCATGCCATGTGAAACTTTCTGCTTTCACCAACTCCTGCAGGCAGATTTTTATAGTTCCCCCCCTCTGGAACCAAGGCGATAGTTTCTTTTACAAACGGTTTGTGGTCTGTTGCCACATGATTATAAAGAACTGAGCAATTTCCACGCATCATTTTCTGATATTCAGTTAATGCCGGCCCTGAATATATATCTTCATTCTTGCCTATCTCATTTATTCTAGGGGGCAAATCTGAGATAGCATCTCTGCAAGTTCTATAGGGTTTTTCTGTTCCAGAACCAAATACAGGATTTGGAAAATTAGGCTCACCGATGTCGTTTCTGACCCCCATAAAGATAAGCCTTTTTCGCATCTGAGGCACCCCATAATCACAGGCTTTCAATATCTTGCAATCAATATTATAATTCATCTCTTTGAACCTTCTCAGGACTTCTTCTTTTACCAATCCTTCATACATATTTGCCATTCCGGGAACATTCTCGATGATGAATCCTTTCGGCTGATACTGTTTTACCATTTCAATGACTGCGAGATATAATTGATTTCTAGGATCATCGAAATTTCTTGGACCAGTTAAAGAAAATCCTTGACAGGGAGGCCCCGCAATAATTACATCAATATTTCTGTCTCCTGCTGTCTTTAGTATGAGTTCAAAGGTTTCTTGCATTGAAAGATCCGCATTTAATCCAATGGCGCCTTTATGGTTATATTCAAATGTATCTAAAGCAGCTTGATCATTATCTACTCCGACAAGTATGTTGAACCCCGCTTGTTGGAATCCAAGCGATAGACCCCCTGCTCCACAGAAGAGATCAATGGCATTAAATTTCTCCATTTATTGTACTCCTTGCTATTCCTGATCAAAATTTATATTGTTTCGATACATATTAAAGTTTAAAGTCGCGAACATATTTTCGATATATATCGCTTATTTGCATGAGATAAGTATGAGACAATCGCAACGGATACTGTCGTCGCAGTTTATGAATCAAAATATGCTTTATCGAGAAACGGTTTTGTGTTTTCGAATTTTTTGACATAGGTTTATCAAATTCTATAATGTCAAAAACAGAAGTATAAGATTTGGCGAGATGATATGATACCACAAAGCATGACAATCGAAAACCCCCGCAAGTCTTTCCAACCGTAAGCGGGATACGGTTATGATCAAACCTTTTACTTTTCCGGCTGTGAAGCCCAAAAAAGTAAAGGTTTTTGGGTGAATCGCGGCAAAAAAGTAAAGGGTCTAAACTCCTTCCGCCATGCCTGCGGTATGAGGAGCAACATGCCACGGGCATATTGCTCCTCATAGAGGGCGTTTGTTTTTGCGTATATGGGATTATGGGTGTTTGGGCGGGGCTGTTTCGCGGCGTATTCCATGGGGAAAAAGGCGGGAATATCCGTGCGGCGGCTGGCGCTGAGAATCATGACGGCTCCCTCATCGCGCGGGCAAGGCCAGACAGTGCGACAAATATTCGGCGTCGTCCATCTTCGACGAAGCAATCGCGTCAGCAATCGCCTTCGCCATGACCTCCGCCGCCAACGTTCCCGCCATATTTACGTCCGCCGCCACCGGCACCCCGCAGGAAGACGCGTACACCGTATCCCCGTCCGCCAGCGTTCCCACCGGGCGGATAGCGCGGGCGTAAGCGTTGCCCGCCTGGGCCGCGATGCGCGTGAGCTGCGCCTTGTCGAATTTCCCGTTGGTGACGATGGCGCCGATGGTGGTATTCGTCCGGGAAAACAGATCCTGCGGGACGGAAACGCGGTAAAGCTCCTCCACGCTGTCGCAAAACTCCGTGCGGCTCTCGTCCATCAGCCCAGCAATTTTTTCGCCGCCCGTCGAATACACATCCCCCAGCGCGTTGACGACCACCACCGCGCCCAACTTCAATTCGCCGATTTGCATCGCGGCATACCCGATACCGCCTTTCATGGAGCGGTTCATGCCGCAGAACTTTCCCACCGTCGCGCCCGTACCCGCGCCCACGGAGCCGCTGACGGGACGGTTTTCCCGAAGCGCGTTCTCGCAGGCCGCGTACCCCATGGCGGCATCCGGGCGCGCCGACGCGCTGCCGTAGGACAGATCGTAAATGCAGCTCTGCACCACCAACGGCACAAGGGCGAACCCGGTATCATAGCCGACACCGTTTTCCTCCAAGCAACGCATCACCCCGTCGGACGCGGCCAGCCCGTACGCGCTGCCGCCGGAAAATACGATGGCGTGGATCCCGATATCCTCCTTCGTCGGGTCCAGCACCGGCGTCTCCCGGGAAGCGGGCCCGCCCCCGCGAATATCTACGCCGGTCTTCGCCCCGTCGGGAAAACAAAGCACCGTCACCCCGGTCAGCCCAGCATCGTCCTGCGCGTTCCCTACGCGAACGCCATCCAACGCGGAAAAAGGAATCTCCTGCCGTTGAACGGCGGCGCGGAATGGTGTTTTGATTTTCATGGTGAATACCTCGCCTTCCTGTTGTTTTCGTGCTTGGATCCTTGGTATTGCTCCGGCCGCTATAAAACGCGATGCCGTTTTCCTGAATTATTGGCATAACACGGTTTCTGCAAGAAACAATCGCGAGTTTCAATGGCCGAAGTCATATTTTCATATTCCCTCGCGATATATCGTCCCGTGACGCTTTCCCTCGACGCGGTGACCTCCTCCGGTGTGCCGTGGGCGACAATCCGTCCCCCCGCTTCGCCGCCGCCCGGCCCCATGTCGATGACATAGTCGCTGTTTTTGATGACATCCAGATCATGTTCGATGACAACGACCGTGGCGCCTGCCTCCACCAACTGGTGAAAGACGCCGAGCAGCACTTGCACATCCAGCGGGTGCAGCCCGATGGTGGGTTCATCAAAAACGAAGGCCGCGTCCTCCTGTGTCTTTCCCATCTCGGCGGCCAGCTTCAGCCGTTGGGCTTCTCCGCCGGAAAGCGCGGGGGTGTCCTCGCCGAGGGTCAGGTAGCCGAGACCCAGTCCGTCGAGGACGGCTAACTTGTTGTAAATCTTTTTCGACGCGGCGAAGAGCGGCATCGCCTCCCGGACGGTCATCTGCATGAGCTCGGGGAGCGTGTAGGACGCCTGCGATTGTTTTGGCGTCCAGCGAATCGTTTCCGCGTCTTTTCCGTAGCGCGCGCCAAGACAGTCCGGGCAGGGAATTGTCACGTCCGGCAGAAACTGCACGTCGAGGGAAATTTGCCCCGTGCCGTCGCAGGTCGGGCAGCGGAGTTTCCCCGTGTTGTAGGAAAAGGCTCCCGCGCCGAGCTTTTGCGCCTTGGCCTCCTTCGTCCCGGCGAAGAGCTTGCGAAGGTCGTCCAACACACCGCTGTAGGTTGCCAACGTGGAACGGATATTGATGCCGATGGGCGTCGCGTCGATGAGATTCGCGCGGGCGATTCCGTCCGCCTCCACCGTTTTGATGTGCGGCGGAAGCTTTTTTCCTTCGATTTGCGCTTGGAGCGCGGGAATCAGGCTTTCCAATACCATCGTGGTCTTTCCGGAGCCGGACACGCCCGTCACGGCGGTCAGCCGCCCCTTCGGGATTTCCACGGAAAGCGCGCGCACGGTGTGAAGCGGCAGTGTCTCCAAACGGATCCGCCCTTTGGCAAACAAATCCTTCTTATCGACACGCTCCCGCAGGATTTTCGTTTTCCCCGTGAGAAACGGCGCGATTTTCGACGCTTCGTTTTTCGCGACCTCCGCGACGCTGCCCCGGGCGATGACCGTGCCGCCGTCGCTGCCCGCCAGCGGCCCCATCTCGATCATATAGTCCGCGTGCTTCAAAACCTGCACGTCGTGATCGACCAGCACCACTGTGTTGCCGTCGGCAACGAGACTGTCCATCACGTTCATCAGCCCTTCGAGGTTCGACGGGTGCAGGCCGATGCTCGGCTCGTCCAGCACATAGAGCACGCCCGTCGTCTCGTTCCGCACCGCCCGCGCCAACTGCACCCGCTGGCGCTCGCCGTTGGAAAGGGTGCTGCTGGCCCGATCAAGGGAGAGGTAGCCGAGACCCAAATCTTTCAGCCGCTTCGCGTTGTCAAGGAACGACTGGATGATATTTTTCGCCATGGGGCGAAGCTCCTCCGGCAGCGACCCCGGCACGGATTTCACCCACGGGATCAGCGCGTCCAGCGTCATGGCCGTCGCCTCGGCGAGATTCTTTCCCGCCAGCCGCGACCTCCGCACCGTTTCCGAGAGCCGTGTGCCGTGGCAGTCCGGGCAGGTGCCGACCCGCAGGAATTTTTCCACGCGCTTCATGCCCTTTTCGTCCTTGACATGGG
The DNA here is from genome assembly GCA_017480545.1 of Schwartzia sp. (in: firmicutes). GTDB lineage: Bacteria > Bacillota > Negativicutes > Selenomonadales > Selenomonadaceae > RUG12372. The sequence goes on along the minus strand of JAFVAI010000002.1, from coordinate 2,186 downwards.
AAAGGGCGTTCTCCACCGTGTAAATGGCGTTGAAGTAGGTGAAATCCATCTCCCCCGCCGCGCCGGTCTTTTGGATTTGGTAGACCATGTGGTGCTTGACCGCCGGGCCGTGGAACACGATTTCACGCTCCTTTTCGGTCAGCTCGCGGAAAGGCACGTCCGTCCGCACACCGAGTTCCCGTGCGATGTCCTTCATCAGCGACCACATCAGCGTCTGCCAGGGCAGCACGGCGCCCTCGTCGATGGAGAGCGACTCGTCCGGCACCAGCGTGGACTCGTCCACGACGCGGTGGACGCCCGTGCCGCCGCAGGTCGGGCAGGCGCCGTCGGAATTGAAGGCCATCGTTTCGGCGCCGGGGCCGTAAAATTCCTCGCCGCAAGTCTCGCAGCGCGTCGGCTGCATCAGCGCCACAGCCATGCTCGGCTTCGCCAAATGTCCGTTGGGGCAGGGGTGGCTGCCGAGGCGGGAAAAGAGCAATCGCAAACTGTTCAAGAGCTCCGAGGCCGTGCCGAAGGTACTGCGCACCCCGGGAACGCCCGGACGCTGCCTGAGCGCGAGGGCGGCGGGCACATGGCGCACCTCGTCCACGTCCGCTTTTCCCGCTTGGGAAATGCGCCGCCGCGTGTAGGTGGACAGCGCCTCCATATAGCGGCGCGAGCCTTCGGCGTAAAGTGTGCCGAGGGCCAACGAAGATTTGCCGGAGCCGGACACCCCCGCGATGGCGGTCAGCTTCCCCAGCGGAATTTCCACGTCGATATTTTTCAGATTGTGCACCCGTGCGCCGCGCACTGTGATATGCTGCGGCGCGGGCGCGCGTTTCGGCTCGCTTTTCTTCATGCGGATTCCCCCGTATCATGCGTTCCTGTGTTTTTAAGGAAACGCCGAACAAGTCCCGCCGCGCCCCTGCCGGGTCTTTTTCCGCCATGCTGCGTCAAAGCGCTTTCGACGTAGCGATGCTACGCCTTCAAGCGCTTTTCCTTGCCTGACGAAAAAATCCCTCGGCAGGGTCACGACTTGACTTATTCGTCGTTTCCTTAACGATGCTACGCTTTCGCGGCATCTTCCTTGCCTGACGATGGTTTCCTTCATACGCGGCGCGAACAACCGGATCAAAGGCGGGACACGCGGCGTGAATCAGCGCCTTGTCGCTTGGCCTCCTGTTCATGGGGCGCTCCCTATGCCCAATGGCTTCTCTCCCACCTTTGCCATTGCGGGTTCCCGCCTTCGCGTCTTGTACCGCTCCGCTATGCCCCATCGGCGTTGCAATTTTCCAATGGAAAAATGCTCCAAACGCCTCCCGCGTCAATCATTTTCCCATCATCAACCGTCTCCGTTTTATCCGAAGCAAGCCCAAAGCGCACCATAGACCGACACGATCAGTTTCCCGTACCCTGCGGCGTAGGCCTTCCATGTGCGTTGCGGCCGATATATGCCTAAATACCGGACAAGGACGGCGCTCGGCTTGTCCGAGCAGACCATCGTGCGGAGACTGCCTGTCAGGAACGCTGCGCCGCTGATGTGGTCATAAATTGCCGCGACAGCCGCGACGAGGAACACGCCAAGCTCCCAAGACCGAAGCATCGTATGCGTGAATACCAGAATGAATCCGGCGGCGTCCAACGCCATGAGAAACAAGCACATCACGCCGGCCATGCAAAGGATTGCTTGCGGGGAAAGAGCCGCCCGCAACATATCCAGTGTGCGGACAATATTCTCATCGGACAGCTCGTTTTCCAAGCCGTCCGCGTCATCCCGCGCCGTACGCAGAAAATGAAACAAATAATACGCGCAAAAGCACATCCAAAAGACAACATACGCCCGTACCCAAATCATCGAACCACTCCCGCAAATTATTGAATGTCTGCCTCGTCTATATATGTCTTGATTGATTCTTGCCTTCCCCTGGAGGGGAAGGTGGCGCGCGAAGCGCGACGGATGAGGTGTTAAAACGTAACGAGGGTTACAAACGCAACATTGTTGCCACCTCACCCACCGCTAACGCGGTCCCCCCTCCCCGCAAGGGGAGGGCAAGGATATTGGCAATTTTTAAGGAAACGACGAATAAGTCAATTCGAGGCCACGCCGAGGGATTTTTTCGTCAGGCAAGGAAGATGCCGCGAAGGCGTAGCATCGCTACGTCGAACGGCATCTGACGCAGCATGACGGAAAAAGACCCGGCGTGGGC
>JAFVAI010000012.1 GCA_017480545.1 Schwartzia sp. (in: firmicutes) | reverse complement strand
TATGGCTTCAAGGCAAGCATGGCCGAGCCGGAGATTGTGGCGGCGCTTTTGGAGATGTACCAAGACTTGACGGAGGCGTGACATAAAACACGCTTCATCGCAGGCTATTCGATGTAGCGTGCAAAGCACGCGTCCGCTGATTAAATTTTTCAATCAGCGGTTAGCGTGGAATTTGACAAATTGAAAAAATATGTATTGACATATCGCGAAAGCAAGATATAATGTAGGCATGAACACATTAGAAATTTACAAAGCCTTGGCGAACGAGATACGCTTGAATATCATGGAATGGTTGAAAGAGCCGGAAAAGCATTTCCCGCCGCAAGGACTGCATCTGCCGGATGGCAGCACATGGACGGGAGGCGTGTGCGTAGGTAGCATTCAGGAGAAAGCGGGGATTTCCCAGTCCACGGTGTCCCATTATCTTGACATTCTTCAGCGCGCCGGGCTATTGAAAGCCGAGCGCATAGGCAAGTGGACATACTACCAACGCAATGAAGAAACAATCCGTGAGTTTGGCGAGTATGTCAAGAGCGAACTGTGAAAGGGCAGAATAAACTGCCCTTTTCTAAAAAACATATATATCCAAAAAAAGCGATATATAGATTTATTATGGAGTGTTGTATCATGCATTTTGCCAGTACCGTTGTACGTCCGCCTTATGAGGCAAACAGTGTTTTCCTGCAAATAACTTCCGGCTGTTCCCATAATGCCTGTCGGTTCTGCACCTATTACAAGAATGCGCCCTTTTGCGTATCGCCATTGGACGAGGTCAAGGAGGATTTGCAGGAACTCAAGAATTATGGCGTATCTTTCCCGCGCATCTGGTTGCAAGGAGCCGATCCCTTCCTGCTGACTTTCGATAAGCTGAAAACCGTTGCCGAGCTTATTCACGAATACTTGCCATTTGTCGAATCCATCGGCGGCTATGGGCGTGTGGACAGCGTAAAGAACAAGTCGGTTGAGCAAATCAAGGTGCTCCGGCAGATGGGCTATGACCGTCTCGTATTTGGCATTGAATCCGGCGATGATGCTGTGCTGAAGCGCATGAACAAGGGTTACGAAGCCAAGGACATCATAGAGCAGTTGGGCAAGCTTACCAAAGCGGGCATGGACTATGCCGTCATTTTCTTGAGTGGTCTTGGCGGGCACGGCTACGGTCTCTCCCATGCGGAAAAGACAGCGGACGTCATCAATCAGCTCACGCCGTTCCGGGTTATGGCGGCGGGACTTACTCTTTTTCCCGACACCCCGCTCATGGCAGATGTGAAAAACGGCACTTTTGTTGAAGCTACGGAGGCCGAACGCATCAAAGAACTCCAAGCCTTTCTTTCCCGTCTTGAAATTGAGACAATCATTGATGCGACCAACGCTTCTATCATTACGCCCATCTTTGGGCATCTTCCCGAGGACAAGCAAAAAATGATGGATACTCTCACAGCAATCTTCCAACGCTACGGGGAGGAAGGACTTCGTGCGCGACGCGAAGGGCTTTGGGCGATTTGAGAATTGGATGACGGTCACCTTCCGGGATGGCACGGAGATACAGGCTTGATGAGACTTGCGGCGCAGGGCTTCGGCTCTGCGCCATTTTTTTATTTTCCTAAGCAGGAGCGAGGAGGGTTATGGTAGAATATAAAAAAATTAAGCAGGAAGGAGAGATTTATGTGAAAAAGTTGGCTTGGCTCAGTCTTTCGGTCTGCCTACTGTTGAACCTTTTATGCTTGTCTCCGGTTCAAGCGGCGGAAATCATTAGGGAAACCATCCCTTTGGAAAGGAATGAAGTGCCGCTGCATTTGGAGCGTTACATAGAACAAGATGGAAAGATAAAACGTCCAATTTTGTTCGTGCACGGTGTAACATTTTCTTCCCATGAATTTGATGTTGACTACAAGGATTACAGTCTGGCACGATACTTTGCAAAACATGGATTTGAGGTATGGTTGCTCGATATTGCGGGTTTTGGAAATTCCGGCAGTGTCAAGGACGGATTTATGCCAAATTCGGATTATGCAGCAGAAGACATTGCATCGGCTGTGAGATGCATATTGAAGCGAAACAATATTTCGTCTATGGATATTTTGGGCTGGAGTTGGGGAACTGTGACCAGCGGTCGTTTTGCCGCCAAGCATCCGGAGATGGTGCATCGCCTTGTGCTTTATGCGCCTATAGTGGCGGGGCTTGGTGAGCAAAATGTGAGGGAACCTTTTCATAAAAATACATGGGGTACTGCTGCCTCAGATTTTCAGAGGAAACCTAATGGAAACATAAACTTTGACATCGTGGAAAAGCCGGTGGCAAGCACTTATATCGATAATGCTTGGCACTACGATAGAGATACGAGCCCTAACGGCGGAAGACGAGACTTGCTTGTTGACAAGAGCGTGCGACTTATTCCGACAAAGAACATAAAAGCCCCCGTACTGATAATCGTCGGTTCCAAAGACCCTTATGTGTCTGCCGATTTGTGCGAAGAGGCGTATAAATCGCTGCAAAATCAAAAAGCTTCAGAATTGGCAATTGTGGACGGAGCCGCTCATGCAATGTTGATGGAGCGTCCATATTACAAGTTGTTTCGTGAACGGGTATTAAAATTTCTGAACAGGGATTGATGCTTCAACTCACATAACGATGCACCCTAAATCGTTATATGAGTGTAGAGATTTTGGGTTATCATGGGCTTCGTATGGCCGAGCCGGGGGCGAAGCCTGATTGGACACGGCCTACCGCTCAAGAGGTACCAAAAGTTGACGGAGGCGTAACATAAAAAACACGCTTCATCGCAGACCGTTTGATGAAGCGTGTTTTTGTTTACAAAAATTCCGGCGTTTCCGATACGCCTTTCGGAAACGCCGGAATTTTTTATAAAATCGCAAAAAAACACGCTATATCGAATGTTCGATCCGCGTGTTTTTGGTTATGGTTTGTCTTTCACTTTCATTTCCTTCAGCCGCCATGATGGGAAGAACCAAAAGAGTCGGCAGGACGCGCGCCACCATCAGGGGGCAAAAAGCACAAACCCGCCAAGAAGCAAAATGCCGGATGCCAATGTGATTCCCTCCCGAAATTTTAGTGGCCTTCGCAAAAGAAAGTGCAGCACAATTTCCCGGATTTTCATTGTACCAGCGGTGCGTTGGCGCCAAAAGAATGCCCTATTTTTTCAGCACGATTTTCCCGAAAACCGACAAGATGGCGAGGAATGCCAGGAGCCCCAAAGTTTGCGCCGTATCGTGAAATTCCGCGCCCGCCAGAGCCAAAGGCGACTCGGTCCCCAGCAATCCCAAAACCGTGACGCCAAAAATCAGCCGAACGGAGGAAAAGGACATATCCGTATCCATGCGGTGCAGTGCCTGTTCCTGCTCTGTCTTTCGGGCCGAACGGATTGACTCCTTGATTCCGTCCATGACACTGCGGGACATCTTCAGGAGCGTCCAGATTGCGGCGACGCCCATGACGCCGGCGCCAATCAGGCGAACCTTGTCGGTGTAGCACGACTGGGCGAATTGCTGCATGGCCTGCCCGTCCGAGGGAATCCCCGTCATCGTGAAATACGGGATCATGATGCCCCATGCCAGAAAAATACCGACAAGCAACGCCAGCCCGCTGGCTATGCCGATCAAATATCCCGCGCCCACCAATGCGGAAGAATATCCGAGCGAAAGCTGTGTGATGCCCCGTCCCACAGGAAACCATAGAGAAAGCTCTCCCGTCAGGACTTGCAATCCGCTGGTGAGAAACGCGACGATGCCGGCGATGCCGCTTCCGCACAAGAGCTCTTTTGTCCCGCCGGAAGCGTTCCCCGTGGAAGCGTCTCCCATCTTCAGGATTTCGGCGGCGGCCCTGCCTTCCGGATAGGGCAAATCGCTGTGCACGACCATAGTGCGCCGCAAGGGGATGGTGAACAGCACCCCGAGGCACCCGCCGCAAGCGGATACCAAAAGGGTTTGCCAAAACTCAAATTCCTGCCAATACCCGATCATCAGCAGGCCCGGTATGATAAAAATGAGGGCGGCCAAGGTTCCCGCCGCGGACGCCTGCGTCTGCACCATATTGTTTTCCAAGATATTGGAGCCCTTCGCCATGCGAAGCACCGCCATGGAAATCACAGCGGCCGGAATGGCGGAGGAAAACGTCAGGCCGGCTTTCAAGCCCAGATAAACATTGGAGGCGGTGAAGATAACCGTCAGCACCGCGCCTAGCAGCATCCCCCGCAGCGTCAGTTCCGGCAGTTTTGTGTCATGTTCCATGGAGGGTAAGGATTCTTTCATTCAATAGGACCGTCCTTGTCGAAGTATTGTAGATATTTCTTTGTTGCGTGTAAAATTCTAACATTTTGTGCAACAGCCGTCAATGCTGGACTGTGCACCGTTTGGCGCTTCTTGGTATTGTTGCCTCCTCCGATGCAACGAGAAATCCCCGGAGCCCGTCCTGTCCCGCTGGACCAACGATGCCATGGGCAAAACCGGCCTGTCGGGTGCCACCTCCATCGCCATAATAGATGGTTTTCCTTCTGCGATATGCCGCCATCGTTCGCGCCGGGAGGGAGGAAAGAGGATTTTGTTTTGACGATTGGTTTCGCTCGCATCGTAATATGGTACCGGACAGATATCCTTTGAGAGCAACTATTTTTGGATCGTTGCGTCGTCGATAATCGCCCCGTCCGGCAGGAAGCATTGGAAGCGCAGGGCATCTTTGCCGGCTTCCAGAGTCAGGTAGTTGTCGGTTTCCGGTTGGGGGGCGACGGTCTCGTCCAAGGCGTGGTCGATCCAGAGACCGGGGTAGCGGACGTTTCCGGCGACTCCGGTGAGGATGTAGAGGGGGCCGTTGGGGTCGCGTCGGAAGTCTTTGATGTGGCCCCGGTTCCTGTAGGTGTGGAGGTGGGCGGAGAGAACCGCGTCCACGCCCAGGTCGTCGAAGAGAGGCATGAAGACCCGGCCGAATTCGCTGAAGCCCTCCTGTCGCTCGGGGCGGCTTCCGATCCGGTATTGCAGCACGTCTTTGTGCAGCAGGACGAGTTTCCATTTTTTGTCGGAGGCGGCGATGTCGTTTGGCAACCACGCGAGTTGTTCTTCCATCAGGCCGGGGCGCAGGTCGTTCGTTTCGCCCCATTGGGTGTTCAGGACGGTGAAATGCACGTCGCCGAAGTCGAAGGAGTAATAGTAGCGGAGGAAGTTTTGGCTGCCGTTTTCCGGCGGGGCGAAGAGCGCGAGGTAGGCCAACGGCAGGCGGACTTCCCACTTTTTGTCGTAGGTTTCGTGGTTGCCCATGACCGGCGCGAAGGGGATTTTTTCGGCGAAGTCCTCGACGGCGTCGAACCACGCGTCCCATTGGCTGTGCTCCTCTCCGTTGTCTACGATATCGCCGAGGTTTGTGAAAAAGGCGGCATCGGGGTTCCGGCGGAAGGCGTCCTGCGCGAGATTTTTCCAGTCGGTGTAGTCGCTGGACTGGGAGTCGGGGAAGATCAGCACTTTGAAGGCACCGCCGTTTTCGGTGGAAAGCGGCGTCCAGTCCGTGCCTTCGTCTCCGGCGATGGCGCGGTATTCATAGGCCGTCCCCGGCGCGAGGTTTTCGAGACGTGCGGTGTGCAGGTAGACGTTTTGCCCGTCGTCGGTGTAGTGCTCCTGCTTCGCGGGGGCGGAAAAGATTTCCGCGTCCTTGTCGTTCGCGACGCGCCAGACGATTTCGGCGTTGTCCTGCGGGTCGTCGGACTGCCACATGACGGTGCGGGACACGCGGCTGTCGGCGGTGATGATCTGGCGCAGGAAGCCCGCGTCCATGGAGGTGTCGCCGGTGAGGATCCGCGCGGCTTTTTTGATGGGCGCGGGCGGCTTCGGCGGCGCGGCGGCGCAACCCGCCGCGAGGGACAGGAGGCCGCCGCCCATCATGGCGAGGAAGCGGCGGCGGGATACGGCATAAAAAAGGTTCTTGTTCATGGTTGTCGTTCTCCATTTTCAAAATTGCCCCGCTGATGCATCGGCGGGGCAATTTTTTATTCTTCGGGTGACGGCGCTTTTCTGAGCGTTACGAAATCTTTTTGGATGCCGTTGGTCAGGAAGCAACGAAAGGTCAGGCGGTTTTCGTCGGCCTCCAGCGTCAAGTAGTTCAAAAGGTCGCTGGGCAGCGCGATTTCGTCGATGGCGTGCCGTTGCACGTCGTAGAAGCAGTTGCCCGCGTTGCCGGAAAGGATATAGAGGACGCCGTTCTGGTCCTGGCGCCACGCGGTCATGCGCCGTCGCCGATAGGCATGCGCGTGGGCGGTGAGGACCGCGTCCACGCCGCTCTTTTCGAGAATCGGGAGCAGCGTCCGGACGAACGCGTCGGGCGACGGCGGCGCTGCGTCGTAGTTGATCAAGTCCCGGTGCAGCAGCGCGACGCGCCAAGGTTGTTTTGTCCGGGCGAGGTCGTGGGCGAGCCATGCGGCCTGCTCGCGGAACAGGCCGGGGAGAAAGCTGTCCAGCTCTTCGCGTTGGGTGTTCAGCACCGTGAAATGCACGGGGCCGTAATCAAAGGAATAGTAGTAACGGTCATATTTCGCGCTGCCGTTCGGCGGCGTCGCGAACAGGCCGAGGAAGGCGGCGGGGAGAGCGTACTGCCAATCCAAAGAGTAGCATTCGTGGTTGCCCATGACCGGGGCGAAAGCCCGCGCGCCGAGGGAAACGTCCGTCGCGGTCTGCCAACCCTCCCAATGAAAAAAACTTTCCCCGTTGTCCACGAGGTCGCCGAGGTTCACCCAGAGCGCGGCGTCGGCGTTCCTGGCCGACGCGTCGCCGGAAACGCGCTCCCAAGTGTCATAGGAGCCGTCGCATTGGGAATCGGGGAAAATCAAGGCTTTGAGGTTTTTTCCGTCATCCGTGCGGAAGGAGAAGGAAGCCGCATCCCGCCCGGCAGCCAGCATCCGGCATTGGTAGTCCCGCCCCGGGGCGAGGCCGCGCAGGGGCGCGCGATAGACGAGGACGTTGTGGCCGTCCAGCGCCATGTATTTGACATCGACATCCGCTTCTTTTTCCTCTTTTTTGCCGACTTCTTTCCAGAGGAAACGGGGCGAATCGAGAAGCGCGTCGGTTTGCCATTCGATCAGGGCCGAGGCGCGGTTGTCCGCCGTGACGACGCGGCGGAAAAAGCGCGGCGTCGGCGCGCTTTTCGCGGCGGCGCGCCGCAACGGCGCGAGGAGCGTACCGATGGCCCAAGCGGCCAGCGAGCGAAGGCTCAGGGAGAGAAAGGCGCGGCGGGAAACAGCGGGCAGCATCGGCAGAGCCATCGTGTCAGCCATTGCCGTTTTGCCCCGCTTTTCGCACGATAGCGCGGGCCATGCGCTCGAATTTCGCCCGCGGGATCATCACCGCGTGGCCGCAGCCCTCGCATTTCATGCCAAAGTCCATGCCCGTGCGCGTAATCCGCCAGAGATCGCTGCCGCAGGGATGCTGTTTTTTCATGCGGACGATATCGCCCACATCATACTGCACACGTTCCATTGGTTCTTCCTTTCGAGTGAAGTTTATGGTATGCTTGTAACCGAGGTGGATTGCCATGAAGATTTCCGTTTTGCAGATGCCCGTCGCCATCGGCGCGCGGGAGGAAAATGAAGCCACGCTCCGGCGCATGATGGATGCCGCGATGGGGGATGCCCCCGATGTGGTGGTGCTGCCAGAGCTTTGGGATATCGGGTTTTTCCCGCGTCCGTTGGAAGCGTATCTGGACGAGGACGGCGCACGTTCCCGGGCGCTTCTCTCGTCGCTCGCCAGGGAACATGGCGTTAATCTCGTCGGCGGCTCTGTCGCCGTCCGGGAAGCCGGGGTCGCCGAGAACCGCTGCTATGTGTTCGACCGCAGCGGCGCGCCGGTGGCTTCTTACGACAAGAGCCATCTGTTTTCCCCGGCGAAGGAGGACCGTTTTTTCCGGAAAGGCGACCACATCGCCGTCTTTTCACTGGACGGCGCAACCTGCGGGGTGATGATCTGCTACGACCTACGGTTTCCCGAGCTCTGCCGTCGCCTCGCGCTGGAAGGCGCGGCAATCGTGTTCCTGCCCGCCGCTTGGCCCGCAGCCCGTATCGAACATTGGCGGGTTTTGAGCCGCGCCCGCGCCATCGAGAACCAGATTTTTTTCGTGCCCGTCAACGGCAGCGGCGCGTTCGCGAACGGCATGCCGCTGGGCGGCCGTTCCGCGATTATCGATCCGTGGGGCGAGCGGTTGGCCGAGGCCGGGGACGGCGAGGCCATACTGGCCGCCGAGATCGACTTGGCCGCGCGGGACGAAATCAAGCGCACGATCGACGAATTCCACGACAGGCGGCCGGAACTCTATGGATGAAAGAAACGCCGGACAAGTCCAAAAAACGCGGGGAGCTTTCTCCCCGCGTTTTTTATACGATTTCCGCAACGGGGGCGAGCGCGGCGACTTCGCCGGAGGCTGTCAGGCGGACTTCCTTTCCGTCCTCCATTTCCTCCAGAAGCACGATGCAGGCATCCGTCGTTTTCGGATTTTGGCGCAGGAGCTCCGGGGAAAAGGTCAGGAGCTTGTCCCCTTTGCGCACGTTCGCGCCCGTTTCCACGAAAACGGAAAAGCCTTCGCCTTTCAGTTCGCCGGACTCCGTGCCGATATGCAGCGTCAGCTTCGTGCCGTCCGCCGCCGTGATACGGATTCCGTGCTTCGTCGGCGCGACGTAGGTGATTTCCCCGTCCACCGGAGCTACGACTTCGCCTGTGGAAGGCGTCACGAAAAAACCGTCGCCCAGCATTTTTTCCGCGAAGACCGGATCGGGCGCCTCGGTAATCGGGTGCAGCGTTCCGGCGTACGGAGATAACAGTGTCATGTTCATAAAATCCCTGCTTTCTTAGGAATTGCGGACGGAGCGGGAGACGGCTGCGGGGCCGCCGGTCCGGCAACCGCCTCCGGTTCCGGCGCGGGGCTCGGAGCCGGGGCCGGAGCGGGGGCAGGCTCGGTCTCGGAGCCGTCCGCGGTCGGTTTCGGATGCTCGTCCTCCGGCGGCGGAGGCACGTCGTACTCGTCCGTGTACATATATTCGCGGCTGACCATCTTGCCGCCAAGATAGGTCACGCGGTACACTTCCACCGTCGGCGGCGGCCCGATGACGACCGTTTCCATCTCGATGTCGCCGGGCACATCGGCGCTATGGCCGTAGACCGAGACCGTCAGCGTCCCCCCCGAGGCGCCCGAGCGCAAGAGCACGGGGTGGGGCAGCGTATTTTGGAATACGAAATCAATCTGTCCGTCCGCCACCGTCGCGTCCAACCCCGCGTCCACATACGTCGACGGGTAGAAATGGGAAGTGCGCGCCGTCGGCTCCAAGCCCGCCGTCAAAATCGCGTTGTAAAGCGTCGAACTGACTTGGCAGACGCCGCCGCCGATGTCCTGCTCCACCTTGCCGTTCACGATGACCGGCGCGATGGCGTAGCCCGCGCTGGCCACGCGGCTCCCCACCGTCGCGTTGAAGGAGAGTTCCTCGCCGGGGCGGACGATGCACTCGTCCAACGCCGCCGCCGCAATCTCGATGTTGTCGCCTCGGCCCGTGCCGTCGATGTAATACGTGGTGGCGGACGAGAGGATGCCGTCGATGGCGTTCAGGTCCTCCAGATGAATCGAGGGCTCCGTCTCTGCCGGTTCGATCGTCGTACGACAGGGGAGTTTCAGCTCCAGAAGCTTCGGACGCACGGTTTCGATGAGCGCTTCCACATGGAGCGAGCGCCCCCTCGCTTCGGCGTGGCGCTCAACGCCCGCGGCGGTGAAAGTCATCCACGCGTCCTTCGGCGCACGGTCCACGGCTTTTTTCACGCCGCGCAGGGTCTCGTCGAGCTTCGCCTCGTCCAGCTTCGCGACGAAGGGAATATTTTTGCCCTTGAGCGCGCATTGCAGCATCGTGAAGAAATTCTGCACCGTTGACCCGTCCCGGCCCACTTGGTACGCGGCATCCAGCATCGCGTCCACATCGGCGGAAAGCCCGACTTCCGATGCCGAAAACGAATACGGGCGGCTCTCTTCCCCTGGCAGGGTCAGCACCAGCGCTTCCCCTTGCACGGCGGATTCTGCTGCGCGCTGCACTTCCCGGGCGGCTTCCTCGCGTGTCATGCCTCCGACGGGCTTCGAATTGATCGTCAGCCCGTAAGCCATGCGCCCGTCACGAAGAAACGAGGCCGCCGTGCCGAGAAAGGTCATGTCGGCGACCAGCACCAATGCCAGCCCGGCGGCGGTAAGAAATAAAAGATTTCGAACGGCTTTCATAAAGAACTAACTCCTTATGCGAAAAAACGTGAACCGTTTTCGCTTTTCATCAATGCTTCATTTTACCATTCCGTCGCACAGTCTACAATAGTATTTCTCTATTTGGACGGAAAAACATGAATCCCGGAGACGACCGCCCGCCAGGCGCGTCTCCGGGATTGGTTTCCGGGACTGTCCGGATTTCGCATCAACCGTTCACAACGATGCGGCAGGCGCCCAGGTAATGGTCGCGCCGCCAGCCGCGATACAGGGAATCGAAGTCGATGCCGGTATCGACGGACGCATGGATGAACTCCCCGTCATTGAGATAAATGCCCACGTGGGACAGCTCGCCGCTGTCATCCACGAAGAACACGAGATCGCCGGTCCTGAGATTTTCAAAGTTGACCGGCACACCCGCCGCGTACTGATCATCCGCCACTCGCGGCAGGGAAATGCCCGCCTGCCCGAACACATAGTAGACGAAGCCCGAGCAGTCGAAGCCGTTGGGCGACGAGCCGCCGTACACATACGGCACTCCCAGATATTGCAGCGCCGTTCCGGCAATCCGCCGCAGGATGGCGTTGTCCCCGCGATTTGTCTCGGGAATCGCGCGGCCCAAGAGCGATTCGTAAACCATGGGTCCCACCAGCCCGTCCGGCTCCATGCCGCGATCCGTCTCAAAGGCGCGCACCGCCGCCGCTGTCCCCGGCCCGAAAGCGCCGTCCGGCGTCACGTCATATCCGAGACGCGACAAAGCTTCCTGAATCTCCGCGACCTCGTTTCCCTGATCGCCCATCTGGAACGCCGCCGCCTCCGCGGCGGGAGCGGCCCCGAAGCAGAGCAGGGAAATGAGCCCCGCGCAAAGCAACTTTCGCACAATATTCCCCCTTCGCACATAGTACCAATGTTGCCATTGTATCATTTTTTTGCATGGAATACAATATTATAAGGAAGCCGATGCATCGGCGTTGAAGATTTGTTGTATTTCCTTCGCGTTCGCCGTTCGTGCCAACGCGAGGCGGAGCAATATGCGGGCTTTTTGCGGCTGGAGTGCGCCGCCGTCGATGAAGCCCTCCGCCATGTAGGAGGAAGCGGCGGGAACCACCGCGCCGGCGTTTGAGCGGGACGCGCGGACGATGACGGTGCCCGAGGCGGCAGCCTGCGCCAGTGCCGCTTCCGCCTGCTCGGGGATGCTGCCGTTCCCCATGCCCGCGTAGACGATTCCTTTCGCTCCCGTGCGGAGCGCGGCTTCCGCCAACGCGCCGTCGTCGCCCGCGTGGCCGTACAGGATGTCCACGCGGGGAAGCGGCGCTTCGGGCGGGAATGGAGACAACGCCGAGGGGCGCGGCTCGCGTTCAAAGCGGACACCGTCTGCCTCGACGCGGCCCAACGGATCGGAACTCGGCGACGCGAAAGCGTCGAGCCTTGTCGTGTGGATTTTCGTGACCTCCCGGGCGGCGTGGATTTCGCCGTGCATCACGACCAGCACGCCTTTTCCCGCCGCTTCGGGACTCGCGGCGACACGCACCGCGTCGAGAAGGTTGCGCGGCCCGTCCGCGTTTTTCGCCGTCGCCGGAAGCATGGCCCCGGTCAGCACGACGGGCTTTTGGGGTTTCACGGTCAGGCCGAGGAAAAACGCCGTTTCTTCCATCGTGTCCGTGCCATGGGTAACCACCACGCCGTCCGCTTCGTCCTTGGCGAAAATTTCGCGGACGCGGGCTGCGAGCCGTCGCCAAATTTCGTCGGTCATGTCCTTGCTGTCGATATTGCAAAGCTGCTCGCCTTTGACGTCGGCCATGGACTCGATGCCCGGGACGGCGGACAAAAGCGCGTCGACACCGATCACGCCTGCCCGGTACCCGGTGATGTCCGAGGGCGACGGCGCGCTGCCCGCGATGGTTCCCCCGGTGGCGAGCACGAGGACGCGGGGGCGGGAAGCCGCCGAGACGGTGCGCGTGTGGGAACAATCGGCAAACGCGAAAGCAAGAACGGACAACCATAAGATTTTCCAGACCATGAAAAATTCTCCTTCACTCGCAGAGCTTTCTGAATGCCTCCGCGACAAACTGCACATTCTGCCCGATGACGACCTGCACACTTTCCTTGCTTGGGCAAATGACGCCCCGCACACCCGCCGCCTTGATCTTTTCCTTGTCCACCAAGTCGGCGTCCCGGACTTCCAGACGCAGACGGGTCACGCAGTTGTCAATGGATACGACGTTCTCCCGGCCGCCGACGCCGACCAGTACGACTTCGGCGATTTCGGCGAAGGAACCGTCCTTCACAGTGGCGCCCTTTTCCTCCGGTACGTCGTCCTCGTCCTCACGGCCCGGCGTTTTCAGGCCAAGCTTCAGGATCAGGATGCGGAACACACAATAAAACACGGCAAAAGCCGCCAGACCCAGCGGCAGGATCAGCCACGTGCTCTGCGCCGCCGGAAGGCTCGCGGAAAAGAGCAGGTCGGTGGCGCCCGCCGAGAACGCGAAGCCCGCGCGAAACCCCAGATAGACCACCGCCACCGTGAAGAGCCCGTACAAAATCGCGTACACCGTGTAAAGCAGCGGCGCGGCAAACATGAAGGCAAACTCAAAGGGCTCGGTGATGCCGCAGACGAACGAGCAAATTGCGGCGGAGACCAGAACGCCCGCCGTCCGCTTCCGCCGCTCCGGCTTCGCGCATTGCAGCATCGCCAGCGCCGCGCCCGGTACGCCGAACATCATGCAGGGGAAAAAGCCGGACATATACATGCCCAACGACCAGGACACTTGCTCGCTGGTGATTCCGGCGCAATAGCGTTGGAGGTCGCCGAGGCCGATGGTGTCAAACCAGAACACATTGTTCAGCGCGTGATGAAGTCCAAAGGGAATCAGGAGCCGATTCAGGAACGCGTAAATCCCGGCGCCCACCGCGCCCATTTCGGCGACGGTCTCCCCAAGGGAGATCAGTGCCTGATAGAGCAGCGGCCAGACAAAGAGCAGGAGCGCGGAAACGACAATGGAGACAAGGCCCGCCACGATGGCGACGCACCGCTTCCCGCTGAAAAATGCCAGCCAGTCCGGCAGCGTCGTATCTTTGAACCGATTGTAGCAAAGGGCGCCGATGACGCCCGCGAGGATGCCGATAAACGGATTGGCAATCTTCGCGAAAGCCAACGCGCGGTTCGCGTCCCCGGCGACCGCGGGCACGAGCTTCGCGACAAAATCGAGATGCAAAAGCGTCGTGATGACGAGCCAAGAGGTCAGCGCGGCGATGGCCCCCGTGCCGTCGTTGTCCTTTGCCATGCCGACGCCGACGCCCACGGCGAAGAGAAGCGCCATATTGTCCACCAGCGCGCCTCCCGCTTTCACGAGGAAAAGCCCGACTAGCGGCCCCGCGCCCGTCATCTCACCGCCCTGCATGGACGCGGGACAGAGAAGATACCCAATGCCCATCAGAAGCCCGCAAAGCGGCAGGCACGCCACGGGCAGCATCAGGGCCTTGCCGAGATTCTGCATGAATTTCATCATTTTGATAGCCCCCTTTGTCTCTATATCATAGCATGGACAGGGCAAAAAATACAGGCGGGGGATTTCGCGGTCCGGAAATCGATTGGTATGACACATTTTTGACACAACCGGGGTCTATACTTCCAAACATCAAAGAGATATAATCAAACAAAGAAAGGATGATCTCAAATGAAGAAAATGATGATGACGATGATGGCGGCGGCAGTGATGATGACGAGCGCGACCGCGCTGGCGGCGACGCCGGACGTCCCCGACGGATGCCGGGACAACGCCCCCTGCTTCGAGGCGAGATACACCTGCTGCGGAGGCGGCTGCTACGGCGGAGGCCGGGGCGGACGCGGCGGCTACGGTTGCGGCGGCGGGTACTGCTACGGAAACGGATACGAAAACAACGAAAGCTGAGGAAACGACCGCGTAGAATATTTTGAGGTAAGAAATTCTTACTTCAAAAATATTATCTCTGAAAGAAATGGGGCAAATCGCTTGCGAGACAAGGGCTTTGCATACAGGTGAAACCGCCCGAAATACAAAACGGGGCGTCGCAGGAAGAAAAGACTTCTTGCGGCAGCCCCGTTTTTGTTGCGGCTTGCCGAAAACCGACGATTTTTTTATAATGGGCGCAGAATGCTCCCGTTATTTGCACAAGGGCGACTGGGAAAGCTTGTGCAGCAAGAGGTTCGTTTCCATGACCGTCATCCGGTGCTCCAATGCGAACCAAAGAACGCTGTCCCATGGGTCGCGGACATACAGCTCGCCGACGTCCGCGTAGTGCAAAAGATGTTGCGTTTCCTTCGTTGTCAGCCCCATGGCGAGCGCAATCGCCAACAGGTATTTTCGCGAGGTGTTCTTCCGTCCCGCGAAAATATGGGACGCGTACTCGGGATTCAGCCCGGAGTCCTTGATGACCTCCGATTTCTTCAAGCCCTTTTCCGCAAGGAGTTTGTGCAGATATTCCGAGGCCGTGTAATGCTCCAATTCCTCCGGGTTCGTAGCCAAAAATCCCTCCACGCCCCGCGCCGCTTTCAGCTCGTGCTCCAGTTGCCCGGTATCCCTTTCCGCCATCGCGCACACCTCCGCCACAAGCATAATACACATCATCCAAGAAAACAAGGTGAACTTTATGGACGAAGCCGTGGAAACCTATCTCGCGGAAACGGTGGAAAAATTCCGCCTGCTCAGGAAAAGCGAACGGGGCGAAGTCTGGCTGGCGGGCATGGCCTCCGGCGCGGTCGTCGTTTTGAAGCGCGTTTGGGACGACGGGCTGCCTTATGCGGTGATGGCGTCCCATCCGCACCCGCTTTGGCCGAACATCCTGTACACCGCCGAAATGCCGGGGGAAACCGTCGTGGTCGAGGAATTTGTGCAAGGCGAGCCGCTGTCGGCGCGCCTCGAACAAAAACGGTTCCTGCCGGAACCCGAAGCGGCAAACCTTTTCCTGCAAATCGCGGAGGGGCTGATCGTCCTGCACGGCCTCGGCGTCGTCCATCGCGACGTCAAGCCGTCGAACCTGATCCTCACGGAAAGCGGCGCCATCCGGCTCATCGACTTCGACGCCGCCCGGACGGTGAAAGAGGAACAGGCGGAAGACACCTCGCTCTTGGGCACAAAAGGCTATGCGCCGCCGGAGCAGTTCGGCTACGGGCAGACCGACGCGCGGAGCGACCTCTACGCCCTCGGCGTCACCATGCGGAAAATGCTCGCCCCGGACTATTATGGCTGGCTCTCGCCCATCCTCGCGAAATGCACGGAGCTCGACCCGAAACGCCGCTACGCCTCGGCAAGAGAACTGAAACGCGCCATCCTCATGCGCCGCAGATGGGCGAAAGCGAAAACAGGCTGCTTCGCCGCGCTGGCGATCCTCGTCGGGGCCGCGCTGTATTTCTTGCCCGCGCCGACCAAAAATCCCAAGCCGACGCCGGAAGAACCAACGGCCATTCCGACAGAAAACGTAACGCCAACGCCAAAAGAAGAACCGGCGGCCCCAGCCGCTGTGCCGGAACCGCCGAAACAAGAAGAAAACGACGAGGAGGAAACGACGCCGCAAGAAACGGAAGCGCCCGCCGCCCCGCAAGAAACGGAAACCAGACAGGTGCAAAACGAACCTCCGGCAACGCTGACGCCAGACGAGGAAGCGGAGGCCTTCCTCGCACTTTTTGCGGACGACCCGGAAAAATTGCACGAATGGAAAGCCAGAAAAGAAGCGGATTTTCGTTTCATTGAAAAGCAAAACCTTTCCCATGAGGAAGCCGACGCCGCGAAACGGGATGCCTTGGACGCCATGCGCCGGATAGAGCTTGGCAGGCGGGCGGAAGCCTTTCAAAAGACGCTCCCGAAAACCATGACAAGGGACGAAAAAGGCCGCGCTTTCAACGAATTTGTTTTCGAGCAAATCGAAATCCTCGGCATCACCGATTGGTAGCCGCGGATGAAAGTTTGCAAAAAATCCCCCACGGGGAAACAAAACCCGTGGGGAATTTCAACGAAGAACATGACGAGGAAGAATATGCAGCAAAAAATCTTCCGGCGTGGCGACGGGAACGGGGCTGTTCTTGAAATCTTTTCCATTGCGCGTAATGATGCAACTTGCTTCCAACCGTTTCGCGGTTGCAGCTTGGACAGCGTCTTCGTAATCTTGCCAGCGTAGACGTGCGGCCGCTTGCAAATCATCTGCTGTGAAATCCGCAAAAACAAATACTCGGCCCAGCATATCCGCAATTTGGCAAACCGTTTCCGCATCCAAGTGCCGCCGCATAACATAGACGATATTGGCGAATGTCAGTGATGAAACCATGCCTTCGGCTTCGTGATTCGCGCATAGATTCCAGATTTGCGCGGAATACTCGTAATGCGGCAACCGCTTTTGCAACACATCCAAAAGAATATTCGCATCAATCAACAGCCGCATATTTCTTCTCCAGCAAGTTCCGACGCTCCGCTTCAAAATCAATATCCGGCGGAAGAATCCCTGTCAGCGCATCCGTCAAGTAATGATTTTCTGTATTCGCTGGCCTTTGCTGAAATGTGCGCATATAATGAATGACGGAAACAAGCTGTTCCTCCGGCATCTCCCGCAAAATCCGAAATGCCTCCTGCTGCAAGGCGGTCATGGCCGCCACCCCCTTTCAAAATTCATTTTACATGATATACGGTCATTGTTGCAACAAAAAGCAGACAAAAAATTTCCAAAATTTACCCCGCGGGTAAACAAAACCCGCGGGGAATTTTATATACTTATGGCAGGACGATTTCATGGCGCGTCCGTGTCCCGCTCGCGCGCATAGACGGCGTCCAACATCACGTCCACCATCTCGCGCCCGGCATCGGACAGGAGCAGATACTTCTTCCACTGCTCGTGAAGATACGGATCGGCGGCGCTCCCCTCGGGGATTTCCTCCGCCCGCCCCAAGATATAATCGACGCTGACGCCGAACAGAGCGGCGAGCTTGTCGAGCTTTCGCGTCGGTCGGATCACGCCGCTTTCATATTTATTGTAAGCCGTGCGCGAAATGCCGAGATAATCCGCGACCTTTTGCTGCGAAACATGACGCTTCTCGCGCAGCTCCCGCAGACGGCAAGCGGTGAGATTCATAGGCAACACCTCTTGCCCCTATTATATGTGAAATGAAATCACAAGGAATCCCGTGATTTTTCGGCATTTTGTAATTTGACTGAATTTAGCAAATGATATATAATCTCCACAAAATAGTGATTTTAATTTCACTATTTTGTGCCGACGGAGGCAAGATGGAAAAAATCAAGGAATATCGAAAAGAATGCGGCATGAGCCAAGCGGAGCTCGCCAATCGCGTCGGCGTGGAGCGCTCCGCCGTGGCGAAATGGGAAAGCGGGAAAAGCCTCCCGCAAGCCGCGCACCTCGTCAAGCTCGCGGAAATCTTCGGGCGCAGCGTGGACGAGATTTTGGGGCGGAAATAAAAAACGGCGTGGCAAAACGCCGCGCCGTTGTTCCTTCAATTTTGTGCTGCCATAATTTCCCTTGGGTACTTTTGAATCGCTTTCAAGTAGGACAAAGCGGTTGCGTCCAGTTTGCGGCGCCCCTGCTCCCAATTTCGGAGCGTTGCCAACGGGATGCCGAAAGAGCGAGAAAACTCTTTCTGGGACATATGAAGCCCCTCGCGGATTTCCTGCGGCCGCACACGATACATGACGCTTTTTCGGAGTCCCTCAACGGGCAATCCTTTCGCGTCCATCAGCGCCTCATTGAGCCCCTCCAAGATTTCCGACGCTGCAAAAGACATTTTCTCAGCCATGGCTCCTTTCCTCCTTTTCGCGAAATGTGCGCTTGATTTCTTCCGTCGCTTCCTTGAATGCTTTCTTCTCTGCCTCGGACAGATTCAGCTTGGCATTTTTGGGGTACGCGTACAGCAGATATATGGGATGGTTGTCGTCGTATAGGTAGTAGATGACACGGACGCCGCCCCGTTTTCCGTGGCCTGTGCCTTGCCATCGGATTTTTCGGACGCCACCTGTCCCCGGAATGATGTCACCCTGCATGGGGTACAAGCCGATGTAATTCTTGAAGTCGATTTGGGTCTGCTCGTCCCAAATGAGATCGACAGCGCGTTGATACGGACGTGTTTCAACGATTGTCTGCGGCAAGAATAAATTTTCCATGGCTTTATTATACGCCATTGGCATATTGAAGGCAAGGGCGAAATGGGAAAGCGGGAAAAGCCAGCCGCAGACCGCGCACCTCGTCGCTCTCGCCGAGATTTTCGGGTGCGGCGTGGACGAGCTTTTGGGGGCGGGGGGGATGACTTTCAATGATTTGGAACGAAAGCTGTGGCGGGAACCGCTCGATTGTGAAGATAACGAGGACGGCGACGAGGCGATGCCAGAATCAGAATCCGATCAATAGTAATAAATACTATCCAAAAGGCTATGAGGAGGCAAAGCGACAATGGGATTTTTCGATAGCAAAGCAGACCGATTAAATGAAATGGCTCTTGAATTTATTGACGAAGGGGATGAACTTAAAGAAGAATACCAGCGGCTTTTTGGACAAGCCGAAAAAAAAGCAAACGACATGGAAGCCAGCTTTAGAGCTGAAGTGGAATATAAAAATCAAGTATTAAATGAGTTAGGAAATGATATACAGCTTTCTCTGGAACGTTTTAAAAAAGTGAATATCGATAATAATATTTTAGCAAATATATCGCCGGAATTACCAGACATCGACAAAAGGGGCTTGATTAAGGTTCTTGAGAGCATAAGCCCCCTTGCAAGATTTGGATCAGGAAGTGTTGTTCTTCTTCCAGGAGGCGTTGGTTTTGGGCTGGTAAATATTATTACAAAAATGATACATAATGCAGAAGCCGAAGATAAGGCATATCGTAACCATCAAAATGCGCGTGAATATATGTATAAAATGGATAAAGCGGTTGAACAGGCAAAAAATGTTCTTATAGGAATGGATGCGATAGAAAACTTAATCAAGGACGAGCATGATACAATCGAAAAATTAATGAGCAAGCTCCGAAAATTGAAAAACATTCTATCTATTAATAAAAAAGATGCTATTACAAAGGCAGATGCCGACTATTTAAAAAGTCTTTATGCGATAGCGAAAAAAATACAAGAGTCATTGAATCGCAAGATTGTAGATGATAAAGGAAAAATCGTAGCTGATTATAATAAATATTGTTCGGATTTGAAGAATATCAATGGCGGCCTTCCTTCGACACCAGAGCTCAATGACGGGAAAACCGAAAAATGGCTTGAACTGATTGCTGGAAGCGTAGTTGCATATCAAGAAGGCTGATAAGCATGAATGAAATGGAAGTTTTGAAATTTGCTTATCACGTTTTTGATAATTATGCAAATCATACGCAAGAAAAAATCACTGAAAAAGATAAAGAATTAGCGCAGCTGGCGATAGCATGCCAAAAATTAAAAGAAATAAATAAACTATCACAAACGTTTTCAAAAAACTTCTTCGAACAACGAGAAGTCACCAAAAAAGCTATAATGAACGCATTGGATACTGCTATCGAAATGGGAGATACCGATATTGCTGATATGGCTATAAGTCTTTTGGATTCGGAATACGAAAAAGATCTTATCAAAACAATGCGAGGATTCAAGGAGGGGATTTAATGGTACCAGTAGCGGTAGTTACAGCAGTGGCACCGGTTGTCAAGGAAGCCGTCAGTGCTGGCGCTCAATATCTGGCGTGTCGCGAACAAGAAAAAACGAAACGGGCAGAAATTGCTGCTCGTTTAGATGCAGCATTGACCGTTATCGAAAAAAACTATGACGCATTGAATGTTATCTTATCAGATAACCACGAACTTGCAATGAACGCGCTTAACACCTTGAATGAGTTGATGAAGGATCAAAGCATAAAATCCGATAAAGACTTATTCAAGCATGTATTATCGTTGTATATGGAAGCACATAAGTTATATTCTGGGAAGGGCGTAGAATTAGCAGAGAAAGTTAATGACGCCGGAAAAACATCGAGGTATTGATATGAATGATGCCAAAAGAAAAGATTCTACTGTTGCAGCTGACGGGCAAAAACAGAATGAGCAAGATGAACTTAACGCTCAGATAAAACGTGACCAGGAATATTTGTCAAAGGTGTTTATTGAAGAAAAGATTAAGCGACAGGAAATAAGCGATAATTTAAAAAAATTTCACGAGGTGGTTGATGAGAGAGAAGAATCGATAAAAGAAGGGATGAAAAAAGAATATTTGACTGATTCAAAAATGATGTTGGATAAAATTAATTCTTTTAAGGAGAACCTAAAAAATAATAAATGAAAAGGATGTGTTATTATGAGCAGACGATGGGTTTCAGATCCGTATATGTTTCCAGACTATGATGACGATGGGAAAAAATTGTCAAGAGAAGATGTATTTGACATTAAAGAACAATATGAAGAACTGTCTTCGGCAAAGCTGGTTAGATTACACGGCAAGGAAATGTTAGGGAGCGTCAGAAGTTTAATCATGGAAGATGTACTCATTGAACGTGGCCTTAATCCCATGGACGGTTCACCTTTGGATAGTCGTTCAAGAAGGATATTGACAGGTAGATAGCAAGCCTTAATTTGAATCCTACACAAGGGAGGGATACATTGCAAAAAGCAATCAATGTATCCCTCTATCTTTCTTCTATATAGTTTATGATTAAAATTCGCTAATCTTGCCTTCCCCTTGAGGGGAAGGTGTCAGCCAACGGCTGACGGATGAGGTGTTAAACGCAACGATGAACGAAAGCGAAACATTTCGTTTCCACCTCACCCGTCGCCCTACGGGCGCCACCCTCCCCTCAAGGGGAGGGCAAGGTGATTTAGCAATTATCAAACAGAAACTATATATACTCATAAAGAAACGCTGGTGATTCTTATGGCCTCGGACAGCATTGAATATATGTGCCGTTTCTGCGGGAAAAAGCAGATGTCCTTCCAAAGCCGCGGACGACCGGAGCCGGGGCATTGCCCGCGAAATCCGCGAAAGAGCGGAGGCCCGCACAGTTGGTCTGTAAATCGCCGCTGGAAAGCGGCAACAAGCGGCGTGAAGTCTGCGCCTTCAAAGATGATTGAGTATATGTGCCGCTTTTGCGGACAGAAAAAGATGCTTTCACAAAGCCGCGGACGACCGGAACCGGGACGTTGCCCACGCAAAACAAACGGCGGCCCGCATAGCTGGGTCGTGAATCGTCGCTTTTAATACTAATCTTCGCTTAAATGTAGACATTCAAGCGAAGATTTACGCCTGCTTCGCAGGCTACAGCCGCGCTAAAGCGCGTCTGACAATCTCATGCACTCGCCGTAAAAAAGCTCCACTTTTTAACGGCGAGTAGTATAGGAAAAACGATGAAAGGAGGCGCACACCTTGAACAAGGCGGATCGAGTTCTGATTCTTTACCATCGTCTGCTTCGCGGCGAGAGAGTCACGAAACGCCTGTTCATGGACGAGTTTTCCGTTGGACGCCGCTCCTTTGACCGCTATATCGAATCCGTGCGGCTTATGCTCTCGGAAACCTTTGCGCCCCATGAACTTCTTTACGATGCGACTGACCGCAGCTATTATCTGTCCGGCATTAAAAATGAAAAGCTGCGCGGCATGAACATCCTGCCCTTGATGCTGTTGCTTTTTGAAAGCCACGCCTTTGGCGAAAGCGACGTCGCTTCGATATTACAGGGGCTTTTGACAAATCTTCCGGCAGACGAGCGCGGCCATTTGCAAAAGACCGTTTTTCGGATGAGCAAAGAAAGCGGCTCTCTCCCCGCTGCTCCTTCCCTGCTGAAAATGATTTGGGACTTGAACCTTGTCATTAACCGACAGCAAAAGATTCGATTGTTCATGGAAGACGATGAATCGGGCAGGGACACTCTGCCTCTGCGTCTTTCCTTTGCCGATGGGCGGATTGCTTTGCAGGCCGCTACAGGCAGCGAGATTCCGCAGGAATACCCGCTGTCCGCAATTCGATCTTTTACGCTTTTATGAACGCTGAGAAAAAATTTTCGGCGTTTTTTCAATTTTATTTTCACTTCGTCAGAATCTGACGAACCCATTTTGTATACTCGATGATGAAAGGGGGAAACACGATGAGCTGGAGCATTTTCGGGGACGAAGAACCCTGCAAAACCATATCGCAGAAGGACATCGACATCATCCGGGCCGAAGCGGAGGCCATCACCTCAACCGACGACAAGGTTTACTTGATTGAAGACCTCTACAAGCTCATCGACCCTGTGGAAACGGCGCTGAAATGGCTGGACGATCCGAAGAAAGCCCAAAAGGTGCGGCAATCCAAAGAGGAGCTTTTGCGGCTGCAAAGAAGCCTTGCGGAAACCCGCGCGTACATTATGAACGCCAAAATCCCGCAGGAGCGGTACGGTCTGTATGTCAAATATCCGAAAGGGTATGAAGGATAAATGTATAAACGAATAGGAGGAAACAACTATGGCACGAAAAATCAAATTCGCATTGGAAATGAAAGATGGCGCGAAGGTACGGAACAGCTTGGATGAGCTGCGCGAGAACTTCGACCTCGAAAAAGCTGTGGGCTATTTCCTGTCGGGCAAGCTGACGGAGTGGCTGGAAGACCGTTATTATGAAGATGAAGCGGAAGCGTTGGACGCTATCGACAAGGACGCGCCCGACCTGCGAGCGCGTCTGTGTGAGGCATTGGGCGTGGAGTGCGCGGGCGATGAGGATTTGGACGTGGGCGCATTGGAGCGCCTGAACGAGAAAAAAGCCGTCCTGCGGCAGAAAACGAGCGATGAGGCAATCATCGCCAACGCCGACAAGACGGCCTTGACGCAGGAGGATTTGGCGGATTTGCTCGATATGGACGAGCCGGTAATTTATCTCTGCGGCGACAGCTTCAATATCCCTGCGCGGGTGAAGAATAAGAAATATATTGGCGTTCTCGGCACGCCGACCATCAGCATCAAGGCGAACTCGCAGGAAGATTTGGACGCGAAAGGGATTGTGTTTGAGAATGTGAGACTGCCGTGGGGCAAGAAAGAAACGGTCAAGAACGAGGAGACGAAACCTTGCCCGAAGTGCGGCGCGGATAATGCGGCGGGGGCGAAATTTTGCAATAGTTGCGGGGCATCGATGGATGCACAGGAAAGTTCATCAGGAACAATGTGGGTAGTGCCAAAAACGCAGATGAAAGCGATGTTCGCGTCAACCTTCAAAGATGATTTGGAAATGCTGGGAGTAGACGCAAATGACACATTTTTGATGATAGCTTGGCCCAGGGGCGGGGAGGTAACCAGTACGAAATTTACTCAAGAGCAAAAGGCGTTGGCATTGAGCTTGATTTGCGATGACAAATATGCGGAAGAAGATTTACTTCAGCTCCGTATCTCAGAAAATATGACGACTGGTTGGGCTTTTACGAAAGATAGTTTTTGCATTAGGGATTTTGAACATGACGATGCAATTATCACTGCGTATGAGTCTGCGTTATTGGATAATACTTACTGCTTCAACTGGCCAAGTGAAGGAACAGGAAATGCGATAGCATATACGAATATGCTTGGCACTAGAACGACCGCAATTTGCATAAGTAACTGTCTTAAAAATATGAAAGCTCTTTTCTCCAAAAAGAAAAAATAAAAAGTACTCTAAAACGGCGGCACGGCAAAAGTGCCGTGCCGCCGCTTTGGATGAAATCAGCTTCAAGAATCGTATGTAGCAATAAATTCTGCCATGGTCATAATTTTCGGCTTCGGAAGGTCAAGCACCAAGAAATCTTTATCTCCCGTTACAAGGATGTCCACGTTTCCTTTTATTGCCGCAGTGAGGATAGGCGCGTCATTGACGTCGCGGATTGAAGAAACCGAATCATTGGTCTGTAGCTCTGAGGCAGGAATCATGTGATAGGGTAATTCTTTTAGAAAACGTTGCGCGGCAACCTGTTTATGGGGAAATTTCTCCTGGTACACGTCCACAAACTCTTTTACGATATGGTTGCACAGAAAGATTTTTGCATTCAAGGCACGAAGCTGCCACAAAAAATCTTTGGTGACCGGCGAAGGGAATATAGCCGCCGAGATTAGAATGTTGGTATCAAGCAGAACGCGCAATGTCAGCCCTCCCGTACCTTCCTGCGAAATGAACTTAAATATGCTTGCAGTTCTTCTTCATTCTTGAATCCCGCTTCTTCGGCAGCCCCTTTGCATGCTTGCGCCAAGTTCTCAAATGCCAGAAGAACAGAATCTGTTTCGTTCTCGTCTTTCATGTAAAAAAATTCCTTTTCCTTAGGCTTTTCGATGCCACGCAAGCGCAGTTCCCCATTTTCCAAGACCATATCCAGTTTATCCCCGGATTTCCATTCCAGTTGGTTCATAAGGGAGAGCGGCAAAGCAATCTGTCCATTGTCCATGACTTCCGCAAACATGGAGAACACCCCCGTTTCGTTCTTGTATGTATATCATAAAGCAAGAACGCCGAAAAAGCAATCATCAAAAAGGAGGTATAGCTTTATGAAACCACTATCGGAGCGCATGACGCTCTATATGGATGCAGGCTTCCCGATTCTCTACATCGCAACCTTTGAGGAGGACAAGGCCGACCGCGCCATCGAGGAAGCGGCGGGAAACCGCGAGGTCGTCGAGTGGAACGTGCGCGGATTGCTCTTCAAACAATCGAAGGAAAAAGTGGACGGCGTTACGCTCCCCGAAGCATTGGGAAATTTCGCCAACCCGAACCAGACAGGCAGCGAAAAGTTTGCGGCGCGTTATGATCTTCGGCGTCGGGTGCTGGTCTTGAAGGACGCGCAGCAGTTCTTGGAGGCGCCGGACGTGGTGGCACAGCTCAAATATCTGTCCGAGCGCATCGTGTCGGGACAGCTCACGGACGCGAATATCGTGATTATCGCTCCGAGGACGTGCATCCCGAAGGAGTTGGAGCATTACATCACGATTCTGACGGTTGATTACCTCTCGGCAGAGGAAATCCGAAAAATTATCGTCCGCTTCTGCGAAGAGCAAGGCTTGGACGCGCTGCATGAAGATTTTCTGCGGGAACTGGCCCTTGCCTTCAAAGGCTTGCCGGAATTCGAGATTATCAATATCCTTTCGCTGGCGTTGGCGGACAACGGGGAAATCGGGCGCGCCGACCTCGCGCTGAGCCACGAGCAAAAGAAACAGCTTGTGCAGAAATCGGGCATCATGGAAATGGTGCCGCTGAAAGAGCGCATCGAGGACATCGGCGGTCTGGAAAATCTCAAAGCATGGCTGAAGCAAAAGGCAAAGGTTTTGAAGAACATCGACAAGGCCGAAGCCTTCGGCGTGGACTTGCCGAAGGGCGTATTGATTGCGGGACTGCCCGGCTGCGGGAAATCGCTGAACGCGAAAGCCGCCGCCGCGCTCTTTGAAGTGCCTCTGCTCCGGCTCGACATGGGACGGCTGATGGGAAAATACGTCGGCGAATCGGAAGCGAATCTTCGACAGGCGATTGCTTTGGCGGAGGCTATTTCTCCTTGCGTGCTCTGGATTGACGAGTTGGAAAAAGCCTTCGCGGGGATCAGCAGCGGAGGCGGCGGCCATGAGGTGACGACACGGCTTTTCGGCACGTTCCTGACATGGATGCAGGAGAAGGAAGGACTGGCCTTTGTGGTGGCTACGGCGAACAACATCGAGCATTTGCCGCCGGAGCTTCTGCGGAAAGGGCGTTTTGACGAGATTTTCTATGTCGGATTGCCGAATCCCCAAGAAAGGGAAAAGATTTTCTCCATTCATATCGGCAAGCGCAGAAAGAAAGACCTCGCGGGCATCGACCTCTCGGCGCTGGTGAAGGAAACAAACGGATACAGCGGCTCGGATATTGAAGGCGTGGTAAAGGACGCCATCGAAGCGGCGTTCACACAAGACAAGCCCAAATTGACGACGGAGCTTTTGCTCTCGGCGATCCGCAGCACGGCGTCGCTGTCGGAGATCATGAAGGAGTCCATCGAGAAGATGGCCAAGGTCTATCAGGAGCGTCATTTCAAGAACGCCTCTATAAGCTGATCGGAGGGAAACGGCTATGGCATTGTCAAAATATGTATCTTGCCCCCATTGCAAGCAAAAGAAGCTCGGCCCGTATAATGTGGACACATCGAGCATCAGCCGCACGAGAGGAACTTGCTCGCACTGCAAAAAGCGGTACATGGTGGAATATG
The DNA here is from genome assembly GCA_017480545.1 of Schwartzia sp. (in: firmicutes). Taxonomy (GTDB): domain Bacteria; phylum Bacillota; class Negativicutes; order Selenomonadales; family Selenomonadaceae; genus RUG12372. The sequence continues at coordinate 44,099 of JAFVAI010000012.1, read as the reverse complement.
GGCAGGGAAAAATCAAGGCGTCGAAAGCGTGAGGTGAGAACGAAATGACAAACGACCGACATACCGCACCGGAAGAGGAATACAAAGATATTTCCGAGGGTACTGCCGATTCCGTCAAAGGGTTTGATGAAAAAACAGCCGAGCGGCTGGCCCCGATTATGGGGCGATTCATGAAAGCCTATGAAGAATCAGAGCAGGACGATGAATCTGCCTGGCTGGACGCTCCGCTGAAAGACGAACTGCCGGAACGGTCAGAGGAAGAAATCCAGGCCATACGAAAAGAGATTCACACGAGCGTCGCCGCATGGGACGCGGACATGGCTTCTATCCATGAGGCTTGCGCCGAGGGAAAATCGAAAGAGGAATGGCTGGAAGGAAAGCTGCAAGAATCTACGATCGGCGTCAATGTATCGGATTACGGAACATATCTCGCTGAAGCAAATACGGAGCTGCATCAAGCCAACCAAGAAGCGATTGAAGGCACACGGGAGCAGCCTTCCGATTTTGAGGAAAATGGCGAGCAGGAATGGGACGCGGCAAACACCCATGAACTCGCCTTGCAGCTCGGCAAAGAGGTCGAGGTATCAAGCCTTGCCAGTACAGTCCTGCGCACGGGTTGGAAGATGGCGGAAAACATCCCCTTGGGGGAAAACGTCCAAAATTTGAAGAAGGTCGGGGACGCTCTCAGAAGCGGCGAGGATCAGGGGGTAAAGGAAGCGGCGTCCGCAGCGCTCAAAGCCGGCATAGAGAAAGGATATATTCCCTTCCTGCCGAAAAGCACCCCTGCTGCGATTGTATCCGGCCTTGCCTGTGCGGGTGTGGAACAGGCAAAAATCGTGATGCAGTTCGCGGATGGCGACATTAGCGGCGGTCAAGCCTTGAATCTCATGGGGCGTGTCGCTACGGTGCAGGCTTCCAATGTATGCGGACATCTTGGCGAGCAGTTAGGGAAAAAGGCAGGCCAAGCGCTCGGCATGATGGTCGGCTCTGTGATGCCCGTTTTGATGCCGGTTGGAATGGCGGTAGGCAATTTCGTCGGCGGCGTCGTCGGACGAATCGGCGGTTCCACCATCGGAAAAGCCATCGGAAAAGCCGTCCACAAAATCGCGGAAGTCGCGAAGCCAGTCCTGAAGCGCGCATGGGAAGGCGTCAAGTCCGTAGGCCGCAGCATTGTGAACGGCGTCAAAAACCTGTTCTCGTCCATTTTCAGTTGAACGCAACGAGGTAGATCATCATGATGCGAACCGTCAACGTCAAAACAACCGCGCGCTTCTGCGCGTTCTGCCAACATTGGTTCGATCCCGCAGGCGCAGCAATCCGGCCGAAGAACACCGTCGGCGGCTTTTGGGAGTACGACGACAAGGCGATGAACGTGTGCAAGAAATACGGCGTGAAAAAGCCCGCCGCGGCAAGCTGTAAGGAGTATGTTTGCAAAATCTAAAAACGAGTGCAAAAGAAAAGGGGCATGGCAAAGCCGCCATGCCCCTTTTCTTTGGAATTATATCAACCTTTGCAAATATGCAATTTCAGCCGGAAAAACAAGAGAATCGAAGTCTACTTGCTTTGCGGCATAAACAACCTCAGAATATTGAATATCCTTAATATTTTTGCGATAAGTCGCAACAACACGGTACAATACGGAAACCATATCCCTCATATCCTCATGCAGTACCGTATTGGGAACGTACCGCTTTGCATTTTCATCAAAAACAAATCCCATACTCCCGTTTAATCTTCCGGCAATTTTCTCGGTATATATAGTTTTGCGGTTTTCCCTGCGAAATTTCCGGCCATGTTCGCGGAAAGATTTTTGCTCATCAAGGTGGGCAGAATCTTCAGCTTCAATTCAGTTGTTCCATCGTCTTTGAAGTCAAACTCATTCAGCCCAAGCTGACGCGCAAGGATTTTCTCAAAGAATCTATTTGCGCCTAACGGACTGGCTAATCCGGTGAGGTGTTTGAAATTCCTGGACAGGAAAATGGTTTCAAGACTGTGTACTGTCTGCTGCTTGTCCATAAGCAAGAACAACAGGTTTTTGTTCCGAAGCTGTTCGTCATAAATCTTCGCGCATCGCGACAAGATTGTAAGCGCTTCTTTTTTGGTGATGGACATATATCCCCCTGAAAATTTAAGAGGCGGCTACAGCACCGCAGTGTTGTCCGCCGCCTCTAGTGGCTGATTTTTCCGTTGCCCGCCAACCATCCGGCTTTATATCCGGCTTTGCTTCTGGTTTTTCCGTTGCCAGCCAACTGACCGCTTCATACGTTCGGTGTGTTTTTCGGGTTTGGGTGTCAGCCGCACCAGCAGGATAAGCCTGCTTCCTCTATACTCATGCTATCATACCATCGTATGAAAGTCAAGGAGAAACCGCCATGCCCCTTTCTTTTGCTAATCATTATTAAGATGCAAACGCTTCAATAAATTCTGCCATGGTCATAATTTTCGGCTTTGGAAGGTCAAGCACCAAGAAATCCTTGTCGCCTGTTACGAGGATGTCCACATCTTCCAGAATGGCTGTGGCGAGAATCGGTGCGTCATTTTCATCGAGGATTTTCGGAAGGGCAAGAGATCCATCCGGTTGAGAAGTTGCCACAAATTCATAGGGGAATTTGTGCAGAAATGTTTCAATGACAGAATCGTGAACATGAAATTTTTGTTGTGCAATCCGCCGAAACTCGTCTATGACATATTCACAAAGCACGGCTTTATGATCGGCATGGAGTACGCCAAAGAATCGGCTCACTGTTGGAGCGGGATAAAATGCCATTGACACCAATATGTTGGTGTCAAGCATTACGCGCAGCATTGTATTTCTCCCACACTTGCGGACGAATCACTTCTTTTATATATCGGTGTGCCTCTTCCTCGTTTTTGAAACCTGCCTCTTCGGCTGCACCCTTGCAGGCTTGCGCTAATTCTTCCAAAGCCAGAAGGGCGGGATTCGTCTCGTTTTCATTGTCGATATAAAAAAACTCTTTTTTCGCGGGCTTTTCGGCGCCGCGCAAGCGCAGTTCGCCATTTTCCACAATCATGTTTAATTTGTCCCCGATTTTCCATTCCAGTTGATTCATAAGGGCAGGCGGCAAAGCGATTTGCCCGCTGCCCATGATTTCCGCCAACATGGAGAACACCCCCCTCTTCATTCTTGTATGTATATCATAAAGCAGGAAAGCATAAAAAGCAAGGAATGGGGCATGGCAAAACCGCCGCGCCCCTTGCGTTATAAAAGAATTTATCCCTGCGCCGCCATGATTTCCGCATCCCTTGTGTGGCGGATATGGCGTCCCGATCCCCGGCTTCAAGCGACTGGTTGATTTCGTCTGCGCTCATCCTATCGGCGTTTATCGTATCCGGTACGGGAGCCACGCGAATAGAAAACGGAATGCCTCCGGCGATTGCAATTTGCCGGAGATAAATGTCAATCGCGGTCGCCAAAGGAATGCCGAGATTCGGCAATATTTGCTCCGCCTACTGCTTTACGGACGGATTGATCGGCAGGCCCGGCGTCGCGGTATTCTCCGTTTGGGGCATCCTTTCGCGGCAGACAAGGCTGGCCGTGCCACCGGAAAGCCGCAGGTACGCAAATAAAAAACATTCTGTCAATGTTTTCTCGTTCAATTCCATCATTCCGTGATATAATACGGCTAGGCTCGGCAATCGGTGGCGCTACGCGCGGCTGACGGCAGATGACGGGGAGGAGGCTGCGACAGGGGAAAGTGCAAGATGGGCCATCCGAGGCCTGCCCCGACCTGGGAGGATAGGAGCGGAGCATGGAAACAAATGATTTTCTGACGGAGGAAATGGAGGGCAGCCGCCTCTTCCTGCTGTTGCGGGACGCGGAATCCGTCTGCTTCGTCGGCGATTCCCTGACCGAAGGGACAATGAACGGCGGCGTCCCGTGGTACGAGCCCGTCCGCCCCGGGATGCGCGGGAACATCGTCAACATCTCCCAGGGCGGAGCCACCACGAAAATCCTGTTGGAATACTTCCTGCCGTCGATTGTCCGGGCGGCGGCCGCCCTTTATGTCATCGCTGTCGGCGCCAACGACATCCTTTTCAGGGATCCGCTGTTTTGCGCGACGACAGCGACCGGGTATGTCCAAAATCTCCAAAAAATCCGTGACGCGATTTGCGGGCGCCGCCCGGACGCGGCCTTTGTCTTCATCGCCCCGTGGCTCGCGACAGACGGGGATGCCGGAGTCATCGGAGGCGTTGTCCCTTCCGACATGGAGTCGGCGTACCGGCGGTACACGGACGCGCTCGGGGCATGGTGCGGGGAAACGGGCGACGTTTTTGTTGATGCCAACGGGTATATCGCCCGGCAGTTCGCGCGATCCTCGCCGGAGGATTATCTGGTGGATTTCATCCATCCCAACGGCGGAAGCGGCGTCCGGCTGTACGCGGAGGCGGTGCTCGCGCAGGGATGAAATTCGTCGGCATCGCCGCAGGCACAGGCGGAAACGCTTTTCCCCTTGCATTTCTGTTGTCAATATCGGGAGGTGTCAAAATTGCAAAAAATCATCGGCGGCTTCATTTTCGCCGTGTTTCTGTTGCTCTTTGCGCAGGCGGGCGCTATGGCCGCGGAAAAAATCATCTTTATCCCTTTGGATAATCGGCCCATTACCTGCCGGGAAACTTGGGAGGCCGGGGCGAAGCTCGGCTACGATATGGTTCTGCCCCCGGATGAACTTTTGGGAGGCCGGGACAGGACGGGGGACAGCGAAGGGCTGTGGCGGTGGCTGGAGCGTGAAGCGCCTGCGGCCAAGGCGGCGGTGATTTCCACCGACGCTATGCTCTATGGCAGCTTGGTGAATTCCCGCAACCATGACTTGGACGAAAACCAGATCCTGGCCAGAGCCGAGAAGTTTCGGGAACTGCGCCGGAAATTTCCCCGCCTGCGGTTGTACGCCTTCGGGACGCTCCTGCGCACTCTCAGCAGCCCGAGCCATTCCGGCGGCATGGAGCCGGCGGATTACCAAAAATACGCCATGCAGATCTATGACTACTCCGTCTGGCGGGACAAGACGGACATGGGCGTGGCCAAAGGCAGCGAACGCCGCAAGCTCAAGAAAGCCGAAGCCGCCATTCCCAAGGAAGTGATGAACGCTTGGGAAAACCGCCACATCATGAATTACCGCGCCAATGAATACTTGACGGATTTAACGCGGGACGGGGTGTTCACCTTCTTCCTGCTGGGCGGGGACGACGGCGCCAAGTACTCCCAAACCCATTACGAAATGCGTCATATCCGCGCGTACGGCGGGGATGTCGGTACGAGCCGCTTCCAGGTTCTTTCGGGCGCCGACGAGCTGGGCATGCTCATGCTCTGCCGCGCCATCCATGATTTGCGGGGCGATATTCCTTTCGTTTATACGGCTTACAACGTGGGCGAAGGCCGGGACATCGTTCCCAAATACACCAGCGAAACCATCGGCGACGATATGGACGCTTCCCTGCACGCCGCCGGAGCCATGCCGGTATCGGAGCCAAGCCGCGCGGAAATGATTTTCGCCATCAGCACCGACTACACTGGACGCCTTGTGGATGCCAACAGTCCCGAAAACACACGGAAACCTCGTCAAGGAACAGCGCCCTTTGTAAACATGGTCAGGGATTTTCTCCAAAAGGAGTACCCCGTGGCGGTGGCGGATATTGCTTACGGCAATGGCGCCGATAACGCGCTCATGGCGATCCTCTCCAAGGAAAATCTGCTCTTCCGGCTCAAAGCTTACGGCGGTTGGAACACCGCCACCAATACCACCGGTTTTCTGATCGGCGACGCGCTTTTGGGGCGGCACATGCAAGAAGCCGACGCGAAAGAGCGGATGCTCACCCGTTGCCTCGATGACTGGGGCTATCAGGCCAACGTGCGCCAAGCTCTGTGGGGCTATATGTCGTCTTTGCCGGGGGACGGCGATGGGATGAACCTGAAGGAGAAAAACGAAGCGATGATCGCGGAAGGCACTCGGCTCATCGTCGAGTTTGCCAAAAAGAATATCGCGCTCCCCGACGGTTTCCCCTTTGCTCTTGACAAAATTCGTCTGACCTATCCTTGGGACCGGCTGTTTGAGTGTGAGATTTCGTATCGAGGGTAAAAAAACAGGGGCTGCCGCACGAAGAATTTTCTTTATGCGGCAGCCCCTGTTTTGCAGGAAAAAGCGGTGTGCTTGGCGAATTGTTCCAACAGGGAGGCATTTTGATGAAACGTGTACATTTTTCAAGATCATGGAAGAAAAGGCTGGCGGCGTTTTTGCTGCCGCTTTCCGTGCTGTGGGGGGCGCCCGCGGGTCTTCTGCCGCAGGGCGGGCAGAGTTGCGTCGAGGCTGCGGAGGCGCAGCAAGAGGCAAAAGATTTTGGGAGAGGTGAAACCATGAGCGAGATGAGCAAAGAAGAACTGATGCAGGCAATCAACGAGGCGAGAGCGATGCTTCGCGCCCAGTACGGCGAGAACAAACGCATCACCGACGGCGAATATGACAAGTCGCTGGCGGTCAAGTGCGTCAACGGCACTTTTGTCGGCAAGAAAACGGAAAATATCATCGCGTACCGGGGCATTCCCTTCGTCGGCAAGCAGCCATCCGGGGAACTGCGTTGGAAAGCCCCGGTGGACGCCCGGCCCGACGACGGCGTATACGAAGCGTATTACAACGCGAAAAGCGCCTACGGGAACGAGCAGTTGGAAACGGGATCCCTTTTCTACCAAGACGAGGACTGCCTGTATCTGAACGTGTGGAAAGCGGACGAGACTTCCGCCCAAAAGAAGCCGGTCATGGTTTGGATTCACGGCGGCGCGTTTGAAGCGGGCGGGACGGTCGATCCCATGTTTGACTGCCACAATTTCGTGAAAGAGAATCCGGACGTCATCGTCGTTACCGTCGCGTACCGGCTTGGCCCCTTCGGCTTCCTCCACTTGTCCCACCTGCCGGACGGTGCGGATTACCCCGACGCGCAGAACTTGGGGCTGTTGGACCAGCTGATGGCCTTGCAGTGGGTGCATGAGAACATCGCGGGCTTCGGCGGCGATCCCGGCAATGTGACGATCTTCGGTGAATCCGCGGGCGCGGGGAGCTGTACTTTGCTGCCGCTGATGAATGGCTCCCACGCGTATTTCAAGCGGGTCATTGCCCAAAGCGGCTCCCCGAACCAGACGAGGTCGGCGGAAGAAGCCATCAGCTGCACGAATGAGCTGATGGAAATCCTCGGCTGCAAGACCGTGCGCGATTTGCAGAAGGTGGACGCCCAAAAGGTTTTCGAGGCGTCAGCCGCGCTCACCCTGCGCCAGTTCCCGGAAAGGGACAGCAGGCATCTGCCCCTGGACACCTACGCGGCTTACGAGAACGGCGCGGCGAAGGATATAGCGTTCCTCCAGGGCTGCAACAAGGATGAATTTGATTTCTTCGTGTACGGCTTCGGCGTGGAAGGGTTCAAGGCATGGGCCGCCGACCGCAAGTCGAAATGGCTGGCCGGGTTGCCAGAAAAAGACAAGAAACTTGTGGAGAGTTTCGAGAGGGATGCGAAGGGCGAAAGCTACGAAAAGGACAGCCGCTTTTTCAGCCATATCTGGTTTATTGACCCCATATTCAAATTGTCGGAGGCCCAGACCAAGGCCGGCGGCAAATCTTATACCTACTACTTCACGCCCGAGTCTTCTTTGCCGATCATGAAATGCGGACATTCGATAGAGCTGGCGTCGGTTTTCAATCACCCGGAGATGACCGGCGACACGGGGAGAGTTTTTGACGAAACCTTCTCCAAGACTATGCGAAAGATGTGGGTGCAGTTCGCGAAAACCGGCAGCCCGTCCCTCGGCGCGGAGCTTTCCCCGGACGGCAAGGCGAAGGAGTGGCCGCTCTATGACCTGAAGGACAAGAGCGTGATGGTTCTCGACGAGTTTGACATCCATCCGGAAAAAGAGGCCGAGAGGAAAATCGTGGACTGGGACAGGAGCTATTTGCTGACAAAATATTATATGCTTTTGCCGATCCAATCCGGCAAGTGATTTTCGGCCTGCCTGACATTGGAATATAAAAGGAGAACGATGATGAAACAAGACTTGACCCGCAGGGAATTTATCAAAACCGCCGCTGTAAGCGCTTTGGCTTTCAGCGCGGCCGGGATTCTGCCAAGCGAAAAAGTTTCTGCCGCAGAGGATGCAAGCGTCAAAACCCGTTACGGCACGTTCAAAGGCTTTCTGGACAAAAACGGCGTAAACACTTGGCTGGGAATTCCATACGCAAAGCCGCCCGTGGGAAAATTGCGCTGGCAAGCCCCGCAACAGCCGGAGCCGACCGGCAAGACTTTCGACGCCGCAAAAATGGGATTCGCGCCCATGCAGCTGGTGGATGACAATGAAGGCGCCTCAAAAAATCCGCAAAGCGAAGATTGCTTGACGCTCAATATTTGGAGACGCGGCGAAAAAAAGAATTTGCCGGTCATGGTATTTATTCATGGCGGCGGCTGCCAAAGCGGCGGCGGCAGCGATCCGCTTTATAACGGAAGCAATTTCGCGGCGGCGAACGACGTTGTTTTCGTCAATTTCAATTATCGTTTGAACATTTTCGGCTTTGTGAACTTCGCGGCGATTGATCCGGCGTTTGCGGACTGCGGCGGCTATCTCGGAACAAAAGACCAGATTGCGGCGCTCCGGTGGATCAAAGAAAACATTTCCGAATTTGGCGGAAATCCGGACAACATTACCATTTTTGGCGAAAGCGCCGGCGCGATATCCTGTATGTTCCTGTCCATCATCCCGGCCGCGCAAGGGATTTTCAACAAAGCGATTTTCCAGTCCGGCTCTGTGAGTATGCATAACAAGCCGGAATATACCGCACAGCTCGCGGAACGGTTTATGGAATTGGGCGGCGCAAAAACCATGGGAGACATGATGAAAAAATCTGCCGCCGAACTGGAACAGCTCTGCGAAAAATTCAGCGAGCTTTACTTTGCCGAAAATACAAGCGCGTATTTGCCGACCTGCGACGGCAAGTTTTTGTCGCTCGATCCTTTGCAGGCATTGAAAGACGGCGCGGCCCGCGGAATCAAATTCTTGACGGGTACGACTGCCGACGAATATCGTTATTTCTTGTATTACGGCGAAGAATTTTTTGAAATCCTCCGCAAAAATTACAAAGAAATATCTCCGTTCAGAAAAAAATCCAAGGCAGACGCTATTGAGAAAATTTATAAAAAGTGGCTGGATGATCGTCCCGATACGGATGAAAATTTTATGGATTTCATCAATCAGTTGGATTGGCGCGTTGGTCAAGAATTGGCGGCGGAATATCAATCCAAATTTGACGATGTTTATTTCTATTTCTTCAGCCAGCAGTCGCCGATGGAAAATTTGCGTTCATGCCACATGGCAGACTTGCCTTATACTTTTAATGTGGGACATAACTTTGTGCCGAATCCCGACAAGAATTTCGCGAAAATTGTCCAAGCGACGTGGACAGCATTTGCGGCAACGGGGAACCCGGATAATGAATGGATTCCGCATTGGGAAAAATATTCCGCCGACAACCGCCAAACGATGGAGCTGAACGCCAAAGGCTGCGTGTGCCGCAAAGATTGGAACACGCAGAACTTGAACGATTTGCGGTATGTGTATGAAAGCCACGGATACGCATAACAGCACACAAAACAAAAACCACCCGCGAATGGGTGGTTTTTGTTTTGCCTTCGACAGAAATCTGTTTCTGTTGTATGATACTAATCGCAGTTAGGATTTTTAAATCCTTACTGCGATTGCATGAGACGTCAGACGCGCTTTAGCGCGGCTGTAGCCTGCAAAGCAGGCGCATCTCAGGTCAAAATTTTATTTAAAATTTTGGTCTGAGATAAGTATGAAACAGATTTCAAAAAATGGACACTTCCGAAAAACTTGGCAGCCCGGATGGATGTTATTCCGGTTTCATTTTCTTCAGTTCGGCGTTGGTTTCTTCCATATTATATATGGTGGAAAATTCTTCCAGCCATTCCTTCGTGTCCTCGTCGTCGTCTTCCAGCATATCCATATAGCTCCAGACGCCGCCGCTGTCGTCCGGGGGGCAGTTGCCCTCGTAGGCGAGGACCGCAGGGTAGAGGGCCGGGTAGTTTTCGCGGACATCCTCGATGACGACTTCGTGTTCCCAGTTGTCGCCCATGTCGTAAACGAAGATGAATTTCTTTTCCGCAGGCAAAAGGTCGGTGAGCTTGACGGTTTTTCCGTTGCGTTCCCCGAATTGCTCCTCGTCGTCGGACCAAGGATTGACCACGATGTTCATGCCGCTTTTCGGCATCTCGAAGGCGGACAGGTGGCTGCCGTTCCAGCCCATGACAGTAATCAGGACGTCCGCGAGGGTTTGGAAGGTCATGTCTTCCGGCACGAAGAAGCGGCGCCAGACGGGCGGCTTCATGCCCCGAAGCGTGACTTTCATCTGGAAGGCGCGGACGGAGACTTTCGGCGGTTCCGGTTTCTCGGGGGGCACAGGCTGTTCCTCGGTTTGCGTTTCCGGCGTATCGTCCTGAACCGGTTCGGCGGCTGTCTGTGTCGGTGGGTCATCCTGTGCCGGTTCGTTTTCGTCCTGTTTTGCGTCTGCGTCCCCTTCCGCTTCGTTCTGACCGGACAAAAGACGCGCTTCCCAGTCCGCTTCCTTGAAGCCGACGAGGATGCCGTTTTCATCGACGAGGATCGGACGCTTGACCAAAAGGCCGTCGGTGGCGAGGAGCCGGTATTGCTCGTCCTCGCTCATGGACGGCAATGTGTCCTTGAGGTGCATTTCCTTGTATTTCTTGCCGCTGGTGTTGAAGAATTTCTTCAGCGGCAATCCGCTGGCCTTGTGCCAGTCGCGAAGCTCGTCCTCGGCGGGGTTTTCCTGCGCGATGTCGCGAACAGCAACGGAAATATGATTTGCATCCAGCCATTTTTGCGCTTTCTTGCAGGTCGCACATTTCGGATAGCAGAGGAAAAGCGGTGTTGTCATCATGATCACCTTTCTCTCGGGTGGTTTTTCGTATTGTATATCACTTCGCCGTTACGATAAAAAATCCTTCTATTTCCTGACCGCTTCTTTTGCCAGCCGTACCGCAGCCACGCCGTCGGGGGCGTAGAGGTCGGCGCCGGCTTCTTTCGCGTATTCGGGGGTGACGGCGGCGCCGCCCGCCATGACTTTCGCGGTTACGCCGTCGGCTTTCAGGGCTTCGACCACGGTTTCGATTTCCGTCATGGTGGTGGTCATCAGCGCGCAGAGGCCCACGATGTCGGCGCGGTTCAGCTTGGCGGCTTCGACGATGGTCCGGGCGGGGACGTCCTTGCCCAGGTCGATCAGCTCGAAGCCGGAGTTGGAGAGGAGGGCGGCGACGATGTTCTTGCCGAGGTCGTGGACGTCGCCCTTGACGGTGGCGATGACTACCGTGCCGAGTTTCTTCGTCTCGGCGGCGGGCAGCAGCTCTTTGAGCTTCGTGAACGCTTCGCGCATGGCCTCGGCGGAGAGCAGCACCTGCGGCAGGAATACGCGCCCCGCGCCGAAGTCCACGCCGATGTCGTTCATGGCGGCGGTCAGCGCTTTTTCGGTGATTTCGTTCGGGTCGAGGTTTTCCTCCACGGCGCGGGCAATCAGGGACGGCATCCGCTCCTTTTCGCCGCGGATGACGGCGGCCTTGATGGCGGCGAGAGCGTCCATGTCTTCCTCTTTCATGGTCGCGGCGGTTTTCGGCGCGGCGAGGTTCGAGGCGTTTTGGCTGTACGCGCGGCCGTTCGGGTCTTTGCCGAGGAGCGCGGCGGCGGCGGACAGCGCGTTCTGCATGGCGTCGTCGTAAGGGTTCATGATCGGCGCGTCGAGTCCCGCCGCGAGGCACATGGCGAAGAAGGTGCTGTTGATCAGCGGGCGGTTCGGCAGGCCGAAGGAAATATTGCTGAGCCTCATCGTTGTTGGATAGCCGAAACGCTCGCGGTAAAGCCGGAGCGTGCCGAGCGTTTCCTTCGCGGCGTCGGTCTCGGCGGCGACAGTCAGCACCAACGCGTCCAGCAGGAAGTCGCCGTCCTTCAGCCCCGCTTCCTTTGCCGCGTCGAGAATCGTTTGCACGGCTTCGGCGCGCTCCTTCGCCGTTTTCGGTACGCCGTCCTTCGTGATCGGCAGGCAGAGAATCGCCGCGCCGTATTTTTTCGCCAGCGGCAGAAAGGTTTTCAGACGTTCCGGCTCCGCGCTGACGGAATTGATGAGCGCGCGGCCCGGATAGACGCGAAGCCCCGCCTCGAGAGCTGCGGCGTCGCTGGTGTCGATGGCGAGCGGCGCGGCGGTGAGCTGCGCGATTTCCATGACGGCGCGGCGCATGGCGGCGGCCTGGTCGATGCCGCCGACGCCCATATTGACGTCGAGGATTTTCGCCCCGGCCTTGACTTGGTCGAGGGCTTCCTTTTTCACGGAAAGCAACGAACCGTCTTTGATCTCGGCGGCCAATTTCTTGCGTCCCGTCGGGTTGATGCGCTCGCCGATCAGCACTGTCGGCAGGCTTTTGTCGATGACGACGGTCTGGGAACGGCTGGCGAGGCGGAGCACCGGCGGCACCTTGGGCCGGTTCGGTGGCGGTGCGGTGCGCGCGAATTTGGAAATGGCGCGGATATGGTCGGGCGTGGTGCCGCAGCAGCCGCCGATGTAAGTCGCGCCCGCCGCGATGAGCTTCGGCATCCAGTCGGAAAAGTCTTCCGGCTTCATCGGGAACACGGTCTTGCCGTCGATGAATTGCGGCAGCCCCGCGTTCGGCTGTACGATGATCGGTTTTTCCGTGGCCTTCGCGAGCTGTTCGACGACGGGCAGAAGCTGCTCGGGGCCGAGGGAGCAGTTGACGCCGATGATGTCCGCGCCCATGGCGTCCAGCACCGTCGCCGCCGTCTCCGGGTCGGTGCCCGTGACGGTGCGGCCGTCCTCGCTGTAACTCATTTGGCAAATGACGGGAAGTTTCGTGACCGATTTCGCCGCGAGGAGGGCGGCGCGCATTTCCTGCAAGTCGATGGACGTCTCGATGATGATATAGTCCGCGCCCGCGTCGGCAAGGGCTTTCGCTTGCTCCGCGTAGGCGTTGTACGCCGTCTCGAAGCCAAGATCCCCCAGCGGCTCGATGAACCGCCCTGTCGGCCCCATGTCCCCCGCGATTTTCGCGCGGCCATGGGCGGCGCGTTTCGCGGCCTGCACCGCCGCCGCGTTGATTTCCGCCACGCGGTTCTCGAGGCCGTAATGGGCCAGCTTCAGCGACGTGCCGCCGAAGGTGTTCGTGGTGATGATGGTCGACCCGGCCTCGATATAGGCGCGGTGGATCGTCTCGATCATCTTCGGCCGCTCCACATTCACCAGCTCCGGGCATTCGCCCGGCAGGAGCCCCGCGGCTTGCAGCATTGTCCCTGTCGCGCCGTCAAAAATCTCTATCATACTGTCTTGCTCCTTTTTGCGTATTTCTTCTCATGAAATATTGTATCACGGCGGGGGGAATTAGGGAAGCACCGATATGAAAACGGCGCCGCCGTGCATGGATTTTTCGTGCCCGCATCCCGAATGGTTCCGGGGATGGGGATGAAAGGGACAGGCTGTTTCCATGGGCCGTGAAGCTCCGCGTTTCGCCTGCGAAAATTTTTGAAGTAAGAAATTCTTACCTCAAAAATTTGCAAAGGCCCGAAACGTTGGAATGACGGGGAGACAATTTCGGTGCCCGGCAATTTTTGGAACCGCTTCGTCCCTGGCGCCCATGGGAGGTTTTGCGGAAGCGGCGTTTCGGGGAAGGTTTTTTTGCGAAAAAGTGGAATTGTTGGCGAAAAATGCTTATAATAGGAATTAACTTCAACTATTGACAGGAGTAGCAGAAGATGATGGATTACTGGATTGTCGTTGTGGACGACGAGACGCTGAGCCTGACAACCGCAAAAAACTTGCTGGGCGACCAGAATATGCGCGTGAGCTGTCTGCGTTCCGGCCGGGATTTGCTGAAATTCATGGCGAAGAACGAGCCGGACCTGATTCTTTTGGATGTCCTGATGCCGGACATGGACGGCTTCGCGACCTATCATGCGCTGCGCGAACTGGAAGAGGCCAGCGGAAAAAAACAGACGCCCGTCATCTTCCTGACCGGATCGGACGACAGCGAAACGGAGCGGCGCGGCCTCAAGGCGGGCGCCTCCGACTTTATCCGCAAGCCCTTCAACCGGGATATCTTGATTCGGCGCATTTACAACACCGTCACGAACGCCAAGATGATCGAGAGCCTGACGGCGGAGGTCGCCATCGACAAGCTGACGGGCTTTTTGAACAAGGCCGCCGGAACGGAGCGGATCTCGAAGCTCTGTGAAACCAAGGTCGGCGCGTTGCTCGTTTTCGACCTTGACAATTTCAAGCTCATCAACGACCTGTACGGCCATGATATGGGCGACCATGTGCTGCAAGCTTTCGCGGACATCGTCCGGCGCAACGCGAGAGCGGAAGATGTGATGGCCAGGATCGGCGGCGACGAATTCATGGCCTTTTGCCCCGGCATGGACAACGAAGCCGGAGTTCCGGCCATGATCCGGCGGCTGAACGACCAGTTGCTCAAGGAAGCGTCGCGCCTCATGGGGGAGGACTTCGATGTGCCTCTGGGCATTTCCGCCGGGGCGGTGATGGTGCCGGATTACGGGCGGGACTACGAGTCGTTGTTCCCGCTGGCGGACGGCGCGCTGTACAAAGTCAAGCAAAACGGCAAACACGGCTGCGCCGTTTACCGTCCGGAGGAAGACAGAGCGGGAGCCGGCGAAGAGAGCGCCCAGAAAATCCTCGCCCGCATCACAAAGATTGTCGAAGAGCGGAACGATGTCGGCGGCGCCATGCTCCTCGGGATGGAACAATTTTCCTTTATTTACCGCTTTGTCCAGCGCTTCGGCAAGCGGTACGGCGGACGGGATGTCAAACTGCTGTTTGTCCTGTCGGAAAAAAATTCTGGCGAGATGCGGAGCCAGCGCCTGAAAGACGCGGAAGCGGCCTTCGGCCTTTGCCTGCAAGACACATTGCGCAGAAGCGACACCATTTTGATGAGCAAGCCGAACCAATTTTTCCTGCTCCTGCCGGAGCTTGCGGAAGCGGATTTCCCCAATGTGCTTAGAAGGATCATGGCGGCGTGGGAGGCGACGAACGAATACGACGACATCCGCGTCGAGCACGCCGTCCAGTTTTCCGTTTACGAAAAGCCGGCCTTCAAAAAGCCGGAAGCATGACGGAGGGCGCAGCCTGTGCAAAAAATCATTATCGTCGCGTTCCTGATCCTGGCCGCCGCAATCACGGGGATTTTCCAGATCAAAAACAGCGAGCGCGACACGAATGTGACCGCGAACACCACAAAAATCGGCGTGCTGCTGAACGGCAGCCGCTCGGACCAGTCCTATTGCCAGGCGCATTGCGAAGCGCTGGAATCCCTGCGCGAGGAACTGAATCTGGACATCGTATACCGGGAGAACGTCTCCGGCGATTGCTATCCGGATATCATCGGCCTGATCCGAGACGAGGACTGCCGAATCATCGTGGGGGTGTCCTTCCAGTTCGGCAAGGATTTGGAACGGGCGGCGGCCATGTATCCCGGCGTGTACTTCCTGCACACCTCGGGCGTCCATTCCGGCGGCAATTTCGTGTCCGTTTTCGGCAGGATGTACCAGGCGCGGTATCTCGCCGGCATCATCGCGGGCAGGCAGACGAAGACGGGGCAGCTCGGCTATGTGGCTGCCTATCCGCTGCCGGAGGTCATCCGGGGGATCAACGCTTTCACGCTGGGCGCGCGCAGCGTCCGCCCGGATGCCGTCGTGCGTGTGCGCTACGCGCAGTCGTGGACGGACGACGACGCTGCGGGAGAAGCGTGCGCGGCGCTTCTGGATCGCTACCCGATCGATGTCATCAGTGTGCACACGAACTCCCTCGCCCCGCACCGGGAAGCGGACCGGCGCGGGCAGTGGTCGATCGGCTGCAACCGGGACAACGCCGCGTCTTTCCCCAATACGTATCTGGCCGCCTGCGTCTGGAAATGGGAGGTCTATTACCGCAGGCAGATTCTCGACTGCTTGCAGGGAAAATTTCGGGGGAATCACGTTTGGCTCGGCATGGAGGAAGGGCTTGTCGCCCTCTCGGCGCCCACCGCCCATGTGGATATGCCCACGATGGCGGCGGTGCAGGCCGCCAACGAAAAAATGCGGAGCCGGAAATTTGACGTGTTTTACGGGCCAATCAAGGACAACGAGAACCGTATCCGCGTCGAAGCGGGAGAATCCATGTCGGATTCCGAGATGCTGAACGGTTTTTACTGGTATGTGGAGGGTGTGACGATTGAAGGAACGTGAGGATTCGCTTCGCGCCCCAAAACGCGCCGCGAAGGAATGGATGGGACGCAACCTGCCGCTGGTGCTGGTGGCGCTCACCATTGTCGCGCTGGTGGTCGTCATACGAAGCTTTCGGCTGCCCGACACGGAGCGGCAGATCGTCGTCGGCTGCGTCCTGCTGGGCCCGAAGGAAGACGGCGGCTGGAGCGAAAGCCATTACGAAGGGCTTTTGCGCACCTGCCGCCAACATGACTGTCCCCTCGTCGTGCGGGACAACGTCCCGGAAACCCGGGACGCTTCGTTTGCCGCCGTCGACGGGCTGGTCGGCGAAGGCTGCAACGTCATTTTCCTGACCAGCTTCAATTACGGGCAATATATGGACGAAATCGCGAGGAAATATCCGCGCGTCGCTTTCTTCGGCGTCGCGGGCGAAGGGCTGGAAAAGAACTGCACTTCGTATTTCGCCCGGCTTTACCAAGTGCGCTATCTGGCCGGGGTGGTGGCGGGCCTTGAAAGCCGCACGGGTGTGCTAGGCTATGTGGCCGGCCTTTCCAACCCCCAGACCATCCGGGGCATCAACGCCTATGCGTTGGGGATGCGTTCCGCCAATCCGAAGGCGCGGCTCCTCGTCCGATTCACCGGGAACTGGGAAAACGAGGCGGCTGAACGGGAAAGCGTCGCCTTGCTGGCGGGGGAAGGGGCGGATGTGATCACCTGCCACAGCAGCCAGCCGTATGCTCTGCGGGAGGCGGACAAGCGCGGGCTTTACAGCATCGGCTACGACTCCGTGCGCGAGTCCTATTCCCCCCGTTTCCTGACCGCTGCGCTGTACGATTGGCCGGTCCTGTATGAAAGAGTGCTCGGCGATTATTTGCGGGGCCGGACGAACTTTTCCCGCAGCTATTGGCTGGGGGTGGCGGAAAGCGCCGTCAAGCTGCATCCCATGTCCCCGGCGGTGAGCCCCCAAACCGTTTCCGCGGTCTCTTGGGAGCGCGGGCGCCTGCTGACGGATTGGGAAGTATTTTCCGGCACCATTTACGACAACGAAGGCAGGCTTCGCTGCGACCGCGACGAGCGGATCAGCGACGAAGAACTGTTTCTCGGGATGGATTGGTTCGTCGAAGGAGTAGAGATCTATGAATGATTGGGCGTCCTCCATAGGAAAAAAAGGCACCGCCCTCGTCATGGCCATCTTCGCTCTGGTGCTGCTCCTGGTCGGGCTGCTCTTCCAAAGCAGGATCGCGGAGCTTTTGACCGATTACACGGAGCACCAGACGAAGCGGCAGGCGGAGGCGTTGGCGAGCCAGGCGTCGGAAAAACTGGTGACGGAACTGGAAAATCTCACCTACGTCGCCGCGAAAATCGAATCCGACCCACAGGAGGTTGGGCGGTACATGCCGTCAATCGCGAACGACGCGGGTGTGCGGCACGGCCTTTTGGCGCTGGACGGCCACGCGCTGTACGGGGACGAGCTTTCCCCCAGCCTGTATGACGGCATCCAGCCCGCGTTCCGGGGCAAGAGCACCATTTCCTTTGTGCACAACAACGGGCTGCTGTTCACCTGTCCGGTATTCCATGCCAGAAATATAAAATACGTCCTCTATCGGTTCTATCCGCTGGATACCATCAGACGGCGGTTTTCCATCAGTTGCTACGACGACCTCGGCAAGGTCATGGTCGTCACGCGGGACGGGGACGCCATCGTTCCCTTCGCGAGCAATACCTCCGAAGACGTGGCCTTTTTGGAGAGCGAGGAAATGCAGCAGTCCTATCAGGCCATGCACCGGGAAATGGAAGTTTCCGTGGCGGCGGCCCGCGCCTTCAAGACCGCGCAGGGGCCGATGATCCTGTTCGAAGCGGAAATCCCCGGCACGGATTACCTGATCGCCGGATTCGTGCCGAAGGAAAAAGCCTCCGAGGGCATAGAAAACATCACGTTGCTGGTGGCCTGGGTTTTCGGCCTGTTGATGCTGCTCGTGGCCATCGGCGCCCTGTACCTGATCCGCGTCCGTCTGCAAATCGAGGAGAGCGAGGAGCTCCGGAAGGCAAAGGAAATTGCAGAGGAAGCGTCCCGCGCCAAGAGCGACTTCCTGTCCAATATGTCCCATGAGATCCGGACGCCGATCAACGCCATTCTCGGCATGAATGAAGGCATCCTCCGGGAATGCGAGGACAAGAGCATCCTTTCCTACGCGGAAAACGTGAGAACGGCGGGCAATATGCTGCTGGGGCTGGTCAACGACGTGCTGGACTTCTCCAAGATCGAGGCAGGAAAAATCGAGATTATTCCCGCGGAATATGATCTTTCTTCCGTGCTCAACGATCTGGTGAACATGATGCAGGCGCAGGCGGCTGAAAAAGGAATCGCCCTCGTGCTGGACTTTGACAAAGAACTGCCGAAGCTCCTTTGCGGCGACGAGGTACGCATCAAGCAAGTCATCACGAACATTTTGGCCAACGCGGTGAAATACACGGAAAAGGGAACCGTCACCTTCGCCGTTGGCTTCGGCATCGTCGAGGAGGATCCGGACAGTGTGCTGCTCCATGTCGAGGTCCGGGACACCGGCATCGGCATCAAGCCGGAGGACATGGGCAAACTGTTCTCCAAGTTTGAGCGCATCGAGGAAAAGCGGAACCGTCATGTGGAAGGCACCGGCCTCGGCATGGCCATCACCCAGAATTTGCTGGCCAAGATGGGTTCCGCGTTGCAGGTGGAAAGCACCTACGGCGTCGGCTCCGTATTCCGATTCGATCTCAGGCAGAAAGTTCTCGCATGGGAGCCGCTGGGCGACTATACGGCTTCCTTTGCCGCCATGATGCAAAACCGCAAGAAATACCGGAAAAAATTCACGGCGCCGGAGGCCCTGCTCCTCGTGGTGGACGACAACCCGATGAACCTCATGGTGTTCAAGAGCCTCCTGAAGCCGACACAGGTGCGGATCGACACGGCGAACAGCGGAGACGAGGGACTCAGGCTCGCCGAGGAAAAGAAATACGACGCCATCTTCCTCGACCACATGATGCCGGGGAAAGACGGCATCGAAACGCTGCATGAGCTTAGGGCAGGGGAAGACGGCCTCAACGCCAAAACCCCGACGGTCTGCCTGACCGCGAACGCCATTTTCGGCGCGCGGGAGGAATATCTGTCGGAGGGCTTCGACGACTACCTGACAAAGCCTGTGGACTCCGGAAAGCTGGAATCGCTTTTGCTGGCCTATCTGCCGGAAGAAAAGGTCAAAGCGGCGGACGGTGAAGGGCCGGAAGGCGACGGGAATGGCGAAAGCGGCAACGGCGGCCGGGAGATTCCCGAAAGCCTCGCGCCGCTCGCCGGCCAGGGCTGGATCGATCTCCCGTCGGGCATCGAAAACAGCGGCTCCGCCGAAGCCTATCTGCCGCTCCTCAAAGTCTTTTATGATACGTTGGAGGAACGGGCCGACGAAATCGACGGGCTTTACACGACGGGAAATATCGAGAATTACACGATCAAAGTCCACGCCCTGAAAAGCTCGGCGCGCCTCGTCGGCGCGACGGCCTTCGGCGAGGAAGCGCAAAAGCTTGAGAACGCGGGCAAGAGCGGCGACATGGAATATATCCGCGCGCATCACGGGGCGTTCCTCGACACCCTGCGGAGCTTCCGGGAGCCGCTTTCCGCCGTCTTCCCGGCGGAAGAAAAGCCTGCCGCCCCGGACAGGCCGGAAGCGGACGAGACGCAGTTGGCCGAGGCCTACCGAAAGATGCGGACGGCGGCGGACGAAATGGATTGCGACCGTCTGGAAGAAATCCTCGCCGATCTGGAAAAATACAGCGTCCCGGCGCGGGAGGAAGAACTCTTGGGAAAACTGAAACGCGCCGTCGCGGAATTCGATTACGATGCCGTGCTCGCGCTGCTGCAAGACCAATGAAGATAAGCATAGAGAGAAAAAACGCAGGAGGCAGGCAACATGAAACAGAAAAAAATGAGTGCTCTTTTGATGGCGGCTTTGATGGGAGCGGGCGCATGGCTCACGGCGCCCGCGTCCGAGGCGGCGACGCGGGAAGAGATTGCCGCGATCCGGGTGGAATCGGCTTCGGATTTTCGGTATTGGAACGACGATTCGCCGACGAAGCGGAAGCTCGTCCGCTTCGTGGAGGACGCCGTCAATCCGAAAAGCCCGCGCTTCATCCCCGTCGAGAACCGCGTCGCCACCTTTGACATGGACGGCACCTTCTACTGCGAGACAGCGCCGTACTGTTTGCAGGAAATGATGTTTTTCCACCGTGTGCTGGAGGACAAAACCTATCAGCCTTCCAAAACGATGGCCGCTTTCGCGAAAAAGATTCAGCCGAAAATCCTGAACAAAACGGGCCTTTCCCCGGAGGAGAACAAAAGGCTGGTCAGCTACCTGACAAAAGCTTACGAAGGCATGACGCCGGAAGAATACGGCGCGTATGTGCGGGCCTTTATGCGGACAAACGAAATCGGCCTCACCAATCTGAAGCGCGGCGAAGCCTTCTATCTGCCGATGGTGGAAATCATGTCCTATCTCACGAACCACGGTTTTTCCGTCTATATTGACTCGGCCTGCGGAGCCGCCACCACGCGGGAACTGGTGGCCGGCGTGATTCCCGTGCCGCCGGACCGCATCGCCGCGTCCGACTTCGTTTACACCTCGACGAACATGGGCGGGGAAGAACCGGACCAGCACTTCTATGACCGCCATAAGGAAAAAATCGTGATTTCCGGCAAGCCGCTCATCGACAACGCGAAAACAAGGAAGATTTTTTCCATTCTGAACCAGATCGGCAAAAAGCCGGTACTGGCCTTCGGCAACTCCATGGGCGACAGCGGGATGCTGGAATACACCCTGCAGGACAATCCGTACCCCTGCGCATCATTTTTGGTGCTGTGCGACGACACGGAGCGCGAGCTGGGCAATGTGAAAAAAGCGGAGGACCTGAAAAAGTTCGCCCTCCGGCGCGGCTGGGACACCATCTCGATGAAAGACGAATTCAAGACGATTTACGGCGACGGCGTGGCCCGCGCCAATCCGTAAGGCGTTTCCCCAGGGGACACCTGTGCGAACCGGGCGCCCTGCCAGTCCACTGGTGGCACGGCAAAAACCGCCCCCGCGCTTCCTGGCCCGGAAGTGCGGGGGCGGTTTGCTGTTTGATGCTTATCGCAGACCGGAATCCGCCGCTATGATTGCGTGGAACCATGGAAACCGCAATTCTTCCCCCGCCGTTCGAGCACCAGCGCCGTTTCCAGCGTGTCCCCGACGGCTTCGTGGGGGTACGCGGCCAGTTCCCCGGCGGTGGTGACGCCGTGGGTGACGCCGAAGAAGGCAACGCCCGCGTTTTTCGCCGCTTCGGCATCCGTCACGCTGTCCCCGGTGTAGAGCGCGTCCGCTTTCGTGAGCCCGAACCTTGAAAGGGCGAGGCGGATGCCCTCCGGCGACGGCTTCAGCTCTTTCACTTCGTCGCAGCCGATGATGAAGTCCGGGAGCCGCTCCGCCTTGTCACGGACGAAGGCTTCGCGGATTCGGCGGGAGGTCTTCGACGAGATGATCGCGATTTTCGCGCCCCGCGCCCGCAAGGCTTCCAACGTCGGGAGCGCTTCCGGGTAGAAGTGCGTGTTTGCGGTCATGTACTTGTCGGCGAGGGCGCGGTAGTGCGCCAGAAATGCCTCGAGTTCCCCGTCGTCCTCCACGCCGGTAATCCGCCGCACGGCATCCCGCATCGGCAGTCCGATGGTGCGCTCGATGGCCAGGTCATCCACGGGCGGCAGGCCGAAGGCTGCCATGGTCCGGTGAAAGCAGTCGGTGATTCCCTTCGACGAGTCGGCCAGGGTGTAGTCAAAGTCGAACAAATAACACGCGTAGTATGCTGAAATCCTGTTTTCTTTCACGGCGGCCATGCGCTCACTCCCTTTGCAAGGATTATAGCAGAAAACGCGGATTTTTGGGATTCTTTTTCAGAAAGTTTATCTTTTTCCGTCGTATCGTGGTATAATACAAGCTGGATATGTTTGCGGGCGCCGGAAAGCCGCCTGCGGACACGATAACAGGAAGGAGGTGGCATCAGCTTTTAATGGCATGGATTTACGCAGTAAGAAAGGGACACGCGCCCGGGCTTTATCGTGATGTCGAGGCTTACCAGAAAGCTATCGACGGTTTTCCGGGCGCGGAGGGGCGCCGTTTTCAGGACGAGGAGGCGGCGCGCCGGTATCTCGAGGGAGAGACGCCGGTGAAAAAGGGCATTTACGCGGTGCGGCGCGGACGTGTGCCCGGCATTTACCACAGCGCCGCGGAATGCGAGGAACAGGTCCGCGGCTTCAACGGCGCCGAAAGCCAACGGTTTTCCAATATGGAGGACGCGAAGGCGTATATGCAGGGCGGCAGGAAGCCAAGGCGCACGGTGGTCCGCGCGCCGCAAAAAGTGCCGCACAGTGTCCGGGGGCGCACCGCGCATCATCCGGGCTCGCGCTCGCAGCTCGTCCCCGAGGGACGCACGGGCGCGGGGGCGCCGATCAAGATTTATACCGACGGCGGTTGCCTTGTCCACGAGGACGGCGCGGGCGGATACGCGGCGGTCATCTGCCTGCCCAACGGCAACCGCAAGGAGCTGTCCGGCGGCGTCGACATGACGAACAGCTCGCGCATGGAGCTTCTCGCCGCAGTGGCGGCGCTCCGGACGTTGGAGAGCGTCGCGAAGATCGGCGCGTCGGTGGAGCTTTACACCGACAGCCAATATCTGTATCAGGGCGTCACGTCGCGAATCTGGGAGACCGGCGGCCCCGTCGGCAAGCTCCTGAACAACGACCTTTGGATGGAGCTCGCGAATCTCGTCGACGGCTATGAAATCGAATGGTTCTGGGTCAAGGGCCACAACGGCAACATGATGAACGAGCGGTGCGACTGGCTCGCCACCGCGGCGGCGAAACGGACCGTCGCGGAAAAGCAATGGGTGCCGGATTTTGCCAAGCAGCTAGAGACGGCGAAGAATCGCATCAAGGAACTGGAACGCATCAACCAAAAACTCACCAGCGACGCCGACCGTTTCCATCTGTTGACGGACGGAAAGCTCTCCACCGCGGACAAAGACCTGTTCCACGCGGTCTATCACGAAAGCCTGGCGGGCTTCGTGCGGTGGAAATTCCGCCGTTGGTTCACAAAGCAGCGGCACTGATCGAAAAAAGGAAAGCGGGAGCGCACGGAAAAATTCGTGCGCTCCCATTTTTTTCTTTTCGCGGGAAAGGAAATTTCCGACGAGGGGCTAATCATACTAATGAAACTTGATTTTAGGAGGCGGTTCATCATGAAGGTAATCGGCGGAGGGCTTCCCAACGGCGCGGAGATTTCTTCCTCGATCTTCGGCAACTACACGCTGGAGATTCCCGAGGGCTTTTTCAAGTCGCGCAAGGTCAGCCTGAACGAGCATTTGATGGCGGTGGAGCATATCACCGAGGAAAACAAGTACAGCATCCTCGGCAAAGCGGGCTGGGGTACGCTGGGGGCGATTGCGCTTGGGCCGGTGGGGCTTCTGGCGGGGCTGGTGCTCGGCGGCAACAGCGTGGAGCTTTGCTGCGCCTGCAAGCTGGACACCGGCGAGGAATTCCTCGTGAGCTGCGAGACGGAGGAATGCCAGGAGCTGAAATCGCTGGCCCAAAAGAACGCCTCGAAGATGGCGGGCGCTCCGGTCATCGACGCGCAAATCGAGGAAAAGGAGGATGTCATGGCGACGCTGGAGCGCCTCGGAAAACTCCGGAACGACGGCGTAGTCACCGAGGACGAGTTCCAGCAGAAAAAAGCGGAGCTGATGTCGCGGCTGTAAATTTTTATTAGGAGGTTTTTTGGTGAAGTCTTTTTCTCTTCCCGTTTCCAGACGGGATTTCGTGAAGATGGCCGGTCTTGCGGCGGCGGGTGCGTTGGTCGGCGGCGGAACGGTGCGCCCCGCTTCGGCTTCGGCGCCTGCGGGCGGGGACACGATGGAATACGCGGGACGGCAGATTCCCGTGCTTTACGATACGGACGTCTGCGTGGCGGGCGGCGGCCCCGCAGGCACCGCGGCGGCGATTCTCGCGGCGCGGGGCGGCGCGGCGACGGTTTTGGTGGAGCGCGGCGTCGCCCTCGGCGGACTTGCGGTGCTGGGCTGCGTCTATCCGTTCATGGACACGTTGGCGCCGGACAGCGATACGCCCTATGTGGCGGAGGTCAAGAAGCGGCTCCGCGATCACGGCATCGAGCCCCACGACGGCGTGACCGGGCAGACTTGGCACAATCCTGAAATCCTCGCGCTGATTTACGACGAGATGTGCGAGGAGGCCGGGGTGAACGTGCTTTACCAAGCGGTGCTGGTGGATGTCCTGAAGTCCGGTTCTTCGATTTTGGCCTGTGTCGTGCAGACCATCGAGGGCCTCGCGGCAATCCGCGCGAACATTTTTGTCGACGGCACCGGCGACGCGTTCCTATCGAGGGCGGCGGGCGTTCCTTATGAAAAGGGCTACGAGAAGACGGGCAAAAACCAGCCTCTTTCTTTCCGCTTCGAGATGGGCGGCATCGACATCGAGCGGCTGTACCAATACGATGCCGTAGAGCTGAAGGACGACTGGTGCAAGTCGAAGCCGCCGTATTTTGAGATCGCCGAAGCCATGCACCGCAACCAGCGGTATGTGCTGGAAGAATTCATGGCGAAAGGCGTGGAGAGCGGCGAGCTGACGCAGGAAGAGGCCGAATATATGCAGGCCTACACAATCATCGGGAAAGACGGCGTGATGCGCATGAACTGCCCGGAGATTCCCGTGCGGTTCAGCGCCACCGACCCGGTTTCGTACAGCAAGGCTGTCACGTTTGGCCGGAAGATGATGCGCCATATTGCAGACTACATGGTCAGGCACATGCCGGGCTTCGAGCGCGCATACATCAGCCGCGAGGCGACGATGCTGGGGGCGCGGGAGTCGTGGCGGATCCGCGGGAAATATTATCTGGTGGAGGACGATTACCACAAAGAACGCCGCTTCCCGGACGCGGTTTGCCGCACCGCGTGGTTTATCGACGCCCACGGGGAAAAGGTTTCGGACAAGCTGCCGAAGGGCGCGTTTTATGAAATCCCCTACCGCTCGCTGATCTCTGACGAGGTTCCGAACCTCCTCACGGCGGGCCGCTGCATCAGCGCCAGCTTCATCCTGCAGGCGTCCATGCGCATCCAGCCCACCTGCATGAGCATCGGGGAGGCGGCGGGCATCGCGTCGGCTTGGGCGCTCGCCCACGGCATGGCGGCGAACGAGGTCCGCTGGGAGGAAATCCCGAAGGAACAAAGAAGCTACGTCACTGCGGGATAAACGAAAAATGCCGCGCAATAAAAAAAGTTGAGGCAAGAAGTTCTTGCCTCAACTTTTTTTATTGTGTGCTATTCCCCGTCTTCTTCCGCTTTCTTTTCCCCCGCAGCCGGGATTTTGTCCCAGTCGATGCCCAGAATCTTTTCCAGCAGCTCTTCCTCGGACGTCGCTTCGAGACGGACGCGTTTGGCGCCGGGGCCGTCCTCCCCGTCGTCTTTGTCCTTGGCCCGCTCGGCCTCCTCCTTTTCCTCGGCGCGTTTTTCCTTGAGTTTTTCCATGCGCTCCCGCTGCTGGTCGGACATCTTCTCCAGCTCGGCGAACAGCTTCATATTGCCATCGCTGTCAAAGGAAATGGAAATGTGCTTGAACTGCACGCCGTCGCCCAGCTCGCCCTTTTCCTGAATCCGTTTCGTCATATCGACGGCGGACTCCACCTTCTGCATGACCTCTTCCGCGTATTCCTCGTCGTTGGCCATTTTCTCGATCTCGTCGTTGGTCAGGAGCACCGAATAAGCTTTCGTGCCCGTCAGTTCTCTCGCGCGCGGGTCTTCGATGCTGCTGACGGCGAAGAAGTCATATTTGTCGCCGTACTTCTCGCGGAGCTTCGCGAGAAAATCTTTCGCCTTGTCGGAGAGTTTGTCTTCGCTGATGAGGCTCGTCTCGCCGTTTTCCTCGTTCTCCGTCTCCTGCTTCCGCTGGGCCGCCAGCGCGGCGAGTCCTTCCTCGGAAAGCTGGACGCCGAAGTCGTCGCCGAAGCCCCCGAAAGGCTTTTTCCCGTCCTCGGCGGCCTTCTTGCCTGCGGGCCGCTTGGCGCCGCCGACCTGCCCCATCGTCTTTTGATACGTAGCGTAATGTGAGCCGATTGTGTTTGCCATGATCTTCGTCCTCCTTTAACAATATCCCGGAAATCCCTTCCGTGTGGTAACGAGACGACAACATCTCTTATTTGTATATCGAAAAATCGGGTCCAAAACTTAAGGGGGAGAGGAAATATTTTTGCTCCTGCTTTTGGGTTTGGGGATTCGGGCTTGGCGGCAATCGGGCGAGCCATAAAAGCTTCGCTTCATCTTCCCGCTTTCAGCTTGCAAATCATCTGCGTCATTGTACCCATCGGGCAATAGACGCACCACGAGCGCGGCTTGAAGGCCAGCATCGTCAGTACGCCGAGGATGGCCGAGGTCAGCATCATGCCGTAGAAGCCGAAGGCGAACTGCGCGGCCCACGCCTCCGCGCCGCCCGCGTAGGCGAAGCTCCACGGCACGGGAACCGACCAGAAGAACGTGACGCTTTCGCGAAGCTCCGCCGCGCCCGTGTAAACTTGGTACGTCATATAGAGCATATTCATGAACATTGCCATGAAAAATGCGAGGAAACCGTAACGGAACGACTTGCTTTTCATCCAATCCGGCACGTCCTTCCGCCGGGAAAAGCCTTTTTGGTTGCCCAGTGCGCGGAGAAGCTGCCCCCGGTCGCAGTAGCGGTTGCAAAAGCCTTTGTTGCCGAAGCCGACGGCGAAAATCAGTGGCAGGAAAAAGCTGATGAGTCCGAGCCAAGCGAACAGGATGTGAAAAAATCCCATCGCGAAGTAAATCACCGACCAAATCCAAAGATAATTGTACCAGTGCGATTTCCTGCTCATGGCCGCGCCTCCAGACGGATCACCGACGCGGGACATTCCTTCGCGCAGAGGCCACAGCCGACGCAGAGGGCGCCGTCCACCACGGAATACGAGCCTTTCCAGACCGTGATCGCGCCCCGGGGGCAGACCTCCATGCACGCGCCGCAGGCGACGCAGTGCGAGGTGTCCACGACGGCGCGGCGTTTTGGCTTAATCGTTGCCATGCGCTTCGTTCTCCTTTTGGAAATGGCGGACGATTTCCGTGCAGTCCTGCACCGTTTCCACCGTGCCGAGGTATTCGCCGTTCGCGTCGCGGACCGCCATGTATTTGACGCAGACGGGCTTTCCGGCGACGCGCTGCCAGACGGTCATTTCCGAGCGGATTTCCCGCCGGAACTCGTCGAGCATCTTTTGGATCATCGGAACGAGCCGTGGCGGGTGGCAGTCCCAGACCTCGCGCCCCAGCGCCGCGCGTGGGCGGGCAAAGACGCGACCCTCGTTGAAAAAGAACCGCAGCCGGTCGTCGGCGTCGATGAAAGTAATATCCACGGGCAACAGCGAAAAAATCCCGGCCAGTTGTCCGACGGTCAGCGTTCCCGTCGGCAGCTCGATTTTGCCCTCCGCCAGCAGTTTTTTGCGGTCGGCGTCCTCCGTCTCGAGGATGAACGCTTCGCCCTCTTCCCAGTTCGGCACGTCCTCCGGCGCGAAAAACGCGAGGCCGAGTTCTTCTATGTCGAAATACGCGCGCTTCCATTCCTCGTCGGTGAAATAGCGAAGGGCGAGGGGGAACAGCACCTTTTCCTCCCGGTTCATCACGTCGCGGACAAGGGAAAGGAACGCCGAAAAGCGCTCCTTCGGCAATTCCTTCTTCGCGCCGCAAAGAGAGAGCAGCGCGGAAAGCTCCCGCTTGATCTCGTCGTCCGCGTCCCAGATCGCTTTCGATGGTCCGGTGACACCGTAGCGGTAAAGCACGGGCATCAAAAGTGCCTCGGTCTTCGCGTAATGCTTGCGAAGACCCGCCAGCCGCGAATAATTCTCCTGAGATTTTTCCGTCGTGTCCAAAATCGCGGCAAGTGCCGCATTTTCTCGCCGCAAAATATCAATCGGGTGCCCCGGCGGCAAAGCGTCCATGTCCACCGCCCGCTTCGCCGCGCGCATCGCCTGTTCCTTCTGCCACGCTTCCTTTTCTTCGTTTGTCATTGAATCTCCTTCTTTTATAGATATTCTTCAAACCGCGCCATATCCAGCACGCGCGCCTTTTTTCCCTCTGCGCGCAAAATGCCCTCCCGCTCTAGGCGGGAAAGCTCCCGCGAAAGCGACGGGCGTGCGGTCGCAAGCTCGCCCGCGAGTTGCTCGCGCGTTGCGGGGAGATCTGCCGTGCCGTCCGGCGTCATGCGTTGGAACAGGTAACGAATCAACCGTTCCCGCAGGCCGCCACTGGACAGCACTTGGAGCTTGCTGTGCATGAAATACGCTTTTCGCGCGAATACGCGCATCAGGTTCCGTTGGACGAGCAGCCCCGCTTCGGACGCTGCGCCGTCGTCCAGTGAAAAGAAGCGGCTGGAAACGGCGAGAAGCTCCGTGTCCCGCGTCGCTTCCACCGTCATGCCGCAGCGTTGGCGCAACACGAGATACACCTCGCCGAACATATCCCCCGGCGTGTCGATTTCCGAAATCAAAATGCGTCGCCCGGAAAAAGTGTTTTTCAAGATCTGCACGCCGCCGGACAGCAAAACATAGAGTTCGCGAAGCTCCGCGCCCTCGCGCAGGATGGGGGCGCCCTTCACGAACCGCAGCCGACGTACGCCGCCGGAGGCGAGAAAATCACGCAAAACCGTCTCATCCATGCCGTCCGTCAGTGAACATTGGCGAAGCACCGCCGCCAATTCGTCGTTCCGTCGCGCCGCCACGTCCGCACCTCCAAAAAAAGAGTGAAGCTACGCACATGATCCACACGGTGGATATGTGCCGCTAAGCTCGCGCGTCGCGCTCGCCAAGCGGACACATTACCCACACAGTGGATATGTGCCGCTAAGCTCGCGCGTCGCGCTCGCCAAGCGGACACATTATCCACACAGTGGATATGTGCCGCTAGGCTCGCGCGTCGCGCTCGCCAAGCGGACACATTATATCATGCAATCGCTTCACTCTCTACTCTTTTAGGAAATTATCCAATCATCGTTTTGATGTCGTCCTCCACGGTTGTGACGCTGCCGATGCCGAAGTTTTCCACCAGTACCTTCGCCACGTTCGGCGAGAGGAACGCGGGGAGCGTCGGGCCGAGGTGGATATGCTTCACGCCGAGGTGCAGCAGCGCCAAGAGCACGATGACCGCCTTTTGCTCGTACCACGCGATATTGTAGACAATCGGCAGTTCGTTTACGTCCGCGAGGCCGAACGCTTCCTTCAGCTTCAGCGCGATCAGCGCCAGCGAATAGGAATCGTTGCATTGCCCCGCGTCGAGGACGCGCGGGATGCCGCCGATTTCGCCAAGGGGGAGCTTGATATATTTGTACTTCGCGCAGCCCGCCGTCAAGATTACCGTATCCTTCGGCAACGCTTTCGCAAACTCCGCGTAATATTCGCGGGACTTCATGCGTCCGTCGCAGCCCGCCATCACCACAAATTTCTTGATCGCGCCGGACTTCACCGCCTCGATGACCTTGTCCGCCAGCGCGAAGACCTGCGCGTGGGCGAAGCCGCCGACGATTTCTCCCGTTTCCAGTTCCTTCGGCGGCGCGCATTTTTTCGCGCACTCGATCAGAGCGGAAAAGTCCTTCGTGCCGTCGGCTTTCGCCTCGATGTGCGGGCAACCGGGTACGCCCGTCGCGCCCGTGGTAAAGAGCCGCGCCTTATACGAATCCTTCGGCGGTACGACGCAATTCGTCGTCATCAAGATCGGCCCGCCGAAGGCCTCGAACTCTTCCTTCTGTTTCCACCACGCGTTTCCGTAATTGCCCGCGAAATGCGGATATTTCTTGAACGCCGGATAATAATGCGCGGGCAGCATTTCGCCGTGGGTGTAGACGTCCACGCCCGTGCCCTTCGTCTGCTCCAGAAGCATTTCGAGGTCTTTGAGGTCGTGCCCCGAAATCAGGATGCCCGGCTGGTTCCGTACGCCAAGCTCGACTTTCGTGATCTCCGGATTGCCGTAGGCCTCCGTATTCGCCGCGTCCAAGAGCGCCATCGCCTCGACGCCCCATTTGCCCGTCTCCAACGTCAACGCGGTCAGCGCCTTCGCGTCCAGCGAATCGTCCAAAAGTTTCGCCAGCGTCTCCTGCGCGAACGCGTCGATTTTCGCGTTTTCCTTGCCCAGAGCGTTCGCGTGCTTCATGT
Source organism: Schwartzia sp. (in: firmicutes) (assembly GCA_017480545.1). GTDB lineage: Bacteria > Bacillota > Negativicutes > Selenomonadales > Selenomonadaceae > RUG12372. The sequence continues at coordinate 13,532 of JAFVAI010000012.1, read as the reverse complement.
ATGCGGCAAGCCCTTTCAAGCCGTAAGCAATCAATTCACGCAAACTGCGAATATCTTCGTTTTCCGTGCGGAGCACACCCACCGTCCGCGCTTTTGCCCCGAAACCGTCCCGCGCCGCCGTCCAAGTCGCCGCGTCGGGCAAGCCGGACTTGTCCGCGAGCTTCGCCGCGAGATTGTCGCGCGCCGCAAGCGTTTCCCCCACGCGCGCCGCGATGACATCCTCGTCAAAATTCGCGTTGGTGATGGTCGTAAAAAGATTCAGCGTCACGAGATGATTGACCTCGGCGGCGACGTCCTTTCCCTCGGCGCGCAATCGCGTCGTCACCGTGGAAAGCCCCTTCGTGGCATACACCAAAAGATCCTGCATCGCGGCGACCTCGGGCTTTTTCCCGCAGACGCCCATCATCGTGCAGCCTTTGCCGCCCGCCGTCTCTTGGCACTGAAAGCAAAACATCTTGTTCTCCATGAAAAAATCCCCCCGTCATGTTTTTCCTTGCGCTTCCATTATACGGAAGGAAACGGGAGAAGTCTGTAACATTTGTTACAAGTTACGCAACGCCTTCATAATGATGGCGCGGAAGGAAAGAGAACGAAATTTTTTGAAGTAAGAATTTCTTACCTCAAAATTTTCCAAAGCCTCGCCGAAGCGAAAGCATAGGAAAGAAAAAACCTTCCGGAACATTGAATCGTTTCCGAAAGGTTTTCATGCGTTCTGTGTGCTTGCGTGTTAGCGGCAAGCATCACTCTCAATTTTTATGCTCGAAAATATCTCCCGCGCGCTTTGCTCGTCCCGCCGGATTTGCTCGACGAGGGCTTCCGGCGACGGGAATTTTTGCTCCGCCCGAAGCCGTTCGACGAAGCGCACGGTCATCGGCGCGCCGTAAAGGTCGCCGGAAAAATCGAGGATGTGGGTTTCGACGCGCGGCTCGACGCCGCCGAAGGTCGGGTTGTCGCCGACGTTGGCGACACCGCAATGCTCGGCTCCGTCGCCCAAGGTTGCGCGGACCGCGTAAGCGCCCTTCGCCGGACAGGCCTCGCCCGGCGAAGGAAGGATATTCGCCGTGGGGAATCCGAGAGTCCGGCCGCGCTCGTCGCCGTGGACTACGAGACCCGAGAGCGAAAAGGGGCGGCCCAAGAGTTCGCCGGCGAAGCGCACGTCGCCCGCCGAGAGCAACGCGCGGATCCGTGTGCTCGACACTGTTTTTCCCGCGCGCAACAGCAGCGGCACTTTCTCGACCCGAACGCCCGCCGCCTCGTCCCAAGCAAGAAGGAAATCCGGCGTGCCGCGCCCGCCCGCGCCAAAGGAAAAATTTTCGCCGACAACGACCGCGCGCGGCGCGAGGGCTTCGACGAGACACGCGAGGAAATCCTCCGCTGAAATCGAGGCCAGTTCCTTCGTGAAACGTTCCTCCACCACGAGGTCGATGCCGAGGCTCTCGAAGACCTGCCGCCGCTCCCCCGGAGAGGACAGCGCGGAGGGAACCCGCTCCGGCGCGAGCACGGACAGCGGGTGGTTTTGAAATGTCAAGACAACGGCCGACGCGCCCGCTTCCCGCGCCAGCGACACGGCACGGGAAATCAGGGCCTGATGGCCGATATGCACACCGTCGAAGGTGCCGACGGCGACGACGCAGCCCCGCGCGTTTTTTTCCGTTCGCACGTCCGAAAGCCGCTCCACGATTTTCACGCGCCGTCTCTCCCCTTTCCCTGTTCCCTAGTTTTCATAGACCTTGTCCGGCACGAGCGACGACGATGCCGCGTCATACCGCCCGATGCCGAGAAAAGCGCCGCCGGCAAAGATCGCCAGCGGCCCCGCCGCGCCCGCCGCTCCCGGAAGGCGCGTGGAGAGGCCGTTCAGGAACGCCGTCCGCCGTGCCTCCGGCAGCTCGCAACGGGGCAGGCAGCCGAGGCAGGTTTCCGGCGGCTCCACCGCCGCCTCGCCCAGCACCGCCAGTTCTTCCGGCGTGTGCGCACGATCCAACTGAAAGTCGCCGACGCGCGTCCGCACAAGAAATGACATCGCCGCCGGGATGCCCGCCGCGCGGCCGAGGTCGCGGCAGAGGGAGCGGATATAGGTACCCTTCGAGCATTCCACGTCGAGCAGCAGCGTTCTTTCCTCTTCGTTCCGAGCCAAGACTTCGAGACGATAAATCGTCACGCGCCGCGGCGGGAGCTCCACCGCGGCGTTTTGCCGCGCGAGGTCGCAGGCGCGCCGCCCTCCGATTTTCACGGCAGAGTAAATCGGCGGTATCTGGGAAATCTCCCCGGTCAGCGAACGAACGGCCCGCACCAGCGTTTCCACGTCCGGAAAGGGGGCATCGCTTTCCGCGACGATTCCGCCGAGGTCGTCGCCGCTGTCCGTTTCCTTGCCGAAGCGAAGCTCTGCGCGGTAGGCTTTCCGTGTGCCGCCGATGTACTCCAAAAGCCGGGTCGCGCGCCCGACGGCAATCGGGAGCACTCCCGCCGCACCGGGGTCCAGCGTCCCCGCGTGGCCCGCTTTTTTCAGCCCGAGCACACGCCGCGCACAGCCCACCGCGTCATGGGAGGACATCCCCGGCGGCTTGAGAAAATTGATAAATCCGTCCCGCACCGAACCATCACCTTTATACGGAATGAACCCTTTCAGCCCAGGATTTCCCCCAGCGCTTCCAGGACGTCTTTCTTTGCCTCCGCCAGCGGCTTTTTGACCGGAAAGCCCGCCGCGCGGAGGTGGCCGCCGCCGCCGAACTTCATCGCGAGCTTGCTGACATCCAGCCCCTTCGAGCGAACGCTGGCGCGGCAGAAGTTTTCGTCCATCTCTTTCAGCAACACCGCAATCTCGACGCCCTCAATCACGCGCACGAAGTCGATGAAGCCTTCGGTCGTATCGAGGGAGGTGGCCAACGCTTTGTCGAGGTACAGCCCGGCCACGCGCCCGTCGTAGGAAAGCTCCATCGTCTGAAGCGCCGCCGCTTGTCCGCGTACGACGCTTTCCGGCTTTTCCTCCAGCGCCTCGGACACCCGCTCGGGACGCACACCCGCTTCGAGGAGGCGCGCGGCGGCGCGCATCGTTTCTGGGCGCGTGTTGGAAAATTTGAAAAAGCCCGTGTCGGTCGCGAGGCCCGTATAAAGCGGCATCGCGATTTCCGGCGTAAAGCCGCCGCCCAGACGCTCGACCAGTTCAAAAATGATTTCCGCCGTCGCCGCGCGGTCGTCATTGTAAAGGAAATCCGCTTTCCCGTCGTTTGAGATGTGGTGGTCGATGTTCAGTACGGGCAGTCCTTCCGCCGCTTTTGCGACTTCGCCGATGCGGTCAAGGCTCGTATCGAGAATCACGAGCATTTCGGCATCGGCTTTTTCCCCTTCCTCCGGGCGGACGATGGCGTCGTAACCCGGCAGGAAAGAAAGATTTTTCGGCAGCTTGTCGTCGAGCATCACGACGGTTGTCTTGCCTTTTCCGTGAAGGAGCGCCGCCAGCGCCAGCGTCGATCCGATGGCGTCGCCGTCCGGGTTTACATGTGCCGTGATCAGGAGTTTGTTCGCCGCCATGAGCTTTTCGGCGACGTCCTCTATCGTAATCTTCATTCGTTTTCCCCGCCTTTCGTCGATTTGTCCCCCGCTTCCGCCTGTACCCGCAGGAGAAGCTCTTGGATATGCGCGCTGTAAGCCATCGAGTCGTCGATTTCCAACGATAGCTCCGGCGTGTAGCGGAGCCGGACACGTTGCCCGACCTCACGGCGGATAAAGCCCAACGAGCGGTTCAACCCGCGCAGGGAATCCGCCATTTGCTCCTCGCTCCCCATCAGGCTCACAAATACGCGCGCCGAGCGCAAATCGCTGGTGACGCTGACCCGCGTGACGGTCACAAAGCCGACCCGCGGATCCTTGACATCTTCCAGAATAATCTTGCTGATTTCCTGCTTCATCAATTCCTGGACGCGCTCCATACGCAACTGTCCCATGTTTTTCTTCCTTCCCAAAACAAACTGCCTGCGAGACGCGCCGCAGAAAACGGCGAAGCCTCCGCAGGCAGTGTTGCAATAGCCTAGTTTTCCTTTTCCTCCGCCGCGGCGTTGACCTCGGCGATGGAGGTTTCGATTTCTTCCATCTCGTAGACTTCGAGGATATCGCCTTCCTTGAAGTCGCGATAATCCTTCAGCGTCAGGCCGCACTCGTAGCCGGATGCCACTTCCTTGACGTCGTCCTTGAAACGGCGCAGGGAATCGACTTCGCCGTCAAAGACGACGATATGGTCGCGGATGATGCGAACCTTCGAGTCGTTCCTGATCTTGCCTTCCAGCACATAGCAGCCGGCGACGAGGACTTTCGAGAATTTCATGACCTGACGGATCTCGACCTTGCCGCTGACCACTTCTTTGTACTTCGGCGCGAGCATACCGGACATCGCCGCCTTGACATCGTTCAGCGCGTCGTAGATGACCTGATAGGTGCGGATATCGATCTTTTCCGCGTCCGCCGCTTTGCGCGCGTTGGCATCCGGGCGCACATTGAAGGCGATGATCAGCGCGTTGGACGCCGCCGCCAACATGACGTCGGATTCGCTGACCGCGCCGACACCGGAATGGACGATGCTGACGCGCACTTCCTCGTTCTTGTTCAGCGCGAGGAGGGAGCCCGTGAGCGCTTCGACGGAGCCCTGCACGTCCGCTTTGATGACGATATTGAGGTCCTTGATATGGCCCTCCTGGATTTGGTGGAACAAATCGTCCAGTGAAACTTTCTTCGAATGAATCAGTTCCGTGCGCTGCTTTTCAATGCGCTTTTCCGCGATGGCGCGCGCAAGTTTTTCGTCGAGAGCCGCCAACTCGTCGCCGGCCTCCGGCACGTCCGAAAGGCCGAGTACCTCCACCGGCATCGACGGCGGCGCTTTTTTCACGTTCTCGCCCCGGTCGTTGATCATCGCGCGGACTTTGCCGTAAGTCGTGCCCGCGACAATGGAGTCGCCGATGCGGAGCGTACCATTTTGCACCAACACGGTCGCCACCGGGCCGCGGCCTTTGTCCAGCTGGGCCTCGATGATGACGCCGCGCGCTTCGCGGTTCGGGTTCGCTTTCAGTTCCTGCACCTCGGCGACGAGCAGGATCGTCTCCAGGAGGTCGTTGATGCCGATTTCCTTCTTCGCGGACACGGGCACCATGATGACATCGCCGCCCCATTCCTCGGAAATCAGTTCGTGCTCGGCGAGCTGTTGCTTGACATGGTCCGGGTTCGCGCCCGGCTTGTCGATCTTGTTGATCGCGACGATGATCGGTACTTTCGCCGACTTCGCGTGGTTGATGGCCTCGATGGTTTGCGGCATGACGCCGTCGTCCGCCGCGACCACGAGGATCGCGATGTCCGTGACCTGCGCGCCGCGTGCGCGCATCGCCGTGAATGCCTCATGGCCCGGCGTGTCAAGGAACACGATTTTCTTGCCTTGGCAGTTGACCTGATACGCGCCGATATGTTGCGTGATGCCGCCGGCCTCGCCACGGGCCACCGAGCTCTTGCGGATGACATCAAGGAGCGATGTCTTGCCGTGGTCGACGTGGCCCATGACCGTGACCACCGGCGGACGGGTGACGAGCGTCTTCGGATCGTCCTCGACCACCGGGATTTCCGTCAAATCGATTTCCGGCGGCAGCGCTTCCACGGTCACGCCGAATTCGCTGGCCACCAGCTCCGCCGTGTCGTAATCGATTTCCTGATTGATGGTCGCAATCGAGCCCATCAGGAAAAGCTTCTTGATGATGTCCGCCGCCGTGCAGCTCATCTTGCTGGCCAAGTCGCGAACCACGATCGTCTCGCCAATCTTGATATGCGTCGGACGCGCGATCTCCGCCTTCTGTTGCTGCGGCTGTTGGTTCTTGTTCTTGCGGTTCTTGCGCCCCGGACGGTTCTCGTTGCGATTGAAACCGCCGTTGTTGAAATTCCCGCCGTTGCTGTTCCTGCGGTCATCGCGCTGGTTCTTGCCGCCGCGCTTGCCGCCGTTGTCGCGATTGCGGCGGTTGCCGCCATCGCCCGCTCCGCCGCGACGATTGCCGTCGCCGGAGCCGTTTTTGCGGCCCTGATTCTGGTTTTGGCTGTTGCCCGCGTTTTGCTGCGGGCGCCCCGCACCGGCTCCTTGCATATGTCCGTTTCTGCCTCCTGTCGGACGATTCTCTCCGCCCTGTTGCGCCGGACGACGTTGCTCGGCCTGCGGCTGTGCGGGTTTCTGTGCCGCCTGCGGCGGCTGCTGTGCGATTTGCGGTTTTCGAGCAGGCCGCTCCTGCTGCGGCTGAGGTTGCGGCTGCGGACGGCTCTCGATCGGCTCCGTCGGCTTCGACGCGGGTTCCTCTACGCGTTCGGGCCGCTTCGGCTCTTCGACGGGCTTCGGACGCGTCGCGGCCTCCGCCGCTTCCTTCGCCGCGCGTGCCGCGGCTTCCTTTGCCTCCAACTCCGCGCGCTCCGCCGCCTCCTTCGCGGCGCGGATATCCGCGCCGCGGGCGATGCGGCGAACCGTGCCCATCACCAGCGGTTTCGTCTGCGCAGACGGCTTCGCGCCCGGCCGTTGGGCCGGAGGCGTGTGGCTGTTCGGCGTCGTCTGGGCCGCTGGCTTTGCTTGCGGCTTCGCGCCCTTTTCCCCGTTCTGCCCCTTGTCGCCCAGCAGCCGTTGGATAACCGCCCGCTCTTCCTCGCCGACGCTGCTCAGCGTATTCTTGATCTCATATCCGTTCTGCGTCAAAAGCTTCAAAACATTCTTGCTCTCCGTATGAAATTCCTTCGCCAACTCGTATACTCTGTATTTCGACATCGAACCACCTCCGAAATTGCCCGGCTCCAATCGTCAGCCCCGTACCTTCTCCGCGAGCGTCTTCGCGAATCCTTTATCCAAAAGAGCCGCCACGGCTCTGTATTCTTTGCCCAAGCACCTTCCCAGCATCTCCTTCGTAAAGAGATCATACACGGGAATCTGCTTTGCCCCGGCTTCTTGACGGAGCGTCTCCTTTGTGCGCTCCGAGGCGTCCCCCGCTACAATCGCGGCCGCCGCTTGGCCCGACGCGATGGCCTTCCGCGCCGCGAGCTCTCCCGAAACAATCTTGCCCGCGCGCTGCGCCATGCCCAAAAGGCCCTCAATCTTCTGTAAATCCATGTTCATGCCCCCTCGGGAAAAAGCTCTTCCCGCAGAGCCTTCAGTACCTCCGCGTCCACAGGCCCCTGAAACGACTTTGCAAACTGGCGGCGCTTCACCGCCGCATCGAAGCACTCCGGCTTTCGGCACACATATGCGCCCCGCCCCGGTTTTTTCCCGGTGAGATCCACCGAAAAGACGCCCTCCGGGCTGCGGACAATCCGCACCAGTTCCTTCTTCGGGCGCACCGTCTGGCAGCCGAGGCAAAGCCGCTCCGGCTTTTTTTTCTGCGTCGCCATTACGCCTCAACACCTTCCGCCGAGAACGACTCTTCGCCCGTAACCTCCACGGCGGCCATGTTCTCGTCCGGCTCTTCTTCCGCCGCCTGGGACTCGCTCTTGATATCTATCTTCCAGCCCGTCAGCTTGGCCGCGAGGCGGGCGTTCTGTCCTTCCTTGCCGATGGCCAGGGAAAGCTGGTTGTCCGGCACCACGACCCGCGAGGCCTTTTCCGTCCCGTTCACCGCGACGGACACCACCTTCGCGGGGCTTAGCGCATTCGCGATATAATGCACCGGATCCTCGTTCCACTTCACAATATCGATTTTCTCGTTTTTCAGCTCCGTCACCACCGCCTGTACACGGAGACCCTTATGACCGACGCAGGAGCCGACGGGATCCACGTCCGCGTCCTTCGAGAACACGGCAATCTTCGAGCGCATGCCCGGCTCGCGGGCCACCGACTTGATTTCCACAATGCCGTCATGGATTTCCGGCACCTCCATCTCGAACAGCCGCTTCAGCAAACCCGGATGGGTGCGGGAAACGGCGATCTGCGGTCCCTTCGACGTGCGGCGGACCTCCAAGATATACGCCTTCACACGATCCCCGTGCGCGAAAGTCTCGCCCTCGATCTGCTCCGACGGCGCGAGAATCGCCTCCGTCTTGCCGAGGTCGATGAACACGTTGCGGTTCTCCACGCGCTGCACCAACCCCGTCACGATGTCGCTGGAGCGCCCGGAAAACTCGTCGTAAATATTGCCGCGCTCGGCCTCGCGAATCCGCTGCACGACCACCTGCTTCGCCGTCTGCGCCGCGATACGCCCGAAATTCGCCGGGGTCACCTCGATCTCCAGCACGTCGCCTTCCTCATAATCGGGGTCAAGAGCCTGAGCGTCCGCCAGCGCCATTTCCATGACCGGATCTTCCACCTCGCGCACGACGGTCTTGTGCGCGTACACGTGGAATTCGCCGGTCGTGCGGTCAATCTGCACATGCGCGTTCTGCTCCGATCCGAAATTCCGCCGATATGCCGAAATCAAGGCTGCCTCGATGGCATCGAACAAAATCTCCGGCGCGATGCCCTTCTCTTTGCCCAAATCATCAATGGCCATCATGAATTCTTTGGCACGGTCGAACTCCTGGACCTTTTTCTTCCCTTTGCCCCTGCTTCTTTTGATCAAGTCGAAAGCCTCCCAATTCGTTCTTTCCTTATTTCCCTGTTTCCTTATATCTCTATATGCAAGCGCACTTGCGCAATCTTTTCCTTCGGAACCGGCGCACACCCTTCCAACGTCAGAGCCATGCCGTCAAAGCCTTCGAGCGTACCGACCAGAAGCTTCTCGCCGTCCACCGGCTCATAAAGGGACACCTCCACCGCCTTGCCGCGCTCGCGCTCAAAATCACGGGGCTTCTTCAGCACACGATCCAGCCCCGGCGACGAAACCTCCAAAATGTACGCCTCCGGTACCACATCTCGCTCGTCGAGCAAGCTTTCCAGCCGCTCGCTGAGACTTTGGCAATCCTCCACGCCGACGCCCTCCGGCTTGTCGATAAACACGCGCAGGTACCAATCCTTCTCCTTGACATACTCGACATCGACCAACTCGACATCGCTGCCTTCGATCAGCGTCTCGACCGTCTCCCGGACCGTCTTTTCCACGATATTCGCCACGCGCATTCCTCCTTCGCCGCGACAAGGATTCCATAAGAGTAAAGAGTGGGTTCGCACCCACTCTTTTAGCGTCATCTTATTCTATACTTTTTGCATTATATCATTCCATATCCGGAATGTAAACCGTCTGCATACGATTTTTTCCGTTTTTGTCGAAAAAATTGCGTGAAAGAAAAGAGCGCCCGCTGTCACGCGAACGCTCACTTTTCCTATAGGATGATTTCTTCCTCACCGCTCCGCCACCTTCGGCAGCCGATCCCGCAACATGGGGATCCGAAGGCTCTGCCCCGCTTGCAACGCTCCATCCGCCGGGAGGCCGTTCACCTCGATAATCGCCTCCACGAGCTCCCGCGCATCCTCCGCCTTCGCCGTGTAGCGCGATGCGATTGTCCAGACGCTCTCTCGCCGCGCAACCTCCACCGTATCGAAATCGGCGCTTCGAAGATAATCGTTCCGCAGATGGAAAGGGGAGGCAATCGCCACCAATGCCGCCACCAACAGCACCCTTGTCATCATTTTCCGAAATCCGTTCTTCCGTTTCCTCATCGCGGCCATCTCCTTTGCTTCCAAATCCCTATTCCCAAAACGTGTTTTCTGGGAACTTTTGTTCTTATTATACCGCGAAAAGATTTTCTGTCAATATTTTAGAACGGAATTTCTTCGAAAATTTGTTTTACAAAAATTCGTTTTCAAATTTTCCTCTCTGGAATCTCGTCGAGAATGGGTATAATGCTTTTTTGTTGATGCGTTTCTTCGAACCACTGGCTGCCCCGCGCCTTGATGTTCGCATAGCGATCATCAAGGCGGTGTTCGCGCTCATCCCCATACCCCTCAAAATCCCCATCCCATAATTCCGATAATCCTCATGATAATTTTTATAATCGGCGAATTGTCAAGCTAAGTGCAACGATTTTGAATGATAAACCTCAATCCGGTTGCTGATTGTGCATGAAAAAAGGGCAGGGGATTTTTTCTCCTGCCCTCAACCGCAACATTTGGCAAAGAGCCGTTGTGTGTGCGTTTTGACGCCGTTTCCATGCTTATTTTTCTTTCGTGAGCTTTCCCTTGGTGTCCTGCTCCGCGCTGCGGATGTCTTCCTTCATGTCCTTGGCGAGATTGAGCTCATGGAAATTTTTGTCCTTGTGCAAAATCATGGTGAACTTGTCCGTCTGATCCAAATGCGCCGTGGCGTTTTTCAAGGAAAGCTCCAGGATATGCCCGCCCTTCTTTTTGTCCTCGGAAAGGAAATGGAAGTGCCAACCGACGGAATTGAGCTCCCCCATATAGCTGGGGCAGTACAGCCCGACCAAGGTGCCCTTGATGTTTTTCCCGGTGAATTCCGTCTGCTTGTCCTTCAATGCCTCGACCAAAGTGGGATAGGGCTTCTGGCTGCCGTATTCGCTGCGGTACAGGATGGAGGAAAATTCCGCGGGCATTTTGATCATATAGAAGCTGTTCGCGCCGTGCTTTTTCACCGCGTCGTTCAGGGCTTTTTCCAAGGCCGCCTTGTCCTTGATGTTTTCCAGCTTGACGGCGATATCCTTGTCAAAGAATGTCACGGTCGCGTAGGGGATGACAGTTTCGTCGGGGCAGACGACGACGCTCCCGTCGCCCAACGCCTGATAGACCTTGCCGTCCAGCACGATCATCTCGCCATTCAGCCCCTCGAAGGTGCCGATGCCCGTATCGCCAAGCGCGCGAAGCTCCCCGGAGGTGATCGTGCCGCCGAAATACCCCTGCGCCAAGGATTGCAAAAGCGCGATCTGGGCGATGCTCTCCCGGTCGGCCTCAGAGGCAAACGCACGGGATGCCCCGACGCCCGTGCCCGTCGCCACCACACCGGCAAGCACAGCCGCAACCAGTTTCTTCTTGATGTTCCCATTCATTTCATTCACCCTCATTTCTTTTGATAAAAACCTTACCTTATTATTATACAAGACAGCTTCGCAAAATGTTGCACCCCGGGAAAATTTTCAAGGAAAATTACGCCAGCACCTTTGCCATGCGCAGATACTCCGGATCGAGAGACTTTTTCTTGTGCACCGCGTCATGCAGGTTCACATTGACCACGCGGCCGTGGCGGATGCCGTAGACCACGTTCGACACGCCGGAAATCAGTGCGCGCGTCGCCTGCTCTCCCAGCGTGCTCGCATAGACGCGGTCCATGACCGTCGGGGAGCCGCCGCGCTGGATATGGCCGAGCACCGAGGCGCGGGTGTCGATGCCCGTCTTTTCCTCCAGCTTCTTTCCAATCTCGATGGCGCTGCCCGCGCCTTCCGCGACGATAATCAGGACATACCGCTTCTGGTTCTCCTCGTACATCTCGCGGATCTCCGTTCCTATCTGGTCAAGGTCGAACTGCTCCTCCGGCACGAGAATGTACTCCGCGCCGCCGGACATTCCCGTAATCAGCGCGAGCCAGCCGGAATGACGCCCCATGACCTCCAAGATGGCGATGCGCCGATGGGCCGATGCGGTGTCGCGCAGCTTGTTGATGGCGTCGATGATGGTGTTCGCCGCCGTGTCCGAGCCGATGGTGTAATCCATGCCCCAAATGTCGTTGTCGATGGTGCCGGGCAGGCCGACGACGGCGATATTGTGCTCCTCCGTAAGCTGCTGCGCCCCCCGGAGGCTCCCGTCGCCGCCGATGACCACAAGCCCCTCGATGCCGCGCGCGAAAAGATTTTCCGCCGCGTTCTCGCGCCCTTCCGCCGTTTCAAACTCCTTCGACCGTGCCGTGCCGAGGATCGTGCCGCCGCGCTGGATGATGTCGCTGACGCTCCGGGTGTTCATCTCGAACATATCGTCTTCCAAAAGCCCCCGGTAGCCGTTGTAAATGCCAAACACCTTCACGCCCTCGGAAAGCGCCGTCCGCACCACCGCCCGCGTCGCCGCGTTCATGCCGGGGCTGTCGCCGCCGGACGTCATCACCGCAATCGTCTTACGCATAAATCTTCCCCCTTAGCAAAATATCTGCTTTTCTATTTCGCTAAATCTCCCAAAAATCCTGCCCTCCAAAAATTTTTGCCGCAAATTGACGAAGGCAAACTGCACGATATATAATGAAGTGATTAAAAATCCGAAAAGCAAAAGGAGAATCACAATGGACGAACTTGCACTGAAATACGGCTGCAACCCGAACCAAAAACCCGCGCGCGTCTACGCGGAAAGCGGGGACTTGCCCTTCACGGTGCTGAACGGGAAGCCCGGATATATCAATCTTCTCGACGCGCTGAACAGTTGGCAGCTTGTCGCCGAGCTGAAGGAGGCCACCGGGCTGCCCGCCGCCGCGTCCTTCAAGCACGTCAGTCCCGCCGGGGCCGCCGTCGCCGTGCCGCTTTCCCCGGTTCTCGAAAAAGTCTACTTCGTCGAGGGCGTCGAGCTTTCGCCGATTGCCACCGCCTATATTCGCGCACGGGGTGCCGACCGTATGTCGTCTTACGGTGATTTCGTCGCGCTGTCAGACGAATGTGACGCACAGACGGCTTCCTTTCTGAAACGTGAGGTTTCCGACGGCATCATCGCGCCGTCGTACACCGACGAAGCCCTTGCCATTTTGAAGGAAAAACGCAAAGGGACGTACCTCGTCCTGCAAATGGACCCCGCCTACCGGCCCGCACCCATCGAGAAAAAGCAAGTCTTCGGCGTCTGGTTCGAACAACAGCGGAACGACGTGAAAATCACCGCCGACTGCCTGACCGACATTCCGACAAAGGCGAAGGAAATTCCCGAGGACGCGAAACGTGATTTGTTGCTCGCGTTGATTACCTTGAAATATACGCAGTCAAACTCCGTTTGCTACGCGAAAGACGGACAGGCCATCGGCATCGGCGCGGGCCAGCAGTCCCGCGTCCATTGCACACGCCTCGCGGGGAGCAAAGCGGACAACTGGTTCCTGCGCCAATGCCCCGCCGTGCTGAACCTTCCGTTCCGGGACGATGTGAAACGCCCCGACCGGGACAACGCCATCGACGTTTATGTGACCGGCGAGGGAGTAGAGGAACTTGTCAAGGAATGGCCCCGCCTTTTCACCTCCCTGCCGCCGCTCCTCGGCTCTGAGCAAAAAGCGGCATGGTTGCATAAGAACAAAAGCGTCGCTTTGGCCTCCGACGCGTTCTTCCCCTTCGGCGACAACATCGAACGCGCCGCCCGCAGCGGCGTTTCCTACATCGCCCAGTCCGGCGGCTCGATTCGCGACGACAACGTGATCGAGACCTGTGACAAATACGGGATAGCGATGGCCATGACCCACGTCCGGTTGTTCCATCACTGACATTTCGCATCAAAAAAGACTGCCCACCCCGGCAGTCTTTTTTGATGCGAAATATAATACTTATCGCAGTTAGGATTTTTAAGGAAACACCGAATAAGCGTCCAAATGTCAAAATTCATGTATCAACAAAAATCTGTGGATAAATTTCATCGGAAAACGGGCCATGCAGCGGGATAATTTCTCCTATGTACCCAGAAATCCCGCTTTTCCGGGTCC
>JAFVAI010000115.1 GCA_017480545.1 Schwartzia sp. (in: firmicutes) | reverse complement strand
TTTATCGCCGTCGCCTCGATGCGCCGCGACAGCTCCTGCATAGAAATGACGGCGGGGTTGTATTCCACCAAAAGAGAGCGGTACGTGGGGATCATCTCCCGCACGCCCGCCACTTTTTCCGCCAGCAGCGTTTTTTTCAGCGCGTTCACCTTGCGGTTCACGTCCTCGGAAATCACGTTGCCGAAATCCGCCACCAACGCCCTGTCGCCTGCCGGAAGGATTTTCATTTCTGCCATGGCGTCAGTTTGTCGCTTCCAGGAACTCGTCCAAAATCGCCTTGCGAATCTTTTCGACGAGTTCCGGCTGTTTGCCGCCTGCGGGCTGGCCGTCCAGCTTGTCCACGTGCATGCAAAGCTTCGAGGAGCTCGTCACGAGGATTTCCTCGGCTTTCTTCAAATCGTCCAGATGGAACGCTGTTTCGCTGACGGCGATGCCCAGTTCCTTGCATTTCTTGATCAGATGCGCCCGCGCGATGCCCGGCAGGATCAGCTCGTCCGTCGGCGCGGTGAACAGCTTGCCGTCCTTGATGATATGGCAGTTGCTGTGCGCGCACTCGGTCACGCGCCCGCCCGGGCGGTACAGGATCGCCTCCGCGCAGCCCGCCCGCTTCGCCTTTTCCGCCGCCATGACCGACGGGAGCAGGTTCAGCGTTTTGATGTTGCAATGGAAAAAGCGCGTGTCCGGTTCGGTGATGACTTGGATCGGCGCTTTGCAGTCCGAGATTTCCGACGGAATCAGCATCACCCAGAGATTGGCCTTGCCCTCGGGGAAAACGTGGTTGCGGATGCCCGTGCCGCGCGTCACTTGGTAATAGACGAACTGGTCGCCCGTGTCCACTTTTTTGACGAGGTCGTTCAAAAGGTCTTTCAGTTCCGCTTTCGTGACCGGCATCTCGATGTCGAGGAGCGCCGCGCTGTTGAAGAAGCGGTCCACGTGCTCGTCCATCGCGAAAATGTGGTAGTTGCGGGCGGGCCCCGCGTCGTAAACGCCGTCGCCGAACCAATGGACGCGGTCGTTCATCGGAATCGCCATCTTTTCCAGCTCATCGTATTTTCCGTTATAATAGCCGAGATTTTTCATGTCATTTCTTCCTCCTGTGCACCGCAAAAAATTTTTTGAAGTAAGAAATTCTTACCTCAAAATTTTACGACCCTTTGCAACCCTATAGGAAACGACTTATTCGTCGTTTCCTATACCGCGATGGATCGCTCCGAAAGTTCCTCGTCGATCTGCGCCGCCAGCGCCTCCAGAATCTCCTGCTCGACGCTTTCGTCGAAGCCGTCCACGTGCGCCACGCGCTCATGGGTGATGCCGTCCACGCTGCCGATTTCCACCGTTTCTTTCAGGTAGTCCGCAGCCCAAGCGTAGGAGGGCATCCAGTGCTTGCCGTCGAGGATGGAAAGATAGGCGGCGAGGCCGTACGCGCCCCAGTTGGAGACGCTGGCGATGACGAGATGGTCGACCTTCACGACGCATGGCACGAGGGCAAGATCCTTCTCGATTGCCTCGGCGACGTTGCCCATGCCGATCTCGTTGCCGCCGTCGCCGACGCCCACCGTGCGGACGCCGTACTCGGGGGCGATTCGGAACAGTTCGTCCGTCGGCGCGTTGTGCTCGCGGATGGAAACGCCGCGCATATTCGCGTAGTCGTCCTGGGCGTTCAGCCCGCAGCGCTCCACGGAGATCATGCCCACCGGACGACGCTCGGAAATCATCTGCCGGAAAAAGCCGGTATCCACGCCGACCTCCGCCGGGACGACCTCGAAGCCACGAATCGTGAACAACTCGGCGTTTTCCGGCTCGGTGACGATGACCGGGCAAAAGCCCATGTCCCGGAGCACATTGGCCAATACCGCCGTGCCTGTCGGCCCGTCCGTCTCCGGATAGCCCGCCACGTAAAAGCCCGTCGTCAGGAAAACGACGCCCCGCTTCCAAGAATAAATTTCCTCCGCGGCCAAACGGCAATAATCCGCCGAAAGGCAGGGCAGGAGTTTTGTCATGCCCCGCCGGGAATGGCGGAGGATAATGTCCTCAATGCGTTCCACGCAGTCCACCTCCGAAAAATAAAGGAAACGCCGAACAAGTCCCGCCGCGCCCCTGCCGGGTCTTTTTCCGACTGCCGTTTTCAAAGGCCTCTCGACGTAGCCCCGCTACGCCTTCGAGGCCTTTTCCTAGCCAGTCGAAAAAATCCCTCGGCAGGGTCACGACTTGACTGATTCGGCGTTTCCTAAAAAATTTTTTCCCGCAATGCCGAAACAGGGTCCGGGTCGGCGCCGCAAGGCTCCATTGCCCGTGATGCTTTGTCCATTGCCACATGCAGTATAGCATGGAGCATTTCCGCTGTCTACGCGGGGAAGCCATGTATACAAAATTCTTGCGCGGCGGGCGGAAATTTTTTCGGACATGCGGGGAAGTGGAAAAAAAGCTGTATTTCTGTTAAACTATGGAGGAAGAACGACGGACGAAGGAGGGGATTGCGCGCATGGGGGAATTGCGCGGGCGCGCGACGGAGCTTTTGGAGCCGACGCTGGTTTTCGCGGGACGGGCGTTGTTTCCGTTGCCGAAGCAGCTCTTTCGGCTTTATACGCATCTCCTTCGCTACCTTTTGAAAACGGAAGCGTTCTTGCCGCGCGTTTCGGGGCGGCCGGCGCGGTTCCATTCGGAGAAACGCTGCTATGAGACGGAGTTCGGTCCGCTGACGGCGGCGACGGTCGCCGTGGTCGTCGGCAGGACGCGCCTTGCCCGGGACGGGGAAGCGGTCTTCGTCGCGCTGGCTTCGAAGCTCGCGCCGGAGGACTGGGGCCATGCGCTGGTCTTCCGCGCGGAGGAAAAGATTGCGAAGCTCTATCGGCATTTGAAGGATTTCCGCCGGGAAAACCCGAAGCGTTTCCTGCCGGACAGTTATCTGCCGCACCCGGCGGAGAAGGCGGCGGCGATGCGGGAGTATCGCCGCTGCTTTCCGGTGACGGTTTTCGATATGGAGATGAATTACGAGCGGCCCATCCAGTTCGCGGGGCGGCGGCTGACGCTGGCGGCGGACGGGACGGTCGAGACGGAGGAGCTTTCCCTGTATGTGCGGCAGAAGCCGAGGCTTTCGCGCTACGTGGCGGAGCTGACGCATCTGACGGACGCGTTTTTGCGGATGCACGGCATCCCGGAGGACGAGGCCGCGGAAAAAATCTACGCGTTTCTCGCGCGGGACGGGTGTTTCGCGGGGAACGCGCTGCACAATGATCTGGTTGCGCTCCGGGGCATGTTTTGGCGGTGCGGCTATCCCGGGAGGGCGCTGCGCCGCGACATTGTCGATTTGACGGTGGCGGTGCGGTTTGACCGGGGCGAGACGAACGAGCCGTCCCTTCGGCTCTGCATGGAGCACGCGGGGCTTTCGTTCCATGAGGACAAGTTCCACGACGCGGCCTATGACACGGAAGGGGCGGCGCGCCTGTTCCTGCGCTATGTGCCGTCGTTTATCGCGAAATACGGCAGGGCGCCGCTGGCTCCATGGTATTTCTTCGCGCCGATGCGCGCCAAGGAAGAACTGGACCAGCTTTACGCCGAGACCTATATCCGGCCGCAGAGGCCGGAGAAGCAAGCGGAAGGAGGGAAGCCATGACCGGAACGGGGGCGAGGGAACCGGAGAGAGTCCCGTGGCGTTTCTGGGTCAGCGACCATGAGGCCGTTCTCGGCGTGACGCTCATGCTGGTCATTATCGGCTCGCTGAATATTTTCAGTTCCAGTTTCGTCGTGGCGGGGGAAAATTACGACGACCCGTATTTCTTTGCGCGCAAGCAGGGCCTGAACCTCGCCATCGGCTTTGTGTTTTTCCTGTGCGGGTTGGCGGTGGACTATCACATTTTGATGAAGGCCAGAAACATTGCCTTTTGGGTCGTGGCGGCGATGCTGGCGGCGGTGTTCGCGGTGGGCGTCGAGGTCAACGGCGCGCAGCGCTGGCTCGCCATCGGGGGGTTCCAGCTCCAGCCTGCGGAGTTGGCGAAACCGACGGCCGTTTTCCTCGAGGCTTATTATATCGCTTGGCGTGTAAGGCACGGGATGCGGTGCAATTTCTTTCATGACGAGATGTGGATGATCGCGGCGATGTTCGTGATGGTGGAGCGGGAGCCGGACATGGGGACGGCGCTGATTATTTTGGGCGTCCCGCTGTTGATGCTCTTTTGCTCCAATATGAAGGCCGTGACGAAGCTCAAGCTGGTCGGCGCGGGACTGGCCGGAGGTGTGCTGCTTTGCATTCTCCAGCCCTATCGGCTGAGGCGCGTCATGGCGCTTTTGAATCCGTGGGAGTATGTGCGGGACGCGGGCTACCAGATTGTGCAGTCGCTCCAGGCCATCGGCTCGGGCGGGCTTTTGGGGATGGGCATGGGCATGGGCGTCAGCAAGTACCATTATCTGCCGGAGGCGCATACGGATTTCGCGTTTTCCGTCTGGTGCCAGGAAATGGGCTTTGTCGGGGCGGCGTTCGTGCTGCTCTTGTTCGCGGCTTTCGCGTTTCACGGCGTCCGTATCGCGAACAGCGCGAAGGACGCGCTGGGGCAGATGCTCGCCTTCGGCATGACGATGATGATCGTCGGGCAGGCGTCCATCAATCTCCTGATGATTTCCGGCTGTCTCCCCGTCGTCGGTGTGCCGCTGCCGTTCATCAGCTACGGCGGCACCTCGCTTTTCGTCAGCCTGTTCGCGGTGGGTGTGCTGGCCAACGTCGGGGCGCGGGGCGTGAAAAAAGAAAAGCCCGCCACCAGCGAGCCGCCGAGAGATGTGTTCGGCAGGCCGCGGCTTCGGCGGGTGAAATAGCGGATTGCGATAGCGCAAAGAAGGGATTTTTCAAATGATTGTTTACGCGGTGGAGCCGGGCGGAAGATATGTGACGGTGGCGGAAAGCCTCGCCCTGCGCCCCGAAGGAAAGCGCGGCGTTTATGTGAACCTGACGAACCAATGCACCTGCGCCTGCACCTTTTGCCTGCGCTCTCTGAAAGACATGGCGGAAGATCATTCGCTTTGGCTCGCGCGGGAGCCGTCGGAGGCGGAAGTGCGGGCGGAGCTTTCCGCGCTGCCATGGGAACTGGTCTCCGAGATCGTCTTTTGCGGCTTCGGCGAGCCGACCATGCGGCTGGAAACGCTGACGAATCTTTTGCGGTGGCTTCGCGCGGAGCACATGGGCATACCGACCCGGCTCAACACCAACGGCCTGTCCGACCTGTTCCACGGGCGCGACACCGCGCCGGACTTCGACGGGCTTTTGGACGTTGTTTCCATCAGCCTGAACGCGTCGAACGCCGAGCGCTACCTGGAGCTGACGCGGAGCCGCTTCGGCCTGCCGTCCTTCGAGGCGATGCTGGCCTTTGCGGAGCGCGCGAAAGCCTATGTGCCGGATGTGGTGCTGACCGTCGTGGACCATGTAGAGGACGACGGCGAGATTGCGCGCTGCCGGGCGATCTGCGAGGCGCGGGGCCTGCGCCTCCGGGTGCGTCCTTATGAGGCGAGCTGAAGAAAAACAGACGGGACGCGAACAGAGAAAAAGAAGAGGCGTCCAATTTCGGAATGTATGAGTGGGGGATTTGTCCATGAAACATCTGGTCATCGTGCGCGGCGGCGGCGAGCTTGGCACGGCGGTCGCGCATCGGCTGCATCGCGTCGGGTACAAGGTGCTGATTCTGGAAAAATCGAGGCCTTCCGCGCTTCGGCGCGAATTGGCGTTTTCGGACGCGGTTTATGACGGGGAAAAAACCGTGGAGCGCGTGACCTGCGTTTGCGCGGAAAACCTGAAAACCGCGCTTTCCCTGATTGCGGAGGGCCGGGTCACCATGTTGGTCGACCCGACGGGACGCTATGTGCGGAAATTTCCGCCCCATATCCTTGTGAATACGTTGGACGGCAAAGAGGACGAGTCGCGCCGCGAGCTGCCCGCCGATTTTCGCATCGGGTTGGGGGCGGGCTATTGCGCGCGGGAGGATGTCAACTGTGTCGTCGAGACCGTGCGCGGCTACAGCCTCGGGCGTATCATTTACGACGGGCGCTGCCGCCGCTGGCAGACCGCCGAGGATGTCATCAAGGACGGCGGTTTCCTGCGCGCGGAGACGGACGGCGCTTTCAAAAGCCCGCACACGATTTCCCACATTTTCCGCCCCGGCGACATGGTCGGCGAGATTTATGACGACCGGGGCCAGACCGTGCCGGTGGTCACGTCGGTGGGCGGCGTCCTGCGCGGCATCATTCACGACAATTACCACGTGCCCAAAGGCATGGCCGTCGCCGAAATCGACCCGCGCATGGAGCCCAGCGACTGCTCGTCGATCTCGGACAAGGCGCGCTGCATCTCCGGCTCCGTGCTGGAGGCCATCATGGCGTTTGAAAGCGGTGTCCGCCCATAAGAAAAAATATGAAAATATAAAAAGGCTTCCGGCGTTTTGCCCGGAAGCCTTTGTTGTTTCTGGCGGAGAGGGTGGGATTCGAACCCACGGTAGCTTGCGCTACAACAGATTTCGAGTCTGTCACCTTCGACCACTCGGACACCTCTCCAGTGACAGGCAATAGTATAGCACATGCGGCGAAGCGTTGCAAATGGTTTTTGTGCGCTTCGCCGCTTTTCGCCTTGTTTTCTTACTGCCCGATGTGGCTCGCATGGATCACATGATAGCCGTGGCTCTCCAGTTCCTGCGTCAGCGCCTCGTCGTTCATGAAGTCGCCCCGGACGATGATGTCGTATTTGCCCATGTCCTTCTTGCAGGTGACGAAGCTGTCGATGTTGAAGCCCGCGTCCGCGAAGATGCTGGCGATATCCTTGACCACGCCCACCTTGTTGTCCACCTCGATGGTGATGCGGTCCTTGCCTTCCGAGAGGCCCATGATCTCGACGAGGGCGTTGAAGATGTCCGTTTCGGTGATGACGCCGACCACGGCGCCGACATCGGTCGTGACCGGCACGCCGCCGATCTTGTTCATCGACATCAGGAGCGCCGCTTC
>JAFVAI010000011.1 GCA_017480545.1 Schwartzia sp. (in: firmicutes) | reverse complement strand
GGACCCGGAAAAGCGGGATTTCTGGGTACATAGGAGAAATTATCCCGCTGCATGGCCCGTTTTCCGATGAAATTTATCCACAGATTTTTGTTGATACATGAATTTTGACATTTGGACGCTTATTCGGTGTTTCCTTAAATATCGCGAAATCTATTGTAGCAGGGAAAGGCAAGGTTATGTTATGGCGGATTGTAATGGCTGAGGTAATATTATAGCATACGATGATGAATTATCAAAGAGCGGCAGGATATCGAGAACAAAATAAATATCCCCCGGCATAGCCAAACAAATCGGCATAGCTGGCATTTTGGGGATGCACAGCTATGCCGATTTTTGTACTAGTGATAAATCCCTAAGTCCGCCCCGCGAACGGGTGGTTTTTATTATCCGTTTTCCTCGATATACTTTCTCGCGATCTCCACGGCCTTCGCCTGAATCTCATCGAGATTTCCGTTTTTGATTTGGGCGCCCGCCACGTTCTGGTGACCGCCTCCTCCAAATTCCTCCATGATGACCTGCACATTCAGCTCGCCGACGGCGCGGGCGCTGATGCCAACCACGTCGGGTTTGAGCTGGAAGACGACGATGCTCATGCGAACGCCCTCGATGTAGAGCAGCGAGTCCGCCGCCTGCGCGGCTATTGCCTGGATGTTCGGCTGGGTCTCCCGGCAGGCGGCGACAATCAGGCCGCCGTCGTAAAAGGTGGAGTCCGCCATGGCTTTCGCCAACGTCAGGTTCGTTTCGTAATCCTCACGGAAGAGTTGCCGCACCATAACCGGGTCGGCGCCCATTCGCCGCAAGTAAGCCGCCGCTTCCAGTGTGCGGACGCCGGTCTGCACACCGAAATGCTTGGTGTCGACTACGATGCCCGCGTAGAGCGCGGTGGCTTCAAAGCGGTTCAGCTTCAGATCGTCCGCGTAATAGATCGTCAGTTCCGAGACCAACTCGCTGGTCGATGAGGACGACGGTTCAATGTAGGAGAGCTGCGGATTCTCGATGGCCCCCTCGCTGCGCCGGTGATGGTCGATGATAATGCGGCGCGGTATCGCCGCCAGAAGCTTCGGCGACGCGACCATATGGGGAATATGGGTATCCACGATAACCAGAAGAGCCTTCGGCCCCGGCACAATCGCCTCCAACGCGTCCTCGTGAATGAAAAGGGATTTGTATTCCGGCTTGCCCTGGATCAGATCCGTAAATTTATCGATGCCCTCGTTCATATCGGAGAGCACGATCCTCGCGGGTTTATTCGAATGGAGCGACAGACGCGCTACGCCCATCGCCGCGCCCAACGCGTCGAAGTCCTCGTTCTTGTGGCCCATGATGTAGATTTCGTCCGCGGCCTCGAGCTGCTCGCGAAGGGAATGGGCGACGACGCGGGCCTTGACTCGCGTATGCTTCTCCACCGCCGGGGACTTGCCGCCAAAGAACTGCGTCTTGCCGTCGATGGAAACGGCAGCTTGGTCGCCGCCCCGGGCGAGAGCCAGTTCCAACGTTTTCAGGGCCTGCCGGGCGGCATCGTGGACGGATTGCTGTTCCACCGTCACCACGCCGAAAGACAGCGTCACGGGCAGCTTGTTCGCGCCCTGCAATGAATGGACGCGGTCGAGGATGTCGAATTTCGACTGCACGGCTTGATCGAGGGCGCGGCGCTCCATGACCGCCACATATTTTTCCTCGTTCAGCCGCTGAATCAAAAAGCCCATTTCCTTCGCCCAAGAGTCCAACATATTCGTGATGGTCGATGCCAGTGTCGAGCGCTCGGCCTCCACGAGGCCCTGCAAGGCGTCGTCGTAGTTGTCGATCTGGATATAGGCGAGAACCGTTTGGCCCGCCGCCAGATCGGCGCGCATCTGCTCCAACTCGGTCACGTCGCTGACGTAGAAAGCCATCAGCAAGTCGCCGCCCTCCAACGGCACGGGACGGTACTCGGCACGGTAAGCCGTTTCCCCGGCGTGAAAAATGTATTCGCCCGTCATGCCCCAAATGGGCTTCACAATCAGTTCCGGCCAGAAATTCTTGACCGGGGTGCCGTGCTCCGGGTGCGGGACGGGCGCGAGACGGCGAGCCAACTCGGCGTTCGACCATTGGAGCCGCCCTTCGGCGTCCACAATCAGGATGGCCACCGGCAACCGTTCCACCGCGTAGTTGGTCACCGGCTTGACATGACCGACGACATCACGGAAATAGGTGTCGAGATTGTGGTCGCGCCGCACCTGCCGCCCACGGACGAAAAAGGCGAGGCACAGAACCAGTGCCACCGCGCCGCTCCCAAGGTACGGGTCAAACGCAAAGAACGCGGCGGCAAACAGGCCGCAGGCCGCCAGCAAAATGCAAATATCGGGCCAAGCCGAGGTATTGCGAGGCAAAAAAGTCACCCCCAAATGATAGCCTTGCGTGAAGCGATATGCCTCACTGTTTTTCCCGCCAGTAGCGTGTCCGATAATCGAGCACCATGTCAAACAGGCCGACGAGGCAGAGCAACCGAAGCAGGAAACCGTTCAGCATCATGAAGCCGAGGAAAACCATCGCGAGAAACTTCGGCCAGTGGAAATGACGCGAAGCGTAAGTGTAGACGGAAAGCCCTTCGACAAGCCCGGCGATGGTCGCCAGCATGGAAAGGTTCAGCGACGCCTGATACAGGAGCGTGATATTTCGGGTGGAGCCCCAATAGGCACCGACGAGGGAAAATCCGAACAGGTAGACGAAGACGGACGGCAACCGCCATTCGGCAAAGGGTGGAAGCGTCCGGACATCGTGCCCGAGGCGGCGAAGCACCGTGGCGCCGACCAGATAGTTGATCGTGGTGTCCATGAGACCCATGGTGACCACAATCAGCGGCAACAACAGCCGTACCAGCGCGAGGTTTTGGGCGAGAATCGTCCGCGACTCTTCGATCTGTGCCTCCGACATGCCGAAGCTTCGGTACATTTTCGCCGTGGTGTCAAAGGATTGCTCCATCATATCGAATTGCACGGAAAACGGCTCGACACCCGTCAGCGCGAAAAGCAGGGCCAACGCCGCGAGCTTGGCCGCCATCGAGCAGGCGATGCCAGTCACCAGTGTCCGCACGGGCGACCATTCGCGCCGAAACCCGAGCCCCAACGCGATGCCCCCCGGCGCGAAAGCCAAGGCCAACCTGAGCGAAACCGCAGGCTCCATCAACAGCGCCGTCAGCACCCCGGCCACAGCCACTGCCATCACGCCCCAACGGAGCCCGTGGCGCACAATCAGCACCAGAATCGGCAACGGCCAAAGCAGGATCGCCACCGTGCCGAGAATCGGCACGTAAACGCCAATCAATGCCATGACGACGGTGACGGCGGCCAACAGGCCGCTTTCCGTCATCGAAGCAACACGAGTTGCCATACAGTCAATCCCTTCAAAAATCTTTGCCTATTATAACGCTATTGTTCGACTTTTGTCGATAGACAAAATACACTCCCCCGCGATCCCACGGGCAAGGCATCTCGCGGGGACAGATTTTCCTGGAATTCAGCGCGCCCGCAACGGCGACAGGTCGAGGCCCGAGACGCCCTCCAACAGCTCGGCGGTCCGCAGGGCGATCCGCTCCGCAGAACCGGCGTGACGTCCTTCTACATTCAGGGGCATTTCCGAGTCGTGGAGCGACATGCGAAGGAGAGCCCAACCCTCCGGGAAAATCAACCGCACACCTTCGTAAGACGGCTCGGCGACCGGAATCTCCTCCTGCCGCGCCCGAGCCTCGTATTGCGCCAACGCCGCCGCGCCCAATGCCTGCGCGTTTTCCGTGTCCGTGATGCGGAGCCGGTATTCGAGGCTGTCTGCGGGACGGCCCAACTTTTCAATCAGGGACGAAAGGGCTTTTCCTTCGCGGCGGAGCTTCGCCGTCGCGATCAAAAGCTTTACGGCCAGATACGCGCCGTCGTCGAGGAAATAATTTTCCGCCATGGCGCCGTGCCCTGAAGTCTCGATGGCCAACGGCGAATCGATGCCCTCCTTGCGGAGCCGGATACTCTCGTTGATGACGTTTTTGTAGCCGCGTTTGAAGCGGTGATGTTTGAGATGCAGCTCGTCTTCGAGAAAGGCAGTCAGTTCGTCCGAAGTGACCGAATCCGTGACGATGACCCCGCCGGGATGCTCCGGCGCGAGGATCGCCGCCATCATCGCGATCAGCTCGTTGCGGCTGACGATTGTGCCGTTGGGCAGCACGGCGCCCATGCGATCCACGTCCGTATCGAAAATCAATCCGAGATCGGCGCGGGCTTCTGTCACCGCCTTCTGGATTTCCTCCATGGCCGCCGTATTCTCCGGGTTCGGCACGTGGTTCGGAAAATGGCCGTCCGGCTCCAGATAGAGGCTGCCGGAAATGTCCGCCCCCAGAGGCTCCAAGACCTCCGAGGCAAAAAAGCCCCCCGCGCCATTTCCGGCGTCCACGAGAATTTTCATGCCCTTGAAGGGGCGAGTCCCAAACTCCGGAAGCGCGTCCTTGATCCTGTCCCGCAAAAACCGCGTGTACCGCGAAATCAGGGCACAGGGACGCGCCGCCCCTTCCGGGTTCTCCGCCCGCGGCATCTCCTCGGCGGCCATTTTCAAAAGCTTCGTGATGTCGGCTTTTTCCAGTCCGCCCGTCGGCGTGAAAAATTTCATGCCGTTGCGGTTCGACGGCAAATGGCTGGCCGTCAGCATAATGGAGGCATCAGCCTTCGTCTCGTCGAACTGGAGCGCCATGAACATCGCGGGTGTCGAGGCCATGCCGCAGTCGAGCCCTTTCGCGCCCGACGAGAGAACGGCCGCGAGCGCCTCCTCTTTCAGCGAAGCCGCCGTCAGCCGCGAGTCCGTCCCCACCGCGATTGTCAGTTCCCGGGGCAGCTTTCCGTCCCGCGCCGACAGAAATCGCACGAATGCGCCCGCGATGCGGTATACGGCCGCCGGCGGCAGCGTCACCGCCTCGCCCGTCTCGCTTTCCATCGCCACCCCGCGAATATCGCTCCCGTTTTGCAGCTTCAGTAGGTCCTTTTCCTCCAACATGCGGATATCCTCCTTCAAGGGTTATCAGGTTTATTTCATCTTGATTTTTTCCGGGTAATGCAGCGCGAGGGACTCCGGCGGCAACGCGGCAACCGACGCGCCGCTTGCCAACGCCGTTGCGCGGTAGGCGACCTCCGCCAGTTCTTCCACATAGGCGGCTTTCAAAAGCGCTTCCTCCAGCGAGGCACCCACCGCCATCACGCCGTGGCGCGCCAACAGCAGCGCGTCGCCCTTTTGGAGCGGCTCGCGCACCGAGTCCGCCAACGCCGTCGTTCCCTGCGGCGCGAAAGGCGCGACCGGTACCGTCCCGCCTTCGCAACAAAGATGCGCCGCCTCCAACACAAGTCCGGGAATCGGCTGCTCCAACGCCGCGAAGACCAACGCGAAGGGCGAATGGGTATGGGCGACAGCGCGGATGTCGGGACGCGTCTCATAAGCCGCGAGATGCATCAGCGCCTCACTGGATGGTTTTCGTCCTGGCGCGGCTTCTACCACGCGCGCCGAACGGTTCATTACCACAACATCCTCCGGCTTCATCGTGCGCCGCTCGATGCCCGACGGCGTGACGCAAATCAAACCGGTCTGCGTGTCCAACGCGCTGAAATTTCCCGACCGCCAACGGCAAAGCCCTTCAGCCTCCGCCGTCTGTGCGCATCGCACTACGACAGTCTTAAGCGCTTCCAGCATAGCCCGACCTCCTTTGTTCCGATGTGCCGCAAAACGAAATTTAACTATGAGATATTCGCGATGCAGGTCAAAAAATCCTTGTCATGAACGTGGATATTTTTTGATACTCAAGCTTCCCCCATCAAAAATAAAGCACAAACCTTGGAAGTAGCGCCTTTTTTCCGATAAAAAGGACGAAAAGCCTCAAACCTTGGTACAACAGAAGGTGTCCAAACAATCTTCTGAAGGAGCCCCAACGCCCTATCTATTGTACCATTGAATTCGTCGGATGAAAAGAACATTTCCTGCTCCATCCAGTCCTTCCTCTTATACCAATCGCAGTTAGGATCTTTAAATCCTTACTGCGATTAGCGTGAAACTTGCCCTGTCCTAGAAATCTGAAAAAAGGCAAACCTTAACACACTATCGTTTTTGAAATTTTAAAAAACCAAGCTTTACGCGCAGTCTATCAACTGTTGCAACCGTGCATCCAACTCCTCCGGGAGCGGTGTGCTCCGTTTGAGCAGTTTCTCTGCATGCCGGATTGATTCCTTCTTTTGTTTGCGGAGCATATTCGGCAGTTCTTCCTGCTTCCAATCGGAAGGATTGAAAATTTCTCCGTTTGTCAGCATATGGTAGATTGCCGTCAGAATCATCCTTGCAAT
>JAFVAI010000114.1 GCA_017480545.1 Schwartzia sp. (in: firmicutes) | reverse complement strand
TTGAGTCGGCGCTTGGGCGGCGGCTTGTTTGCTGTGCTCATTTCACATTGAAACTTTTTGAAATTTTTTGCTTTCCTCTCTTGACTTTTTATTTGCAGGCTTGAGGGGAAGGTGTCAGCCGAAGGCTGACGGATGAGGTGTGAAACGCAACGATGAACGAAAGCGAAACATTTCGTTTCCACCTCACCCACCGCCTGCGGCGGTCCCCCCCTCAAGGGGAGGGCTGGAAATTTTGCAAAAGCTAATCAGAAACTATATTTTTTGGGTTGTCATTCCCCGAAAAGGTCGGTGGAAAGGTACCTGTCGCCGGTGTCCGGCAGCAGCGCGACGATGGTCTTGCCCTCGTTGCCGGCGCGCCGGGCCAGCTTCACGGCGGCGGCGAGGGCCGCGCCGGAATAGATGCCCACCAGGAGGCCCTCGGCACGGGCAAATTCCCGCCCGAAACGGAAGGCGTCCTCATTGGAAATCGGCAAAATCTCGTCGTAGATTTTCGTGTTCAGCGTGTCCGGCACGAAGCCCGCGCCGATGCCTTGAATCTTATGCGGCCCGGCCTGGCCTTTGCTCAGCACCGGGGAGTCCTCCGGCTCCACCGCGACAACCTTGACCGCGGCCTTTTTCTCTTTCAGGTATTCGCCGACGCCGGACAGGGTGCCGCCGGTGCCGACGCCCGCGACGAAAAAGTCCACCGCCCCGTCGGTGTCGTCCCAGATTTCCGGCCCCGTCGTCGCCTTGTGCACGGCGGGGTTCACGGGATTCGTGAACTGGGACGGGATAAACGCGTTCGGCATTTCCTTCGCCAGCTCATCCGCCTTCGCGATGGCGCCCTTCATGCCCTTCGCGCCGTCGGTCAGCACGATTTCCGCGCCGTAGGCTTTCAAAAGGTTGCGCCGCTCGACGCTCATGGTCTCCGGCATCGTCAAAACGGCCCGATAGCCGCGAGCCGCGGCCACGGCGGCAAGGCCGATGCCCGTGTTGCCGCTGGTCGGCTCGATGATGACCGAATCCTCCTTCAGGATGCCGCGCTTCTCCGCGTCCTCGATCATCGCCCGCGCGATCCGATCTTTCACGCTGCCCGCCGGGTTGAAATATTCCAACTTCACCAAAAGCTCGGCTTTCAGCCCGTTCTCCCGGATAAAATTGTTCGGCTTCAAAAGCGGCGTGCCGCCGATCAATTCCGTAAAGCCCTGATAAATTTTGCCCATTTCCGACGCCTCCCGTAATGTTCCAAAATGTATAGGAATATGACTGCATTGTAGACGATATTTCATAGCTTGTCAATAGGGTTTGCTTTGCGCAAAGAGTTTGCGTGTGCTATAATGGAAAAAATGAAGGCATTGCAAGGAAAGGACGGGTAGCAATGAAGGCTTGGAGGAAAACGGGAGCGGCCCTGGCGGCGGCTTTGATGCTTTTGGGGGCGCAGCCCGCGTTGGCGGCCCGCGGGCTTGCCGAGGACGAGGTGGC
This sequence comes from Schwartzia sp. (in: firmicutes), assembly GCA_017480545.1. GTDB lineage: Bacteria > Bacillota > Negativicutes > Selenomonadales > Selenomonadaceae > RUG12372. The sequence goes on along the minus strand of JAFVAI010000114.1, from coordinate 21,610 downwards.
GGCGGCGAAGATGCAGGCCAACAAGCTGGTGCCGAAGAAGCGCGTCGATTTCGCCTACCGCTCCCACGCGGAGAGCCATATCACGACAACGGCCGGAAAGGACAACGAGGGGTTTGAGGCCGAGGCGTACCTTCTGACACCGTACTGCTATGTGATGAGCCTCCAGCTCGCGCAGGGCCGCACCGGGCGCGCGGATTTCGCCGCGCTGGGGACGGCGGCGCAGTCGTACCAGCTCCGCCTGCGGCTCACCGGGCGAGGCTTTGACAGATCCGCTTTGCAGGAACTGAAGATTTCCGTCCGCCAAGGGACGCTCCGCGAGCTGACGCCGACGGCGCGGCGCTATACGACGATACAGCGGACCAAAGGCGACGCGTTTTTGGGCGAGGGCTCATGGAGCCGTGTGGGCATCGTGCTGGACATTCCCGCGGACGAGGTGCAGACGGGGATCCCCCTCGCCGTCACGATGCACGGGCCGGAGGGCCGTCTCATCGAGTTCGGGCCGCTGTACGCGGACGGCGCCTTCGACCAATACGACACGAAAGCTCCGGTCTTCGCCTGGATGCCGCTGAACGACACTCTATAATACTTATCTCAGGCCAAAAGTATAAAGCCAAAAAACGAGCTGCCGCAAGAAGATGTCTTCCTGCGGCAGCCCGTTTGGTTGCCGGGCCTATGCGCGGAAACGATAACGCCCTAGTCCCGCGAGGCGTTTCGCCCGATTCGTTTCCGCCCCCAAATTTTTGAGGCAAGAAATTCTTGCCTCAAAAATTTTGAGCCGCGGCAAAGCTTTTGTTTGCGCCGATCATTCTTCCAGCGTGAATTCCCCGCCGCCCTTCGGCAGGCTGTCGAGGGTCGGGTATTTTTTCACGAAAGCCACCGGGCGGCTCCAGTCCACATAGACCTCGGTTTCCTCCCAGATGCGCGTCATCGCGATCTGGAAGCTCCTGACATCCGCCATCGGGTCGATGGTCTTCGTCTCGAAGTCCATGAGCGTCATATTGGGCACGGCGATATCGTGGGGCTTGGCGAGGTAGTCCTCGGCCTTCTTCCTGCCTTCTTCGTCCGGCAGCGTGACGACGGCCTTGCGGGCGTCGCCGTCGAACTCAATGTAGCCAAGCGCGTCGCCGTAGTGAACGGCCACGCTGAATTTGTTCTCCTGTTCCATGTTCCTCTCCTTTGCGTACAATGAATTGCCTGCTTTATTATACCCGTTTTCGCGCGGTTTGTCTGCTTTTATTTTTCGCGGGCCGCGTTTCCCCGAAAATTATGGAAAAAATCTTGAAAAACCATGGGTTTCGCGCTTGTCAAGTCTTGTAAGCAGTTTTTCTTTGTGATATGATGGGCACATAAAGACGGAGCCGTCTGGGGTGTGCGTAAGCAAGTATAGATGTCTAACCGACTTCTTCAAAAACGGGAGCCCGATTTGAGCTTGCGGCTGTTGGATCGTCTCGAACGAGGAACAAAAACAGGACTTAGGGAACCCACCTGCACATGCAGGTTTAGGCATATAGTTGTGTACGGCATTTTGGACTCCATCTTTGAAGGGAGCTTGCGCTTGCAGGCTCCCTTCTCTTTTAGGAACCGCCGAATAAGTCAAGTCGTGACCCTGCCGAGGGATTTTTTCGACTGGCCAGGAAAAGGCCTCGAAGGCGTAGCAGGGCTACGTCGAGAGGCCTTTGACAACGGCAGCCGGAAAAAGAACCGGCAGGGGCGCGGCGGGACTTGTTCGGCGGTTCCTTTACAATACCCCTAACTCCTTGAACAGCACAATCCAGCAGAAGATGGTCACGCAGGACAGCGCCGAGGTGAACACGACGCAGTTTCCCGCCAAGTCGGCGTCGCTGTCCATCTGCTGCGCCATGACGAAGCCCGCCACCGCGCAGGGCGTCGCGAAAATGCTGATCAGCGTCGCGAACTCGATGCCGCGAAAGCCGAGCCACGCCGCCGCGCCCAGAACGAGGCCGGGAATCAGCGCGAGCCGCGCAAACACACAGGCGGCCAGTTGGGCTTTATGCTCCCGCGTCGAGCCGAGGCGGAAAGACGCGCCGAGGATGATCAGCGCGATCGGCGTGGTGGCCGCCGTGATCTGCGCCAGCGGGCGGAGCACCGGGCGCGGCACGGGAATCCCCAGCAGCAGGAACGCCGCCCCCGCCAACGCGCCGAGAATCATCGGATTTTTCAGCACGTCGAGGAAAAGGCGCGGACAGCTGACCCGCCCGCCGCGAAAAAGCTCCAGCGTGAACACGCCCAGCACGTTGTAAATCGGCACGACCACGGCGACCATCATGGTGGTGACGGCGATATTCCCGTCCCCGAAAAGATTGCCAATGAGCGGAATGCCCATCAGGACGAAATTGCTGCGGTAAATTGCCTGTATCATCGCGCCGCGCCGCTTCGGCGCCTTCTCCGCGAAGCAAACGGCGGCAAACGCGCAGACGTAGACCACGGCCAGCGCCCCCAGCGCGAAGGCGATCAGCCGGGGGCGGAACGTCTCCCCGATGTTCGTCGTGTACAGATTGTAAAACATCATGACGGAGAAGAACACGCGGAACACCATCCGGTTCACGCGCTTCAGTTCCGCCGCGTTCAGAAGGTCGAAGGTCTTGACCAGGACGCCGATGAACATCAGGCAGAACATCGGCACGACCGCCTGGAACGCGATTGCAAGATTGGAAAAATCGAAAGCCATGCAAATTCCATTCTTTCCTGTCATACTTATCTCCTCGCGGCAGCCCCGGCTTCATCGCCGCAGAAAGGCGGCCAACCTGCTTGCGGCGCCCACCCGCGACAGCTCTGTATACGCAAACCTCGGATCCTCGGTCACCTCGCGCCCGAACCACGCGGGCGGCTGAAACGCATTTGCCGCGTCTGTCGTCGGGAATTCCACCTCCACATAGTTGAAACCCGCCAGAGGCCCCTCGTGAACATGAAGCTCCGCGACAAGGCCTTCGGGGAGCGGGATCCGGCAGCGGCGTTTCTCGACCATGTGCGTCTCCGGATACAGCCGCGCCGCCAGGCTGTCGAACTCCTGCCGGGAGATTTCCGTTTCCCACTCCTCCCGCGCCAGCCCGGCTCCCCGCTTGATCGTCAGCCAAAAGTGACTGCCGTCGATGTCCCGGATGCGGATTTCCGGCAAAAACGCCACATAACCCTGCCGGATTGTCTCCTGCGCCTCCGGCAAGCCGGGAAGCGCCGCCACCAAAAATTGCCGTTCAATTTCCATCGCTTTCCTCCATAACGCATACATTTCGCGCAAAAAAAGAGAGGCGCGAAGCCTCTCCCCAAATTCGCTCTCACAGTACGCGCCGCGCGCCGATATAGCGGTCGCCCCAGTAATACTCGTCGTAAATCGAAGCAATCGAGACGCCGATGCTCGACGCCGCGTGGATGAAATTCCCGTCGCCCAGATAAATGCCCACATGCGACGGCCCGTACTCATACGTCGAGAAGAACACCAGATCGCCCGTGCGGAGCGCGCTCGTCGGAATCGGGCGCCCCACCTCGTACTGCTCGTCCGCCGCGCGCGGCAGATAAATGCCCGCATTCGCGAATACAAACCGTACATAGCCGGAGCAGTCGAAACCGCCCGGGGACGTGCCGCCGAAAGCGTACGGAACGCCGAGATAGGCCATCGCCGTCTGAACGATACGGCGCGACACATAATTCGAGCCGCGGCTGACCGTTTCCGGCATCGCCTTTCCGAGAAGCGCCTCATACGTCGACGGCCCCACCGAGCCGTCCGCGTCCATGCCGTGCGCCATCTGAAAATCCTTGACAGCCTCCACCGTCGCGGGGCCGAAATCCCCGTCCGCCACCACGTCGTAGCCGATGCGCACAAGCTCGGCCTGTACCTCCGCCACCTCGCTGCCCTGGTCCCCGACCTGAAGCGACTCCGCCCCCGCGACCGAGCACCAGCACATGGCGGCCATAGAAACGGCAACCATACGATTTCTCAACTTGCCCAACCAAAAATCCCCTTTCTCTTTTCGCCTGCGAGGTTAGCTGCCGGGTTAGGACAGAGAAAGCTGCCCCTGCAAAATTTTCCCCAACCGGGAACAAAGCATGCACCCCAAAAGGACGCGCCCAATCGCGCGGCCCAGAATGGTTCCCCCGCTCCGATCATCGGATTCGGCGTTTGTACGAAACACACGAAAACGGCTTCGGTGTTCGCGACCTACATTTTCTATATACGACACGATTGCCAAAAATCCTGCCGCAAAAAAACATTCTCTCATGCCGGAAAAGTGCGGAAACACTGAAAATTATGCCCCTCGCAACTTTTCAACGAACGATGTAGATTATATGAAAGAAATCTGAAAATCGACTGTACGAACATGAAAGAATGTTATCGGAAAGATTCGGTTACACTATATATAAAAAAGTTGCGGTCGACAAGTTTGCCTGACCGCAACTTTTTGTTTCGTCATAAACAAGGAACTTCAGAAGCTCCACGTCGCGCCGAGCTGCACCGAGCCGCCGCGCTGCTTTCCTGCCCAGCCCGTGAAGCCGAGGTCGAGGGTCAGCGGGCCGTCGCCGGGCTTCACCTGCCAGCCAAGTTCTAACATCCCGCTGGAGCCTTTCACGCTGGGGCTTGGCGTCGCCGTGCCGTTGTAGTGCGCCCTTGCCTCGCCGCCGAATTCGTACTGGTAGGCGAGGCCGCCGTAGAAGCTGTTCTTCTCGTTGACCTTGTGCGTCAGCCGCGCGCCGATGCGGATGCGGTGGCTGTTCACCGCGTCGAAGCTCCAATCCTCGTCGCCTGTCGTGCTGCCGTGGATGGTCACGTCGTCCCCCGCCTGATGGCTGTAGAAATATTTCAGGTAGCCGTCGAGGGTATTGCCGCCGCCGACGCTGAACGCCTTGCCAACGCCGACGTGCGCCGCGAAGTAGTTCGACGAGCTGTCATAGTCCACCTTCTGGTTGTTGATGAACGATTCATAATCGCTGGTCACGCGCCCGCCGCGCACGCTTCCCTCGTAATAGAAACCGTTGTGGTTGACCTGCCGCGCCATGATTCCCACGCCGAAATAATGCGCCTTGCCGTCGCCCCGCGTGTCGGCGGCGTCCTCCAAGCGGCTTGTATAGTTGCCGCCGCCGTACTCGACCACCGGGCCGAAAAGCAGCTTCCCTTGGCTGTTCGGCAGTTCCCGCGCAAAGCCGATGTTCAGCCCGAAGCCCTTCGTATCGACGTAAGAGCCGCTCTGCGCCCTCATGCTCTGCCCGCCGAACGCCGCGAAGGGCGTAAAGCCGCCGACGCTTTGCGCGCCCGCGCTGTCCTTCGCGCTTTCCGCCATGTCGAGGGCGACGGCGTTCGCCGCCTGCGCGAAGCCCTGCGAAGCGAGCATATCCGCGCCCGCGTTCAAGAATGTCGTGGTAACGGCGCGGGTCTCTACCGGGGATTTCGACAGTTCCTGCGCTTCGTCGCTGGATTCATCCTTTTCCTCCGCACCGGTTACGGTGGCGATGATGGAATCCGTGCCGGATTTCGCGATTTCAAACTCGTATTCCGTGCTGGTCGTGATGCCCGTGGGGGCGGTCAATGTGGTTGTGGTTTTCAAGGTAGCGTCCACCTTCAGCGTCCCGGCTTTCAAAAGCGTTACGCTGTCGCCTTTAGAAAGGGAGGTAAGCCCCTCCTGCGCCGCCACACCAAAGGTCGTGCCCATAACTTCTGCGTCTTCCTTGACGGTCAGCATAGTGTCGCCGTTCACGGTGTCCGTCGGCAGGAAGAAGTTGATGTTTTCGGGATTGGCGTAAATCGCCGAAACGGTATTGCCTTTGGAAGCGATGTTGATGGTTTGCGTGCCGTCGCCGTCAAGGTAGCCGGAAATATTGATTGCGCCGAGGATGTTGACGACATTCCCAGTAGATGTTCCTGCCTCCCAAGTTTCTGTATTGAGTGCCTGCCCCGCGTAAATGCCGCCCTTAATATCATCGACCGCATAAATATTTACCGTGTTGTTTGTAGCGCTTGTCTTTGCCATGCCCCCATAAACATTGCCGCTGATGGTTCCGCCATAGATATTGACGACGTTCTCCGTGACGTTGCCACCGACGTTGTTAATGCCACCATAAACAGAACCGCCAATATCGCCGCCACTTATATTAACCGTATTGCCACTGACAGTACTTGTGGAGGTTGCATATTCTCCTCCCCCACCATAAATGTATTCGTTGACAGTTCCACTTTGCATATTCACTGTATTCCCACTGATTTTGGAAGTCATAGCATCTGCGCCATATACATAACCTACGGCTTTTGAAGTCAGTTGAACAGAAATCGTATTGCCGGCTCCATTTCCAGTGTCAATAGAATTTAACGTCCCAATATTATTTCCATAAACCAGACCATCCTCTACGTCGTCTTCCGTAACCTTAGCGTCAGTGACAACTGTATCCGTCGCCATCGCCACTCCCGGCGCGAGCATCGCCCCGCCTGCCAAAATCGCAACCAAAACCAATCTCGTCAATTTCTTGTTTTTCCGTTTCATGTTGCCGTCCCCTCCTCAAATTATATAAAATTACCGTAAAATAAAAAATACAAATAATTTCAACAAAATAGATACTTGAATAATTTTTGATGCATAATAATTGTAAAATCAAAAAAATATTTCCAAACAAAATTTCCCCATGCCATCCCCTCCCTTTTTTGAAATTTTTTCGGGACATCATGGAAAATTTACACGATTCCCTCAAAAATTCCTACTGTCAAAATTGACAGTTTTTGCGATTTCGGGCCATTTTTTATACCTGTCAATTTTGACAGGTAGGCAAGCGGCACAAGGGGTTTCGCCTATTATTCAAAATTGGCGCGTAAATAGAAATATTTCAGGGCAGAAGGATTTTTCCCGTCAAAAAAGCAAAAAAATGTTTCACGTGAAACAATCGAACATAACCTGAAAATTTTCTCACAAATTATTTCACGTGCAATAACAGAACACAACCTGAAAATTTTTGCATTATTTTCTTATTTCAAGGATAACTTTGAAAAAATTATTCCCGTCCAAAATTTTCAAACTCTGATATAATATATATGTCTTGATTAAAAATTGCCAACGCCTTGCCCTCCCCTCTGGGGAGGGGGGACCGCCGCAGGCGGTGGGTGAGGTTTTCACAGCGTAACACTTGTATCAAAGGTTACGTCTCAAAACCTCATCCGTCAGCCCTTCGGGCTGCCACCTTCCCCAAAGGGGAAGGCAAGGTAAGCAAAGTTCAATGAAAATATAATAGAATGAAAAAATGCTTCCTAAAAAACAACGAATAATAACGTAAGGAGATGTGTACCCTTGTTTCCAGCAACTTCTGTCCCGCTGCTCCTGTCCGAGACGCTTCTCTGCACCTTCCTGATTCTCGTCTATTCCCTCGTGACCGGAGACACGAGCGTCCTTTTCGCCGCCGCCGACCGGACGGAGCTCCGCTTTGCCCTGCGCGTGCTTTGGATCGCGCTGTTCGGCGCGGCGGGGATGATCGGCTTCGCGCTTCTGTTCCGCCGCCTTTCGGAACGGGCGCGGCGGCGCGCGCCGCTCGTCGCCGTGGGCGTTGCCGGGCTTGGGTTCTTGTGCCTTGCGCTCTTGCCGGGGCAAGGCGCGGGCGCGGGGCTTGGCGCCGCGCTTTCGATGGCGGGCTATGGATTTTTAACGGCGCTCGTGCTGTACCGCGCTTCACAGGAAGTGCCGTTCTCGCACTTCGGGCGGTTCGTCGGCCTATCGCACGGTCTTTCCGCCATGCTGCAATTTCTCATAGGCACGGTTCCTTGGGGCGCGGCGTTTCCCGCCCTCGCACTGCCGTGCCTCGGCGCGCCGGCGTATCTCTTGGCGCGGGGCGAATCGCCGGAGCCGTCCCTGACGCCCGATGCCGCGTGGAGCGCGCTGTTCCGCAAAAGCCGCGCAGTGCTCTTGGCGGGCGCGGCGCTCCTGTCGCTGATGATCGGCGTGTGCGACAGTGTGACGGTGACGCACCTCACGGAGTACGCGCCGACCTTCCCCGCGACGCGGCTCTTTTACGCGGCGGGGCTGCTGGCCTTCGGCTGGCTGGCGGACAAGCGGCTCGCGCTGCTCCCCGCCGCGGTGATCGTGACGAATACTTATTTTCTGTGGTTTCGCGTGTTCCACACGGAGGCGGGGCTTTTCCTGCCGCTCGCCCGTCTCGTCGAGACGGTTTACGACGCGCCCATCATCGTACTGCTGACCGTGGGCTTCCTGCACACGGCGGCGCGCTCCGACCGCCCCGATCTTTGGGCGGCGATGAGCCGCATCATCGAGCTGCCCTGCATGGGCGTCGGGCTGCTCGCGGGCGTCGCGCTGTTCCCCGTCGTGCCGCTCTCGTCGGTATTCGCCGCGTACGCGACGCTGCTTTTCGCCGGCGTGGCGTTGCTCTGCCGCGCCGCGCTGCTCTATATCGAGACGCTCCGCGAAAACGCGGCGGCCGCCCTCCGCGCCACGACAGAACCACAAAAAACACCGCCCGAGCTCCCGGAGGTCTTTTTCGAGGACTACTGCCGCCACTACCATCTGACCAGACGGGAAAAAGAAGTGCTGTCCGATTTGCTCAATGGCAAGTCCGTGACGGAAATCGCCGAGGAAACCTTCGTCACCGAGCGGACCGTCCGCTTCCATATCGCCAATCTCCTGACCAAGACCGGCGCAAAAAACCAGCGCGCCTTGACCGCGCGCTTTTACCAAATGCAGGACGATTGGCAAAGCGCGGAATCATAAAAGGGAACCTCTAAAAACTCCTTCCCAATGGCACCCCTCCGCCCTGCGGGCACCTCCCCTTTCATGGGAGGCTTGGGATTCCTGCCTCCCCTGAAAGGGGAGAAACAGTCCAGTGGACTGTTTCTCCCGCAGGGCGGAGGGGTTCAGACGAAATTGGAGTTTTTAGAGATTCCCAAAAAACGCCGCTGCGGAGGTTCGCTTCCGCAGCGGCGTTTTTGCATGGTTCCTATTAGGCCTTGGCCAGCGCTTCTTCGATGAACGCACGGCAGACGTTCTCGGAAATTTTCGCTTTCGGCTCGGCTTCCTTGATTTTTTTCATTTTCTTTTCAAGCGTTTCCGTCAGCTTCTTCGCCCGCTTTTCGTCGCCCGCCCGCTCGGCCTCCAAGAGATCCAGCGCGAGGCTGTCGGCTTCGGCGAGGCGTTGGAGCTGCCTGAGCTGGGGCTTGCATTCGCGGAGCGCTTTTTTCGGCAAATGGCGTTGCAGGGTTTTCGCCGTCTCGGAAAGCTCCCCGAATTTTTTCCGCAGCGCCGCGAGGCGGAGGTCGGCATCCTCCCCTTTCGGCCACGCTTTCCAGAACGCGTTCATCTCCGCGCGGAGGGCCGCGCCGTCCGGGCGGCCGATTTTCGCCCAGTTGTTTTCGAGATGCTGGGACTGGTCGGCGAATCGCTCCATCTGCGGCGCGAGGTCGCCGTACTGCTCCCGGATTGCCTGTTCCCACGCCGCCTGCGGCTCGTAGCTTTCCGGCGCGAGGGCGCAGGCCGCGCCCGTGGCGAGGGTGATTTTCGAAAGCTCCGCGAAGGTCATCGGGTTGAAGAAAATCGCGGGAATCCCGTTGTCCGGCAATGTTTCCACCGGGCCGAGGGCGAGCTTCGATTCCATGTAATCATTGACCGGGTAATTCCACCAGATGCCGAGCCGCCGCCCGTAAAGCGCCGCCGCGTCGTCGAGGGTTTTCCCCGAAAGGCCCGTCATCACGACGCCGTCCCCCGTGAAAAGCGGCAACGCGTCTTTCGGAAGGCCGCTAGAAAAATCCTTCGTGTAGGGCTTCGCTTTGCCGTCCGCCGCCCGCATGTCGGGCAGGAAATACTCGGTGGGCACGGTGAAAAGCGGCGACACGTCGCCGTGAGCCTTGACGAAATGCTCGTCGAGCCAGCGCATGAGCTCCGCCTGCCCGCGCCCGTCCTTTTCCTTGATGTCGTCGAAGAAAACCGCGAAGTCCCGCACACCGAGCCCGTAAACGGATTCCAGCTTCGCAAGGAGCTTTTTGCGGTCCATCGCGCCGTGGAGCGCCGTATAGGAAGTGTCGAGCCCCGGCGAGACGGCGAAGATGAATGTTACGTTATGCTTCTGCGCCTCGCGAATGAGCGCCGCCAACTTTTTGAACTGCGCCTCCGGGTACGGCTCGCGCCATTTCTCCCGGTGGTACGGGTCGTCCTTCGGCGCGTAAATGTACGCATTCAGCCCGTGCGCCTCGCAAAAGGCCATCATGTCGACGCGCTGCTCCTGCGTCCACGGCGTGCCGTAAAAGCCCTCGACAATCCCCCGCACGGGAATCGGCGCGGCGAAGGCGGCCCCATGGGCCATGAGGGCAAGCATCACACTCGCCGCCGTCTTTTTCAGGTTCATTTCTTTTTCCCCTTGACCGCGTCCATCATGATTTTCTGGTTCGCCAGCGCGGCCTCGTTGTTGTCGTGGATCTCGTCCGTCACGGTGAAGAAATCCTTCCAAGCGGCTTCATAGTCCCCCATCTTCGCGTGGGCGACGCCGATATTGACGCGGGCGTCCGCCATCTGCGGGATCAGCGCCAGTTCCCGCTCATAATTCGCGATCGCGTCATGGTAGCGGTCCGACAGCAAGAAAAGGTTGCCCAGATTGTACCACGGCTGCGGCATCCTCGGGTCGAGGGCGATGGCCGCCGTGTAATCCTTTTGCGCTTTTCCAAGGTCGCGAAGCGCCTCATAGCAAAGCGCGCGGTCGAAATATGCCTCGGCGGAGGGAGAAAGGCGGATGGCTTTGTTGTAGTCCGAAATCGCGTTCTCCATCTGCCCCGCGTAGAACCGGGCCACAGCGCGGCGGATATAGGCGTTCGGGTCGCCCGGCGCGCGGCGCACGGCCTCGGAGGCGTTCAAGAGCGACGTAGGCGAGCCGTCGGGAACCTTCGCCTGCCGCCAGAGATTCAAAATGTCCTGCCCGTAATAGGTTCCGGGCACCGCCCATTTGCCGTTGAGCCCCGTCCACATCTTTACAACGCCGTAGATTTCGGGGTGCTTCTCGATGACCAGTTCATAGCGCGGATCGACGATGGCCGTTTCCGGCCTGCGGGTCGTGGTGTAGACCATCAGATGCTGTATATGGGCGCGGACGCCGAGCCGCGCCGTCTCGAACCGCGCCCCCGGCTCGTGGTTCCCGGTGGCGCCGAGGCCGCAATAATTGTTCTGGTCCGGCGACACGTCGCCGCCGTAGTTGAAAAAGCCCGTTTCCTTGCAGGCCTGGCAGAGGGCGATGTCGGCGCGGATGCCCTCGCGCCCCGCTTCCTCATAATAATAGGAAACAATCTCATCGACGGTGCAGGAGAGCTTCGGGGTTGGATTGCGACGCAGGATGAAATCGACCATCTGCTTTTCCGTGGCCTCGGCGCGGCCGAAGATGGTCACCTCTTCCCGATCGCCGCCCTGCGGCAGGACGGGCAGCGCGTAAGACGCGCCCCCGACCCAAGCGGCGGCTTTGAGTTTCTCCGTATCGAGTTTTCCCGGAGGCGTGGGCGGGAACTCCATCGGTTTCTCCGCGCTCTTCTTGTCCTGCGCCTTCGCCCCGCAGGTCGCCCCCGGCGCGTAAACGCTGCTGCCCGCCTCCGGCGAGGCAAAAAAGCACCCGAGGCAAAGGAACCCCACCGCCGAAGCGGAAATCAGCGCTGTCTTGGAAAGTGTTTTCATCGTACTTTGTCCTCCCGATTGTATAGTTTCTCCGTCATTTCAAATATTTTTCTTCCAGCTTCGCCATCGTTCCGTCCGCGCGCAGCTCGGCGAAGACGAAATTGATGTAGTTCAAAAATTCCTGGTCGCCCTTCATCATCAGCGCGCCGCAGGAATGAACCGTGAACGGGCGGTCCACCATCGGGGCGGCGAGTCGCTTGTCCAGCCGCACATAATGGTTCGCCTCGACGACCTCGGTAATCATGATATCGGCCTCGCCCTCGGCGATGCGGGCGGGGATTTCCGCGTTCTGCTTGTGGACGATCAGTTTCGCGCGCTTCAGGTTCGCGTGGGCGAATTTCTCGTTCGTGCCGCCCGGGTTGATCATCACGCGCACCTCGGGCTTGTCGATATCCGCGAGGCTTTGGAACTTTTTCGCGTCCTCTTTGCGGCAGAGAATCGTCTTGCCGAAATAGCCGACGCCGTAGCCGTCGGACATGGCCATCAGGCGCGCCCGGGTATAGTTCCGCGAAATGCCGCAGAGCGCGAAGTCGAATTTGTCCGCCAGCGTGTCCTCGGTCAGCGTGGGCCAGCTCGTCGGCACATACTCGATGGCGACGCCCAGCGAATCGGCGATGATTTGCGAAAGCTCCGCGTCGATGCCCTCATATTTTCCGGTCTCCGGGTTCAGGTACGACATGGGGCGATAGTCGCCCGTGGTGCCGACGCGGATCGTCCCCCGCGCCGCGATATCCTCCAAGCGTCCCGCGTCCGCGCTCTTCGGCACGAAGAGCAGTGCCGCCAACGCGAATATCGCCCACAGGAACAACAGCCGACCGTTTCTTGCATACTTCATTTTCTTTCTTCCTTTCTGTACTTCTTTATCAAACTCTCAAAACTCCCTCCGTCAGCCCTGCGGGCTGACACCTCCCTCGAAGAGGGAGGCTATTTTTTGCCCCCCTCATGGAGGGGGTGTCAGCGAAGCTGACGGGGGGAGTTATGAACTTCTTTCATTCTTCCTCCGGGTCGTCGAAGCCCAAAATCCACGTCGCGGCGAATCCCACGGCGTAGGATACGGCGACGCCCAGAAGGTAAATCAGGATGTGGTTTGTCGCGCCCGCCAACGGCAGGCCGGAAATGCCCAACGTCGCCGCGCCCACCGCGAAATGCGCCTGCACCGCGCCGCCCGCCGCGCCGCCGACGCAGGCGCCGATGAAGGGCTTGCCCAGCGGGAAGGTGACGCCGTAAATCAGCGGCTCGCCCACGCCCATCATGCCGATGGGAAGCGCCGACGCCACGATGGTTTTCAGGCGGCGGTTTTTCGTTTTCATATAAACCGCCATCGACGCGCCCACCTGCCCCGCGCCCGCCATGGCGAGAATCGGCAGCAGGATGGTCACGCCGTAGCGCGCGATCAAATCCACATGGATCGGCGTCATCGCCTGATGGATTCCGAGCATGACCATCGGCAGCCAAAGCCCGCCGAGCACGAAGCCCGTAGCCGCGCCGCCCGACGCGATGGCCGCCGTCGCCGTCCGCCCGATCCACTCCGAAACGACGCCGCCGACGGGCTGCAAAACGAAAATCGCGGCCGCCCCCGCGATAAGCACCGCCAAAAGCGGCGTCAGGAACAAATCGAAAATTTCCGGCACGACGCGGTGCAGCCGCTTTTCGAGCCACGCGCCGAAGGCCGCCGCCAGCACCACGGAAATCACGCCGCCCCGCCCCGGCACCAGCGGCGCGTCCGAAAACGCCACATTCGCAAGCGCCGGATGGCTGAGGATTGCCGCCAACACCCCTCCGAGCACCGGAGAGCCGCCGAAGACCTGCGCCGCGCTCCAGCCGACGAATAGATTCATGCCCCAGAAAACGGCGTTGCCGAACACCATCAAAAGCTTCACGACGGGCGCGTCCGCCATCCCCGGCGCGAGCTTCAGGTACACGCCCAAACAGCCCGTAATCAATCCGCAGGCGATGAAGCCGGGAATCAGCGGCAAAAAAATACTCGCGACGCGCCGCAACAGGAGCTTCACCGGTGTCGCGTTCTTCGCGCGGATTTCCGCCTGGAGCGCCTTGCCGTCCCCCACCACCGGCTTTTGCGACGCCGCTTTCCCGTCGGCGCCCAAAATCGCCCGCACTTCGTCCGCCACCGCCTGCGCCCGTCCCGGCCCCAAAACGACCTGAAACTCGTCGCCCGCGTCGCGGACGCCTATCACGCCTTTGACGCCTTTGACCGCCGCCACGAGCGCCTCGTCCTTTTTCGCCAGCCGCACCCGCAGCCGCGTCATGCAGTTCGTCGCCTGCAAAATATTGTCCGCGCCGCCGAGCCGGTCGTAAACCTCCCGCGCCAGCCGCGCCTGTTCTTCGTCCGCCATTTTTCCCTCCGTCTCCTCAAATATGCTCTTCACAATACGCGCGCAGCTCCGGCAGCTTCGGGTACAAATACTTGCCGGGACAGGTCGTGTCCTCGTTCAAATCGCGGTGCCCGACAATCACGCCCCGCTTGCCCGGATCCAACCCATACCTGCGGCAAAGCCACGCCGTCAGTTCCTTCACCGCGTCCATCTGTTCCCGTGTCGGCCGGTCCCGGTCGAAATTCCCGGCCACGCAAACGCCGACCGTGTCCTGGTTGTTCTGCCACGCGTGGGCGCCCACCATCGGCGGCTGCCGCCCCTGCTCGATCATGCCGTCCGGCCGGATGAAATAATGATAGCCGATGCCCGCCCAGCCGTTTTGCTTGTGCATTTCGTGAATCAGCGCCGCCGTCCCGCCAAGCTCCATATCGGCGATTTCGGTATGGTGGATCACGATGCGCTCCGTCGCCGGACGCTTCACGTACTCGCTGAACCCGAAGAACCGCTTGTAAACGTACGGCCCTCCCGTGTCCTCCTCGCCCAGGCGCGCCGCCTCCGCCGCGCCCGGGCCAAAAAGCGGCAAAAACGCCGCGCCGCAAGCCGCGAAGAACGCGCGCCGCAAAAACTCCCTGCGGGAAAACTCCTGCATGCCAAACCCTCCCTGCCATACGCACAGTATAACACAGAATTCCCGCTCCCTCCACGCAAAATTTCCTCAACCCCATCGGTTTTCGGCTTGGGTATTCCCGCGCGGCGAAGAATGTGTTATAGTGAAAGCAGTGCAGCAGGAAAGAAGGAATCATTATGCGACTGCCCTCGGTACTCTCCATCGCCGGAAGCGACTCGTCCGGCGGCGCGGGCATCCAAGCCGACATCAAGACGGCACTGGCGAACGGCGTCTACGCCATGAGCGCCGTCACCGCGCTGACGGCGCAAAACACCATGGGCGTCGTGAGCATTCACGAGGCCCCGCCGGAATTTCTCGCGGAGGAAATCGACGCGGTCTTCGACGACATCCCCCCCGACGCGGTGAAAATCGGCATGGTTTCCTCCGTGCCGCTGATCCGCGCGATTGCCGCGCGGCTTCGCGCCCACGGCGCGCGGCATATCGTCGTCGATCCGGTCATCGTCGCCACCAGCGGCTCGCGGCTCCTCTCCGGGGACGCGGCGGGCGCGCTGGCGGCGGAGCTTTTCCCGTTGGCGGAAATCATCACGCCGAACCTGCCGGAACTTTTCGTGTTGGACCGGCTTTCCGGCGGCGCGCCGAAAAGCGCAGAGGACTACAACACCCCGGAGGCGCGCGTCGAAGCGGCGAAGCGCGTCCTCGCCCGGCTCGGCGCCCCGGTGCTGGCGAAAGGCGGCCACGCGGAGGGGCGCGCGGACGACATCCTCGTCACCAAAGACGGCGTCGAAGTCTTCCCCGGCGAACACATCCCATCCCGGAACACCCACGGCACGGGCTGCACCCTCTCCACCGCCATCGCCGCGAACCTCGCGAAGGGCATGACGCTCCCCGAGGCGGTGGCCCGCGCGAAAGCCTATGTGTCCGGCGCGATTGCCGCGGGGCTCGACCTCGGGCGCGGCAGCGGGCCTTTGCACCACGGCTTCGCGCTGCAAAGCGAATTCACAGGGGCGCCGGAAAATGCCTGACCTGACCGCCGCCGCCTTCGCCGCGCACCTCGCGCCGATGCTCTGCGTCTTCGCCGCCGCGTTCCTCCAGTCCGCGACGGGCTTCGGCCTCGTGATGATCGCGTCGCCGCTTTTGATGTACTTTTACGACCCGAAACTCGTCATTATTATCGTCGCGCTCGTCGCAAGCTGCGGCAACGTGGCGCAAAGCCTCCTGATGCGCCGCCATACGGATTTCGCCCTCGTCGGCTGGCTGACCTTGGGCGCGCTGGTCGGGCAGCCCATCGGGCTTCGCGTCTATCAAATGATACCCGCCCTTTGGCTGAAGCTCGTCGTCAGCGTCGTGATTTTGCTCTCGCTGACGCTGATGCAGGCGTTCCATGTCCATGCGGAGATACGCCCGCGGAACAGCCTGCTCACGGGAATGATTGCCGGGACGTCGGCGACCACCACGGGCATGAGCGGCCCGCCGCTGATCCTGTATTTTTCCCACGCCCGCCTCGCGCCGACGGAAATCCGCGCCGTCGCCTGCACCTTTTTCGCCGCGAGCAACATCCTCGCGCTGACCGCCTTTTATCTCGGCGGCGTGGACTTTGCCGCCGCCCTTGGCGAAGTGCCGTACATCCTGCCGGGACTGGCGCTCGGCATCGCCGTTGGCTATATAGCGGCGGGGCGCGTCCCCGCGAAGGAATTCCGCCGTGCGCTCTACGTCATTCTGGTGGCGATGTGCCTGCACACAATATGGGGCGCGGTGCGGGCGTTGTAACAGTATAACAGTGTTGAGTTAGGAGTTGGATACTATGATGAACAATCTCGCGTACAAGGACGAGCCCCGCGCGGAAATCATTCGCGGCAAAACGGTGATGATGTCTCCCAGTCCCACCATCGGACACAACACGGTGGCAGGCAACGTGTATCGCATTTTTGCCAATTTCCTTCGTGGAAAACGCTGCCGCGTGTTCACGGACAACGTCGATGTCCATCTGGACGAGGAAAACACCTTCGTGCCCGATGTCACGATTGTCTGCGACCGTAGCAAGCTCCGCGCCGACGGCATCTACGGCGCGCCCGATCTCGTGGTGGAAGTGCTGTCCCCGTCCACCGCGACCCGGGACAAAGGCACGAAAAAAGCGGTTTATGAGCGGGCGGGCGTTTTGGAGTACTGGATTGTCGATCCCCTCGCCAAATCCATCGATGTGTATCACTTGCGGGAAAATCGGCTGGAACTGGATTATTCCTATGTGGAGTTCCCCGACTGGGAATGGGCGCGCATGACCGAAAAAGAGAGGGCGGAAGCGCGGCTTTCCGTGAAAATCTCGCTTTACGACGACTTGGTTGTCGATGTCCGCGAGGTATTTGAGGATATGGATATATGAAAGAAATTCTTTGGATTCGCCACGGGCAGAGCGTCGGAAACGCCGGGATGCCCACCGAGAACCGCTCCTCCTTTCCCCTCTCGCCGATCGGTGTCGAGCAGGCGAAGGCTCTGCCGGAGCGGCTTCCCTTTGTCCCCGACCTGATCGTCTCGTCGCCCTTCCGCCGCGCCTGGGAAACGGCGGCGCCGACCACGGCGCGCTATCCCTCGGTCCCGATGGAAATCTGGCCCGAAGTGCACGAGTTCACCTACCTTTCCCCCGCCACCTGCGTCGGCACC
This sequence comes from Schwartzia sp. (in: firmicutes), assembly GCA_017480545.1. Classification (GTDB taxonomy): domain Bacteria; phylum Bacillota; class Negativicutes; order Selenomonadales; family Selenomonadaceae; genus RUG12372. The sequence goes on along the minus strand of JAFVAI010000114.1, from coordinate 4,352 downwards.
ACCACCGCCGACCGCAGGCCCCGCGTCGAGGAATACTGGCAGCGCCTCGACCCCGACCACCGCGACGGCGACGACGCCGAGACCTTCCGCGACGTCATGGGGCGGGCGGCGTATGCCCTTGACCATCTCGCCAGCCGTTGGGAGCAGCGCATCGTCATTTTTTCCCACGAGCAATTCATCAAATGCGTACAGCTCGCCCTGCGCGCCCCCGATATGCCCATCGAGGCAAAAATGCGCTCCTTCCCGTCCATGCCCCCCATCCGGAACTGCGAAATCGTTCCGCTGCATCTATGATTTTTGCAAAATCGGAAAAAGATATTCACATTTTTTCTTCTAATTGAAAATTATTTTTAAAAACCTATTGCAAAACAAAAAATACTGTGCTATTCTTGTCGCAGATTCACAAAATTTTCGCCGGGGCGGCAGAGGAAACGTGGACACTCTTTCGGCTCCTCCGGGAATGGCGTGTATCTGCCGTTTTATTTTTCATGTTTTATTTGCAAGGAGGAGTTTCTCATGAAGAAATCCATTGTTTCCGCGCTGACGACGGCTCTCGTCGTGGGCGCTGCCTCGACGACGTTTGCCGCGGCGAACCCGTTCGAGGATGTCCCTGCCAGCCATTGGGCGTATGACGCGATTGCCCAGCTCGCCGCCGACGGCGTGATTGAGGGCTATGGCGACGGCACCTATCGCGGCGACCAAGAAATCACCCGCTACGAGATGGCGCAGATGATCGCCCGCGCGATGGCGAAGAACCCGTCCGGCGCCGACAAGGCCCTGATCGACAAGCTCGCCGCCGAGTTCGCCGACGAGCTGAACAACCTCGGCGTCCGCGTCGCGGCCTTGGAGAAAAAGGTCGACAATGTCAAATGGCAGGGCGCGGTGCGGTATCGTTGGATTGCGGACCGTTCCAGCAATGAGTTTGGCAATGTTGACAATGACCACCAGTATGTGACCCTCCGTCTTGAGCCGGAAATGCAGATCAACAAGAACTGGACCGGCCACGCAAGGCTCGACTATCACTCGGACATGGACAGCGCACAGAACACCACGGGCAACAGCAAGGTTCGCAGTCGTTTTGGTGATGCTGACGACAGCGGCTTTGTCATGGAGCGCGTTTGGGTGCAGGGCGATTACAACAACGTCCAGATTTTGCTCGGCAAACTGCCGTACATCACCAATATCGACAACGGTATGTTCTTCGATGACAACGTGGCCGGCGGTCAGCTCACCGTAGGCAACAAAGTCAAGGCAACGGTGACGGTTGGCCGTACGGACAATCTTGCAGAAGATGAACAGGAGCGTTGGTCGACAACCGCCAGCTATCAGGGCATTGAAATTTACAACGACCGCGAGGACAAGATTACGTGGGGTGTCGCCTATCATCACGTTGCGAACAAGGCGTATTGGACGCAGGGTGTATATGATGGCAAGGAAAAAAAGGCGGCGAATATTTGGGAGGTCGGCCTGGGCTGGCAGTTTGCCAAGGACTTCAACCTGAACGGCGCTTATGCTTGGAACACGACGGGCGATCCCGACGGCAAGAGCGGAACGGCCAAAGCTTGGACGGTCGAGCTCGACTACAAGGGCGCGGATCCCGAAGAGCCTTGGTCTTGGGGCGCGTTCGTCGCCTACCGCAAACTGGGTGCGAATGCCGTCCTTGCGCCGACCTATGACGCGCATGCCGGCGCAGACCACAAGGGTTGGGAGATTGGCGTTGACGTTGTGCCGATGAAAAACTTCATGGCCACGATCAAGTATTTCCATGGCAAGTGCATGAACTTGGGCGATAACGACACCAACCACAAGACGCTGTTCACCGAGCTGAACTTCTTCTTCTGATTCCCACAGCAAGACAACAAAAAGCCTCGCGGCGGCGCGGGGCTTTTTTGTTTGCGCGGGGGCGGTTATCCGCTATAATAGAGGCGGAGGGATTGTATTCCCTGAGATTCCAATGGGACGAAAATAAGAACCGCGCGAACAAAAAGAAACACGGCATTTCTTTTGAACACGCGTTGTTGGTTTTTGACGACGAGGATTATCTTGAAGCGTACGATTCCGCGCACAGCGATGAGGAAGACCGCTACAATGTCATTGGCATGATTGACGAAGTTGTTTTTGTTGTCTGCACCTATCGTGACGAGAATACAGTGCGGCTCATTTCTGCCAGAGAAGCGACGAAAGATGAAAGGAGACGATACGAATGGCAATGGTTACAATGACAATGGACGAGGCCAAGAAAATTATGACTCCAGAGCGCAGGAGGCGCGAAATCGAGGAAGCGCGGAAGCTTCCCTTTGTCTATGATCCCGAGTGTCCCCCGCTGACGGAAGAGCAGCTAAAAAGATTCCACCGCGTAACGCCCCGCCACACGGCGGGATGATTTTTGCATTGCTGCCGTGAATATGGTATACTTCGGGCAGAGAAAACCGAGGAGGCCAGACGATGCCCAGGAAGGTCAAGGACTTGTTGCGCACATTGAAAGACGATGGCTGGCGGCTTGTGGCGCAAAAAGGCTCCCACCGCCAATGCAAGCACCCAACAAAGCCGGGGCGTGTCACGATTTCCGGGCCTAAGGAAACGCCGAACAAGTCCCTTCGTTTCTCCCCGCCTTCGGCGGGGCTTTTTCATTTCTTTTTCATGTATTCACGGCAAACATATTGCCACGCAGGGAAAACTATGCTATCATAAGGCGCATAGCATTCGCCGGAACGGCGCGACGCTGAAAGACGCGGCGCTTGGAGGCGGCGGGTGCTGTCGATGCTTTATTTTTTTGCAGTAGGAGGAGTTTTTGTATGAGCATGAAGAAATCCCTGGTTTCCGCGCTGACGACCGCGCTTGTCGTCGGCGCGGCCTCGACGACGTTCGCGGCCGCGAACCCGTTCGAGGATGTCCCTGCCGATCATTGGGCCTATGACGCGATCGCCCAGCTTGCCGCCGACGGCGTTGTGGAGGGCTACGGCGACGGCACCTATCGCGGCAATCAGGAAATCACCCGCTATGAGATGGCGCAGATGATCGCCCGCGCCATGGCGAAGGGCGCGAACGGCGCCGACAAGGCGTTGATCGACAAGCTAGCGGCGGAGTTCGCCGACGAGCTGAACAACCTCGGCATCCGCGTTTCGGCTTTGGAAAAGAAAGTGGACAACGTGAAGTGGTACGGGTTGTTCCGCTATACATACGCACGCGAACGCGAGAACAATGACGGCGCCAACGGCAACCTGAACCACCAGAACACCAACAACTTCCGTCTGCGCTTGCAGATGGCCGCGGAAATCAACAAGAACTGGACCGGGCACGCGCGCGTAGAGTACGCCACGAACGGCAAGAACATGGACAGTGCCGCCAATTCCAACGGGAATGATATTTACCTGAACCGCGCTTATGTGGAGGGCAAATATGGCAATTTCACCATCGACCTCGGTCGTTTCCCTTACTTCACCGATGTGGACGGCGGCATGGTCTTCGATGATGAGTTCAGCGGCGGAATGTTGACGATTGGCAAAGGCGCGAACGTCAAGCTGATGGTCGGGCGTTACCATGACAACTACTCCCGCAATCCGCTTTCCTACAGGGATTGGGTCACCGATCCCGATAATCCTGACGGCTATACCACCGCTAGCTATCAGGGTATCGAGCTGAACAGCGACCCCAACAAGAAGTTCACGTTTGGCGCGGCATATCATCGCTTCGCGACGCGCGACCTGAAGGCCAATAGGCTGAATACTGCGGTCGTCAAGGCATACAACGCCGACGCGATGAACATTTGGGAAATCGGTCTCGGCTACCGCTTCGACAAGAACGCGAAGCTGTCCGGCGCGTTCGCGCGGAACAGCAGCGGCGATTCCGACACGAAATACCGTCAGGCATGGAACGTCCAGTTTGACTACAAGGGCGCGGATCGCGCGAAGCAGGGCTCTTGGGGCGCGTTTGTCGCTTATCGCCACCTCGGCCACTATGCGGCTGTTTTCCCGACGTACAACAGTATGTTCACCGGTTCGAAGGGCGTCAACTTCGGCATCACCTACGTACCGCTGAAGAACATCAAGACCTATCTTGAGTACTATGTAGGCCGGAATCTGGTCAACGACCGTCGCCAAGACACCGTCTTCGGCCGTGTCGAGCTTTACTTCTAATATAAAATATCATCCAACGACAAAACGGCTCCGCTACGCGTTTCGCGCGGCGGAGCCGTTTTTTATTCTCCTTTCTCCTTTTTCTTGATAAACTTCGCCACGTCCTTGCAAAACGCGCGGAAGGCGTGGCGGCAGGCGTCGATGCGTTTGTCGTCCTCCTCGGCGAAGGACCGGGAGAGGACAGCCTCGCCCGTGGCCGCGTCCACCAATCGCAGG
>JAFVAI010000113.1 GCA_017480545.1 Schwartzia sp. (in: firmicutes) | reverse complement strand
TCGAGGCCACGCCGAGGGATTTTTTCGTCAGGCAAGGAAGAGGCCGCGAAGGCGTAGCATCGCTACGTCGAACGGCATCTGACGCAGCATGGCGGAAAAAGACCCGGCGTGGGCCGAAGGGACTTGTTCGGCGTTTCCTTAGGCCGATTCGCGGCCATACCGAAGATTCTTGTTCGGCGTTTCCTCGATGCTCGTCTTCGGCCAAAATTTCAAGACCGCGACAACGCAAAAAAATCCCGACGGGAGTATTTTCCGCTTCCCGCCGGGATTTTTCTGTCTGCATGCGTTTTATCAGTATTCCGCCACCGTCTCGATGAAGCCGTACTTGTCCTCGACCTCGCCGATGTGCAGCCCTTCGATGTAATCATACATCCTCTGCGCGAAGGGGCCGATCTTGCCGCCGCCGATGACCATGTCATGGCCCTTGTAGCCCAAGACGCCCACCGGGGAAATGACCGCCGCCGTGCCGGAGCCGAAGACCTCTTCCAACGCGCCGCTCTTGTAGCCGTCGATGATCTCGTCCACGGAAATCTTGCGTTCCTCCGTCGGCACGCCCCATTCCTTCGCCACCGCCAGCACCGTGCGGCGCGTGACGCCGTTCAGGATGCTGCCGTCCAGCTCCGGCGTGACCACCTTGCCGCCAATCTTGAACAGGATATTCATCGAGCCGACTTCCTCGATATACTTGCGCTCCACGCCGTCCAGCCAAAGCGTCTGGTCATAGCCCTTCTGATGGGCGACGAGACCGGCGTGGAGGCTCGCCGCGTAATTCGCCGGCGTCTTCGCCTCGCCGAGGCCGCCGCGCACCGCGCGCACATAAGTGTCCTCCACCATGATCTTGACCGGGGCGAAACCGTGGGCATAATACGCCGCCACCGGGGACAGGATAATCAGGAGCTTGTACGAGTTGCTGACGCTCACACCCAAAAACGGATCGTCGGCGAAAATAAACGGACGAATATAAAGGCTCTGTCCCTTTTCCTTCGGAATCCACTCCTTTTCCAATGCGACGAGCTGCTTCAAGCCCTCGTGCACCGTCTCCATCGGGAACTCCGGAATATCGAGAAGACGGCAGGAATTCTCCATGCGCTCCAAATGCGTCTTCGGGCGGAACATCACGGCGCGGTTCCCCTGCCGATACGCCTTCAACCCCTCAAACACCGCCTGCCCGTAATGCAGCGTCGTATTCGCCGGGCTGACCGCCAAATCGCCATACGGAATAATACGCGCGTCATGCCAGCCGTCCTTTTCCGTATAATCCATCTCGAACATGTAATCCGTGAAGTGCGTACCGAACCCAATCTTCGAAACGTCCGGCTTCTCCTTGAGCGTCTCCGCTTTCACAAACCTGATCTCCGCCATTGTAAATCCATCCCCTTGCAAAGTTAATCTTATTTGATACTGTTTGACGATTTTTATATTATAACACAGAATCGACGGATTTTGTATATACTGCCACTGCCATGATTCGCATTTATAGAGCGGCGAACTCGATTTTGAGCTTCCGCCCCATGCCCGCCGCTAAACGTTGAAGCGTCCGAAGCGAAGGGTTTGCCGTCCCGCGTTCCAATTTGCTGATGTCCGCTTGGGCAATCCCCGTTCGCGCAGACAACTCTTTTTGCGTAAGCCCGCTTTCCTTCCGGGCGTCAATCATCGCCTGGATAATCGCAAATTCCGGCTCCAAAGCGTCATACTCCGCTTTAAGCTCCGGATCTTTGAGCTGCCCTTCGAGAAATTCCTCGTACGTTGTCAATTCAAGTCGCTCCTTCATCGTCGATGATATACATACAATCACCTAAAATACTTCTCTATCGCCTGTTCCCTCTGCAAAAGCAAGGCTTCCTTGCGCTTTTGGGCTTTTTGCTTTGTCTTGTCGCGCTCTTCGACAAAGGCGGCGAATTGGTTTTGTAAACTTGTATTGGGACACATAATCAACATATTCCCTATCGTACTCGATAAATTCTTAATATTCGTTCCCGTAGCATTTTCTCTAAAATATGACTTTGCATCCTGTGTCTGTAAAGCATGAAACAGGAATAGCGATAACATCCGCGAGGAATCTTTCATGCGAAGAATCCCCATAAAACCTCCTGCATAAAAATCAATATCAGAAGAAATATAGGCTGTTTTTCCAACATGACTTATGCTGCCGCTGGATAAACAGATAAAAATGTCATTCTTTTGCAAGTGCTTCTGATTGTCCAATATGATATTATCATCAATATAGATAACTTTTTTCAACTCAAATTGACCGTCAAGAGTAATATTATCAGCCGTTAGGATTGCATTATTGGAGGAATTTTTTACCTCGTTCTTTTTATCATATGTAACGCCACGGATAATTTGGCATACTTCGTGAAGAGGAATATTGTCAACCGGAGGTTGTATATTTCCGAACATCTCAACAAACTTCGCCTTTATCTCCTCATCGCATTTTTGGACAGTCGTGTCCTGTTCCTCTATCTGCTTATCCAACGCATGAAATTCCTTTATGATTTTCTTTTGCATCGCAAGGGACGGAAGCAATAGATAAAAATTTTTGATGTCATTTTGATTGATACTTGGATATGAACCTTTTCCCATCTTTGAGCGCATTTGCTCCATGAGTATTGAATCATACATGAACGAAATAAATAGGAACTCGTTCAAAATGATATGCTGGTCTTTGGAGGACAAAACAGCAAAGCCTGTTGAAAACAAAGTGTTTTGGGGCATATCTTTAACGATGGCAAAGCCTTTGAGATTCGGTCTTACCGTGGAGATGATAACATCATTTTCATTTGCAATGCGTCTCGCCCTTGAAGGAGCGTTAGATCCCATTATTACGGTAGAATAATTCAACTTATGATTTTCAATAGAGCCAATATCGACATAATGATATTGTTCATTTGGCGTAGTATTCGGGTCAAAAGTTTTTGTGTTAATATCAACGATTTTTTCTAAAAGTTCGGTATTAAATGCCCTATTAAGCTGAATTGAAACATCAGAAATTTTTGTCGTCTTGATTGCCTTGTTGAACTCCACACCGCTGAAGTCCAGCATATCCACGAGTGGCAAATAATGGTAATACGCCGACAGCGCGGGAACGTCTGCTTCCGTCTCGGCGTAACTTTTCCGCACAAGGGCGGCGAGCGTGTCCGTAGCGGTGCGGTCGTCGGGGCGGTACATCATGCCGCCCTCTGTCTTGACCTGTATGCCCTCCTGCCCCTTGCGGTTGCTCCATGTGTAGCCTAAAAATTCCTCCTGCCCTTTGTTGTCGTCGGGCGCGGTGATAATCAGTGTCGTTTGGCGATAGCAAAGGCCGAAGAAAGTCAGCTTTTCGGATTCGCGCTTGCCGGCGAACTCGTAAAAATGCGCGTTCGCCCACGCCCGTCGCTCGTCCTCGGAGGCTTGCAGAAAGCTCCGCTGTTTTGCCTTTGCCGTGTACTCGTTCGACGCAAGGAACGCCGACGCGTAGGCGGCGAAATAGGGCACGTCCTCCCACCCGTCATAGTTGCGCCCGTGCGAAAGGAACGCCCGATAATCCGCCTCCGCTACGCCGATTTTCGCGAGATAGCCCTCGAAAATCTCCTTGTCCTCCCAATCGGTGAGCGTCCGGTTTTCTTGGATAGCGTCCACGCTGTCCGTCACGAGGTCGATGCGCTTCGGCGGCTCGTCGAATTTTTGCAGGAACACGACGATGGTATTTGTGCCCGTCGCGCCGAAAGTCTTGCTGCCAAATTGGGCGACGGCGCGAAGATAAAAATTCGTCAAAAGCGATTCCCGCGCGCCGATAAAGCTCCCGTTTTCCTTGTTCAAGATGCTGCTGGGCAGGATAACCGCCGCGACGCCGCCCGGCCGGACAAGCTGGGCGATGCGCTCGACGAAAAGCGTCTCAATCTCGGAGCCGTCGTTTGAAATTTTCGATAGAATCGCAAAATCATTGTCCCGAAGTTTCAAGTGCTGCTTGAACGCAGAGACGGCATAGGGCGGATTCGCCACGAGGATGTCAAAAGCGTTCGGGACGACGCCTTTGTCCCGGTAGTTTTCCAGCCCGTCGCCGAAGATGATATTGCCGACCTCCTTGTCCACGCCGTGCATAAAGAGCGCGATTTTCGATACGCGGGCAAGGCGGTAATCCTTTTCAATGCCGTAGAGTTTGCTATCCGCCCAAGTTGCAGACGGATTTTCCACCTTATGCCGAGCAAGGCAAGCGTTTACAGCGACAAAGCCTTCCGATAGGAAATGGCCCGCGCCGCAAGCGTAATCGACGATTTTGGGGATTTTCGCTTCGTTTTCGCGCTTAGCTTGACAATTCGCCCGGAAAATCAGCGCGTCCAATGGCAGGCTGTCCCAAATAAAGCGGCAAATCGGTACGGGCGTGAAGAATTGCCCTTCGTTTTGCTTGAACCCTTTATTCAAAAGCTGCTCGAAGAGGTCGCCGAGGGTCTGGAGGTCGCCCGCACCAATGATGCGGTACGGCTCGAAAAGCTGGACGACTTCGACGAGGATTTTGCCGTTTTGATAGAAAAGCTCTTCGTTGTGTACGTCCTTGAAAGCGAAGTCGTTGTTCGTGTAGAATTTCAAAATGCGAAGCGTCTGCTTCAATTCGGCAATCATTTTGCGGCGGTTCTGCCCGGTATACTGCTTGACCAGCGTATCGGCGTAATCTTCCTCGACATAGAAAATTTTTTCGTTCATGAATTTTTCCATGCCGTCTTTATGAAGCCGCTGCAAGCGGTCTTGCAGAGATTCGTAAGTGTCGGTGCCGACCTTGTACTGGAACTCCACGACGTCCTCTTCCTTCTTTTCGATTTCATCCACGAGCTTGCAGATGAAGAGGGCGACGAGGCGGTTGAAAGCGTTTTCCTTGTCCGAGACGTTGTTGTGGCGCAGGATTTCCTCGAAGTCGTTGACGACGCTTTCTTTGTCCTTGAAGTCGGCGAGATCCTTTTTGCGGAGCGGCTTCAGGCCAATCTGATAGGCGACGGTGTCATCACGGAAAACCACATCGCCGGAGAGCCGTTTGTCATAGGTTTCGTCCCATACGGCGAAAAGCTCCTCTGCCGTATGGGCGTTTTTGTAGAGCTTGACAGTGTCGTTTTTCTTTGCGGAGAGCAGGATGTTGTTGTCGTCGTGGCAATCGACGCTTTCCGTCGTGCAGACGATGCTGCCGTCCGCAAAATCGGAAGCGTAAAGAAGCAGCCACGCGCAGCCTCTTTCCTGTTGCCAGTAGGAGAAAAGCTGTCCGCCGTCGTTTTTCATATTGGAAAGCGCTTTTTGATATTCCCGTCCGGCGGTCTTGCACTCGACGATGCAGAGCATTTTCCCGTCGGCGTTCGTCACGCAAATATCGGCGCGCCCGCTTTTCGCGTCGTGGCCGAGGTGCCATTCCTTTTCCAGTTCGATATGCTCGGGGCGGTAGCCTTTTTCAAGGAGGCGGTTCACGCACTCGAACACGACGAGGTTTTCTTTGTGCGCCTCGTCGTAATAACCGTTGCGTTCCCGTCCCTTGATCGTTTCGGGATAAAAAAGCTTTTGCGCTTTGACGTCGGCTTTGAGGCTCGCGCCAAAGGCGGGAAACTCCTTTTCATAGCTGTTGCCGTTCTTGGCAAAGCCCATCACGCGCAAGGCTTCGGCAAAATTTTCCGGGGTAATCATCGGTGTTCCTCCGTAAAATGCAAATATTTACAATCATTGTATAGGATTACTTTAATTCATGCAAGGAAGAGATTGGCAAGAAATAGATACAGCCACAATGCACGGCAACAAAAAGAGGACACGACAAAATCGTGTCCCCCGTTTCCATTCCGCACCGGTTCATGCCCCGGTCTTCAGGCGGCGCCTTGCTTCCGGCAGGCGTTCGAGGATGTCTCCGGCCATCAGGCCTTCCGCCTTTTCCTCCGCCGCCAAGTCTCCGGCGAAACCATGCAGGTACACGCCGAGGAGTGCCGCCGCTTCCGGCCCCGCCTCTTTTGCCAGGCCCGCGACCGCCCCGGCAAGTACGTCTCCCGCGCCCGCCGTCGCCATGGACGGATTGCCCTTCGAGGTGAAATAGACGCGCCCGTCCGGGAACGCGACAATCGTGCATTCGCTCTTGACCACGAGAATCGCCCGCCAGTCCGCCGATGCCTTCCGCGCGTGGGCGACGAGGTTCTCCCGCAGTTGTCCCGCTTTGACGCCCAAAAGCTCCGCCATTTCGCCGAGATGCGGCGTCATAATCAGCGGGTTTCCGAGCTTCGCCAATTCCTCTGTATGGCCGCAAAAGGCGTAAAGCGCGTCCGCGTCGAGAATCAGGGGCGCCTGTACGCGCGCGGCAAAGCGGCGCACCAATGCCCCCGTCTCCGACGCGCGTCCGAGCCCCGGCCCGATCAGTACCGTATCGCATTTCGGGAGCAGCGCCGCCAATGCGTCGATTGCCGTCTCGCCCAGCACACCGGAACGGATTTCCGGCAGCGGATTCGTCATGACCTCCGTCAGCTTCGACGCAAGGATATCCGCGACGCTGTCCGCCGTCGCCAACGTGACGATCCCTGCGCCGGCCTTCAGCACCGCCGCTGCGGCCATCGCCGCCGCGCCCGTCATGCCGCGGGATCCCGCCACCGCCAACACGCGCCCGCAGACTCCCTTATGGGCGTCCGCCGCTCGCGCGGGCAAAAGCGCCTGCGCCATAGCGTCGTCCATATACTCCTGCGAAATCCCCTTGTCCTCCAAAAGCGAGGTGGGCAGGCTGATGGAGTCCACCACGATTTTTCCCGCGCAGGCCGCGCCGGGGCAGAAAAACAATCCCGCCTTGGGCAGCCCAAAGGTCGCTGTTGTCTCCGCCAGAATCGCTACGCCATGGGCCGTGCCCGTGTCCGCGTCCACCCCGCTGGGTACATCGATAGCGACCACATGGCGGGCCTCTTCGTTCACCATGCGGATCAGCCGCTCCTCCGTTTCCCGAAGCGGCCCCTTGAGCCCCGTGCCTAGGATGCCGTCCAACACACCGTCCGCGAGGCGAAGATAAATCCTGAGCTTTTCCCAGTCGCGATCCTCTTTCAGGAATCGAATCGGAACGCCGAGCTTTTTGCAAATTTCATAATTTTTTTTCGCCGCCGCGCCCAGATGGTCGATATTCCCCACCGCGTAGATCGCGACTTTCGCGCCCCGGCTCAAAAGGTGGCGCACCGCCGCGTAAGCGTCGCCGCCGTTGTTGCCGCTGCCCGCCAACGCGCAGACCGTCCGCCCCTGCACGTCGCCCAGAAGCCCAGTCAGAGCGTCCGCCGCCGCGCGTCCCGCGTTTTCCATCAAAAGTGTTTCGTCGATCCCGTAGACTTCCGCCGCCATCTTGTCGATGCGGCGCATTTCCTCGGCCAACGCGATTTTCATGCTGTTTCCCTCCGCTTACATAAACAGGCTGTCGTTAAAAAACGACAGCCTGTTGTTCACTGCTTTGCAACCAACGTCCCTTCCGCCATCTTGAAGGAACGCGCAATCATGATCTCTACGCGCCGGTTTCTCGCGCGCCCCTCTTCGGTGTCGTTCGTCGCCGCCGGACGGTACTCGCTGTAACCGATCGCGCTGAACCGCGCGGGGTTCAGCGTCGCGTTCGACGCGAAAAGCGCCTTCATGAACGTCATTGCACGAGCCGACGACAGTTCCCAGTTGGACGGGTATTGCGCCGTGGCAATCGGCACATTGTCCGTGTGCCCGGAAATGATGACCCGCTCGGGGATCGCGGCCAAGAGCCCCGCCACCACAGGGACGACCAACTGCGACTCGTTCACCAGATCCGCCGAGCCGGACGGGAAAAGCGCCGTCTCCTTGATGCGGATCATCAGCCCCTCTTCGGTCAGTGTCGTCTTCAGTTCTTCTTTCAGATGGTTCGTCACGATGTACCGGTCCATCGTCTCCTTGAGATGCTCCAGCGTCTCGTTTTCCGCGAGATACGCGCGGTTTCCGGTGTCCTCTCCCCCGTCGCCGTCCGTATTCCCGTCGCCGGCACCATCCCGATGCGGATACACCGCAAGGCCGAGTCCCGGCAAAAGACCGCCTCCTCCGCCGCCGATGCCGAACGCTTTCCCAAACGCCGCTCCCATCGCCGCCGCCTTGCCGCTGTCCATCTTCGACATACAGAAAAGGCAAAGGAAAAGCGCCATGAGAAGAGTCATCAAATCAGAATACGGAAGCAACCAAGCCTCGCCCGCTTCTTCCTCGTGAGGCGGGCCGTGTTTCTTTTTCTTCGCCATATATTATCCCTCCGTCTTGATTCCTTCGCGCGCGGACTGCGGAATGAATACCATCAGCTTCGCCTCGATCGCCGTCGGCGAATCGCCCGCTTGCAGCGAGAGGATCCCTTCAATAATCATGCGCTTTTGGCTGATTTCCATTTCCGAAAAGATTTTCAGCTTGTTCTCGAACGGAAGCCAAAGCACATAGCCTGTATAAATGCCAAGCAACGTCGCGATGAACGCCGCGCCGATGGCGTGGCCGAGCGCGTCGATATCGTTCATGTTGCCGAGCGCGGCGATCAGGCCGACCACGGCACCCAGAACGCCCAACGTCGGCGCGTAAGTACCGGCCTGACGGAATGTCGAGCGCGCTTCCGCGTGGCGAGCCTGCATGACCGTCAGCTCCGCGTCCAAGACATCCGAAACGAACTCCGGATCCATGCCGTCGATGACCATGCCGAGGCCGGCGCGAAAGAACGGATCCTCAATCTCCTGCACCTTGCTCTCCAAAGCGAGGATGCCTTCACGACGCGCAATCTGCGAAAGCTCGACGAACTGCTGCAAAACCTCCCCCGGCTCGCGAAGCTTCGGACGGTTGATAACCTTGCCGAAAAACTTTGGGACCTTTTTCATGTGCTCCATCGGGAAACCCGTGAAGAGACAGGCAATCGTCCCCATGATGATAATCAGGAACGCCGCCGGATTGTTCAGCGACGAAAGCGGCGCTCCTTTGATGACCATACCGACGAAAATTGCAATGACACCCATGACAAGGCCGACAACGGTTGATGTTTCCAAAACAAGTCCTCTCCTTTTCGCGCCTATCGCGGAAAATCACGGAGCGCGTTTCCCTGCGCGCCCTTCGTTTCCAGAGACGATTTCTTCACAGCCTATAGTGTAGCACAACAGCGCCCTTTTTGCTAGGGCTAATTGATTTTTTTCGCAAAGCGAAAAAATTTCCCGGCAAACAAATTTTTATAGCGCCACAGAAAACTATATGATATAATTATTATCATATAGATAAATGTTTCCTGCGAGAAGCATAAAGAAAGTGTGTGAGCCATATGAAAAAACTGCCGATGGAACTGCGACAGCTCGAATACTTCCGCATGACCGCCAAACTCAGGAACCTGACGCGCGCCGCGGCGGAGCTGGGCGTTTCCCAGCCGAACATCACCGTCGCCATCCAAAAGCTGGAAGCCCTGCTCGGGTTGCGCCTCTTTGACCGCAGCCAAAAACAGGTTCTTTTGACCGCCGAGGGCGAAATTTTCCTGCGCCGCATCGAGCCGGCGCTCGACACCCTGCACGACGCGCTCCGGGAACTGGACGACTACAAGAACCTCGCCAAGGGCAATATCCGCATCGGCATCCCGCCGATGATCGGTGCTTACCTTTTCCCGCGCATCTGTTCCAGCTTCCAAAAGCTCTACCCGAACCTTTCCATTTACCTCTACGAGGAAGGCTCGATGGCCATCCGCGAAAACCTCGAAGCCGGGGAACTGGACTTCGGCATCATCATCCTGTCGGACATCCCCTCCACGCTGAACACCTTTCCCATGTGCACCTCCGAGCTGATGACCTGTGTGCCGACGGACTCGCCGCTAGCCGCGCGTTCTTCCCTGCGCCTCTCGGACTTCGACGGCGAAAACCTGATTGTCATGAAGCACGGCTCTTTCATCCGCCGCATGATGGCCGACCGTTGCGCCGCCGAGGGCGTCGCGCCGAACGTCGTGCTCGAATCGAACCAAATCGAAATCATCAAGCACCTGATTGAAAACAGCATCGGCCTCGCCTGGCTCTTGGACTGCGTAACGAAGGACGCAGAGGGCTTTCGCGTTCTCTCCTTCGAGCGGCCGATGCACTTCGACATCGGGCTCGCCTGGAAAAAAGAGCGCTACATCTCAAAAGCGGCTGACGCCTTTATGGACTTTTGCAAAAAGACGCTGATTGAATAAACGCGCAATCGTAAAAAAGAAAACCCGAATCGCAAAAAGGCTGCCACGGGAAGAAAAATTTCTTCTTGTGGCAGCCTTTTTGTTTTGTCTCACGGTTTCGGCGCGATTTCCGCGATGGATACCAGCGCCGCCGCGCCGCTGATGGCGATGCGCCCGTTTCCCGCCATCCGGCAATAAAGATGCCCGCCCCGTTTTGACGCCTGATAGGCGTGAATTTCTTTCTTGCCCGCAGTCTCGGCCCAATAGGCGGCGATTTGGCAATGGGCCGAACCGCAAACCGGATCCTCGGGAATGAACAGCTTCGGCGCGAAGCTCCGCGACACGCAGTCGCTTTCCGCGCCGGGCGCGGTGGCATTTTGGACCCTGCCGTCCAGCGTTTGGAGCAGGATCTGATCCGGCGTCATGCGCCGCACTTCCTTCTCGTCGGCAAAAACGCAGACGAGATCCTTTCCCAGAAGCGCCTTGACGGGACGGACGCCGTAAGCCGCCTCCATGTGGTTCGTAACCGGTATCTCCCTTTGGGGCGTGAGCGGAAAATCCATTTCATACCGCCCGTCCCTCCTCGCGACGGTCAATGTCCCGCTCTTCGTGTAAAACCGTACGCTTTCCTTTTCTTTCTCGTAATAATTCAGCATCACAAAAGACGAGGCCAGCGTCGCGTGGCCGCAAAGGTCGACCTCCGTCCCCGGCGTGAACCAACGGAGCCGCCAGCCGTCCCCTTCCCGCACGAGAAACGCCGTCTCCGAAAGGCCGTTTTCCGCCGCCAGGTTCCTCATAAAATCTTCGGGAAGCGTTTCCTCCGTCACGCAAACCGCCGCCGGATTGCCGGAAAACGGTTTCTCCGTAAACGCGTCAACTACATATTGTTTCATCTTGACGCCAGTCCTCCTTGCTGTCGATACACTCGGAACTCGATCCATTACACCACAAGGGCATATATTCGCGCTAAGTTCGCGCTTCGCCTTCGGCTTGCGTTCCCTAAGTGCTCATATTATACCACATCATCCGGATTCTTCGCAAAAAAAAAGACGCGGGGAAACATCTCCGCGTCAACAATCCTCATTTTTTGTTTTTCTTGTCTTTGCCGACGTTTTCGCCGTTCTGCATCTTTGTCGGCCACTCCTGGAAAGTCAGTACACCGAATTGATAGAGCGCGATGCCCTCCTTGGTCAGCTGCGGGTTGTCCATCAGCATGACGCCGAACTTTCCGCCATACGCGCCGCGGAAGAACGTCCTGACCATCTGCGACTCCGCCGTCATGACCTCGTCCATCTTGCCGTCGCCGTTCGTATCGACCTCGATCTCCTTGGCCGTGACCGCGTAAACCCCCGAACGCCCGTCCACCTCGGTCAGCCGGACGAATTCATAGGGAGAGCTTTCCATGAACTTTTCAATGAAGGCCTTTTGCTTGTCCTCCGGCTGGCTGATGATATCCGCCGGGATCGTCGCCTCGTCGAAGGCGTCGACCATGACAATCCAACCGTAAGCAATATCGTAACCGTTGCTCTTGAAAATCAGCACATCGCCTTTTTCACTGGCATCCCCGAACAGAACGCTCAGCGGAACGACCGTCGGCTTGACCGGGCAAACGATGGAATAGCCGTACCGTTGGCTCGTGTATTTGTAGCCGCTGTCGACATACGCCTGCAACGCCTCCTCCGGCGTCATCTGCGCCTGCTCCTCCGCAGTGGGCGCCCCGGGCGTGATTCCCGTTTCCTCCGCCGCAAAGGCCGTCGGCATGGCGAGGGCAAAAGCCGCCAACGCCGCCGCAAAGGTCATTTTCATCGTCTTTTTCCAGTCCATGTAAAAGTCCTCCTCAAAATATCCAAAAATCATTTTCCACACTTCCGTATATATCCACCGAGCGCCGCAAGCGCGGCCTGCGACGCGCGGAACTTGACCTGTGCGCGGTTGCCCGTGAAGAGATGTTTTTCCGCGACGGTCCCGGCTTCGCCCGACACCGCGAGAAAGACAGTGCCGACGGGCGTTTTGTCCGTGCCGCCGCCCGGCCCCGCAAGGCCCGTGGTACTGACGGCAATATCCGCGCCCAGCACGCGCCGCGCGCCCTCCGCCATGGCCCGCGCAACCGGCTCGGAAACCGCGCCTTCGCGGGCGAGCATCTCGCGGCTGACGCCAAGCGCCTCCGCCTTCACCGCATCCGTGTAGGAAACGATGCCGCCCCGGACGTATCCGCTGCTCCCGGCCACGTCGGTCAAACGGCTGGCCACAAGACCGCCCGTACAGGACTCCGCCGTCGCCACGGAAAGGCCGCGGGCTTTCAGTTCCCCGCCGACAATTTCTTCCATCGTTTCTTTGTCCGCGCCGTAAACAAAATTGCCGAGCCGACCGCGGATTTCTTTTTCCAACGGGGCAATGAGGCGCAGCGCCGCTTCCTCGTTTTCCGCTTTCGCCGTAATTCGGACGACGACGCCCGTGGGACGAACCAACAGCGCCAACGTCGGATTTTTCTGCGCCAGGATTAAATCATCGAGGGTCGTTTCCAGCTTCGATTCCCCGATGCCGAAGGTGTGCAGCACACGCGAAACGGTGGCGGCAATGGTGCCGTATTTTTCCGCCAGATACGGCAACAAGCTCCGATGGAGCATGTCCTTCATTTCCGACGGCGGGCCGGGCAGATTGACGAGCAGCTTGCCGTCCCGCTCCATCGCCACGCCCGGCGCGGTGCCCGCGTGATTGACGAAAATATGCGCGCCCTCGGGAATCATGGCCTGCCGCAGATTGTTCTCCGTCATTTCCCGCCCGGTACGCGCAAAATCGGCCCGGAGGCGCGCCGCGCATTCCTCATTGAGCGCCATCCCGCGGCCCATGACCTCCGCCGAAACCTCCTTCGTGATGTCGCCCCGGGTTGGCCCAAGGCCGCCGGAAGTAATCACAAGGTCGGCGCGGGACAGGGCGTGCAACAAAACTTCTTTCATACGGGCACGGTTGTCGCCCACCGTCGTCTGGAAACAGACATCGACGCCCACCTTGTTCAACTCCCGCGCCATATAGGCCGCGTTCGTGTTGACAATCTGCCCGAGCAGCAATTCGCTCCCCGTCGTCACAAGCTCCGCAATCATAATCGCCCTTCTCTCTGAAAAACCCGTGAAGTGTGCGCGGCTTCCGCGAGTTTTAACGTGAATTTAAGGAAACGGCTCGCCCACCACATCGTAGGTGAAGCCTTGGGAAACGCGGACGCGCACTATATCGCCGGGTTTCACGTCGCCGCAGCCTTCTATGAATACCTGCCCGTCCACCTCCGGCGCTTCGCGCCGGGAGCGGCCGTAAGCGACATTTTCCTGATCCGCCTCGCGGCCCTCGACGAGCACCTCCAGTTCCTTCCCTTCCAGCGATTGATTGATCTCCTCGGAAATCTTGCACTGGAGGCTCATCAATGCATGGTACCGCTCCTGCATGACGTTCTCGGGCACATGGCCGGGAAGCTCCGCCGCGGCCGTCCCCTCTTCCGCCGAGTATGTGAAAATCCCCGCCTTGTCGAACCTCTGCTCCTCCAAAAACGACCGGAGCGCGTCAAACTGTTCGTCCGTTTCGCCGGGAAAGCCGACGATGAACGTAGAACGAAGCGCGACGCCCGGAATCCGGGCGCGGATTTTTTCCAGCAGTGCTTCCATCGAGGCCCGTGTGTCGGGACGGCGCATTTGGCGCAATATTCCATCGTCGGCGTGTTGGAGCGGCAAATCCACATATTTGGCAATCTTCGGCTCCGAAGCGATGGTGTCGATCAGCTCGTCGGTGAAAAAGCGGGGATAGGAATACAGGCAGCGAATCCAGCGGACGCCGTCGATTTTCACCAGTTCCTTGAGCAGGCGCGGCAGTGAAGCCTCGCCGTAAAGGTCGCGCCCATAAGCCGTCGTGTCCTGCGCGATCAGGTTCAGCTCCACGGCCCCGTCCGCCGCGAGATGTTTCGCTTCCTCGACGATATCCTCGACGGCACGGCTGCGGTACCGCCCCCGAATCATCGGGATCGCGCAAAATGAGCAGCGGTTGTCACAACCCTCGGCGATTTTCAGATACGCCGTGTAGCCGGGTGTCGTCAAAATACGCGGCGTACGCGCGTTGTAGACGAGCTTCGAGTCCCCCAGGATGACCGCCTTGTGACCGCGCAGCGTTTCCTCCGCCGCCTCCACGATGCGGTCCCACGCGCCCGCGCCGACGATGGCGTCCGCCTCCGGCAACTCGTCCAGCAGCGCCTGGCCGTACCGTTGGCCGAGACACCCGGCGATAATCAACGAACGGCACTTTCCCTTCGTCTTGTACTCCGCCATATTGAGAATCGTCGTGATGGCTTCCTGCTTCGCGGTTTCGATAAACGCGCAGGTATTGACGATCAAAATATCCGCCTCGCCCGGCTCCTTCGTCAATTCAATCCCCGCTTGACGCAAAAGGCCGAGCATGACCTCCGTATCGACGAGATTCTTCGCGCATCCCAGGCTGACAATACCGGCTTTCACTCGCTTCTCCCTCCAAATTCCAGAACCTTGCGCCCGCAAAATGGCGGGCAAAACTTATATAGAAGTATAGCAAAAAACGAACGCAAAATAAAGAAATGGATTGCAAAAGAATCGCGAAAGCCAAAAGAAAAACCACAAGCCGCCGACAGGATTGCCGGACTTGTGGTTTGCCTTCATTTGAATCTCACGTTTTGCAGCCAACGGTCGAGCAGCTTGCCCCGCTCCTCCGCCGTAAAGTTCGGGGCCGCGTCAAACAGCACGACATTTTTGCCCGCAAATTGCTTGTAGGCCAGTGTCCCTGGATTGGCGGGGACGAAAAACACATTTTCCCGTTGCAGCGTCATCTGCGCGCCGTCGGAGAGCAGCCACTCGAAAAATTCCTGCGCCTGGGGCCGCCCTTCCCGCAAAAGGCCCGCGCCCGTCAGCATATAGGCGGTGCCGTCCGTCGGGTAAACGATGCGAACCGGATAGCCGTCCGCGAGATAGCGGAGGGTTTCGCTCTGCACGGCCACGGAAGCGTCCACCTCGCCCATGCCCGCCATGCGAACCGGCGTGGAAAGGAATTTCACGTACTGCACAACCTTCGGGTGGATCGCCGAAAGCTGGCGCAGGGTTTCCTGCTCGCCGTAAACGGAAATCATCGTAAAATAAAGATTGGACGCCGCGTCGGCGGCGAGAAAATCGGTCAGGCCTACCCGCATATCGGGATAAGCGGCGAATTCCGCCCAAGTCTCCGGAATCCGGGGCAAGTTCCGCATATAATCGCTGTTCATGCAAAACACGACCGGGTCATACCAGACACCGGTCCACGCACCCTCTTCGTCCTTCAGCGCGTCCGCCACCGAGTCCGTCCCTTCCGAAAGATACGGAACGAAAGCGCCCAACGCCGCCCCTTTTTTCATCACGCCGCTGTCGGCGAGCACGAGATCCGCGCCCGGTTGTTTGCCCTCTTTCCGCAATCGTCCTACAAGCTCATCCCCCGTCATGGGGACAAAACGGATGCCGACCTTCGCCGTCTTTTCATACTCTGAAGCCAAAAGTCCCGCCTGCTCCGGCGGCATAGTCGTGTAAACCGTGACCATTCGATCGGATCCGCCCGGTGGGCGGTCGGCATGCCCCGAAAGGAGCGTCGCTCCGAGCACCGTGCCGAGCACGAGGACGAACGCCAGAAAAAGGAGCGAAGTATACCGTTTCATAAACGCTTCCTCCGAAATTCTTCATAAAAAGCGCGGCGGGAAAGACCCGCCGCGCCGAAATTTCTCCGCTGCCTCACGGCGCGGCCAACCGCCAAATTATTTATGACGCAACCAATCAGGGATTTGCAGGGAATCGAAATTCCCTCCGAAGGGAGCCACCGGCTGCGGAGCCTGCTGCGGCTGCGCCACGTTCGGCTGCCGGGGCTGCTGCGCATTCTGCGGCTGCGGATTCGCTGCCTGATTGGCGGCCGCCTGTGCCGGAACCCCCACCGTGTCCTCGATGTTGTCGAATCCGGTGGCAATGACCGTCACGCGCACCGTATCGCCCAACGTATCGTCGAGAGCCGCGCCGAAGATGATATTCGCGTCGGGATGAACCTGCTCTTGGATTTCCGCCGCCGCCTCGTTGACATCATAAATGCTGAGTTTATCCGCCGAACCGGTGAAGTTCAGCAGTACGCCGTGGGCGCCCTCGATGGACATTTCGAGCAACGGGGACTGCACCGCCTCCTGCGCCGCCGCCGTCGCCGCGTTGTCGCCGGAGCCTTCGCCAATCCCCATCAGTGCGGTACCGGCTTCCTTCATGATGGACTGCACGTCGGCGAAGTCCAAGTTGATCAGACCCGGCACCACCAAAAGGTCGGAAATGCCCTGCACACCTTGATGCAGCACGTCATCGGCAATGCGGAACGCCTCCATCATCGGCGTATTGCGGCTGACAATCTGCAACAACTGATTGTTCGGAATCGTGATGATCGTATCGACGGCTTCCTTCAGATTGCGGATGCCCATATCCGCGTTCAGCATACGCCGCTTGCCTTCAAATTTGAACGGCTTCGTGACGACGCCCACGGTCAGCGCGTTCGCTTCCCGCGCACACGCCGCGACAATCGGGGCCGCGCCCGTTCCGGTGCCGCCGCCCATGCCGGCGGTGATGAACACCATGTCCGCGCCGGACACCGCCGCGATGATTTCATCGCGGCTTTCTTCAGCCGCCGCCGCGCCGATTTCCGGACGCGCGCCCGCGCCCAGCCCGCGCGTCAGTTTCTCGCCGATCTGCAAACGCTTGGGCGCAAGGGATTTCGTCAATGCCTGCGCGTCTGTATTGATGGCGATGAATTCGACACCTTTCAAGCCGGAAGAAATCATTCGGTCAATGGCGTTGGAGCCGCCGCCGCCCACGCCGATTACCTTGATTTTGGCCATGTCGTTGAATACCGCCTCGTCCAATTCAATCACAAATACCCCTCCATGCCGAGCCAAATCGCCCTATAACTGCCGCGCGCAAACGCGTATGGAAAATTTCTGTCTTATCCCTCATATTCTACTATGAAAGCTCGTTTCATGCAAGCCTAGCTTTTTCCATGAAATTTTCATGGCGAATTTTTAATCCGCCCCGGTCGTGGTCCTGTATTGCTTCGATTTTTATTTGCAATATCGCGTTACCGATGCTTTCGCAAATAATACCGCCGGATGATGGCAAGATTCTGAAAGATGCGGAGGCCGAAAGCGAGCAGTGCGACATAGTAAAGGTCAATGCCGAGCCGGTCGCCCGCATAGACGAGAAACGCCGCCAAAAGGCCGTTGACAAAGAAACCCGACATGAAGACCGTGTTGTCGAAGCGGTCGTCGAGCGCCGAGCGGAAGCCGCCGAAAACGGAGTCCAACGCGGCCAGCAGCGCGACGGAAAACAGCTTGGAATACGTAACCGGAATGGTCAGCGGGCATAAACTGCCCAAAAGCAGGCCGACGGACAGGCCGAGCAGAGCAAGGATCATGATGCCGCCTCCTCCGCTTCTTTCGCGTAGCTGAATTTTGCCGCGCCCTTATAAGCGGGAACGACGATTTCCTGCGCCGCCTTGACTTCGAGCTGGATCCCCCAGACCTGCAGCGTCTCCATGACGCCGCCGCGCATGCGAAGCGCGTTTTCCAGTGTCACGCTGTCGCCGATGGCGCGGATCTCATACGGCGGCGCCGAACGCACATTATTCACAGAAAGCGTCGGCCCCGCGCAGCGGATTTCCGATGTCGACACGAGCCGCTGGCCGTTGACGGAAATCGCCTCCGCACCCGCCGCCCGAAGCTCGTTGATGACCTTCAGGAGATCGTCGTCGTGAATGATGTAGAGATTCTGGTTTTCGCCCGCCTTGGACTGGATTTTGCTGTCGTCGATGGTCACGACGACGCCGGGACCGACGAGAGGCGTCATGCCGGAACGCAGGCGCAGCTCCTTCAGGATCTGCTCTCCTTCCGAGCCGCCGGGCGCCGGCTGGGCCTGCCGAAAGTTCGCGACCTGCTCCTGGAGGGCGTCGCGTTCTTTCTCGGTCTCGATCAGGCGAGCGGAAAGTTCCTCCACCCTCTGGTACGGAAGAGACGCTTTCTGATCCATCGCGATGCGAAACTGCAGAGCCAACATGAAGCCGAGCACCATGCAGACGAAAGCGATGGAAAATTGCCCCCGTTTATAAGCTGTCATTTTTTTTCGATGCGCCTCACTTTTGTCCGCCTTCCTGCTTCGGAATGACTGGATTCTTGTATGTCAGATCGATATATTCGATGGGGCGTTTCGTCGCCCGGAGATCTTCGAGAAAGCTTTTCGTCAACTGCGCTTTTTCCTCCAGCCGCTCCAAGACGCCGACGCGAATCTCGGCCGCGTTGGTCGTGCGCGCCAACACGTGCTGCGGGTCGGCAAGGCTCACCTCGACAATCTGCGAAAGCGTCAGGTCGTCAAGCATCGAAAGATACGAAAGCGCGAGCATCGTCTGCCCGTCCTTGATTTGATCCCCGATGTAGAGGTCGCGCACCTCGACGCCCACCAGAAGCGGGATCGTCTGCAAATGGCGGACACGGTAAGCGTTCAGCACCATGCCGCCGCGATCGAGGTCGAGGAAGCCGAATTCACAGGCCACGCAGGCGACCGGACGTCGCTCCTCCACTTCAATGACGATGCCGTTCGGAAACGTCCGCTTGACGACGGCCTGCTCGATGCGGAGATCCTTTCGGAGATTCTGCACCGCCTTGTCCGTTTCCACCTGGAACATATGCTGTCCCTTGTAAATTCCGGCGATGCGGCAAATGTCCTCGGCGGGGATGTAAGAATTGCCCGCGATGGAAATCGAGCCGAGTGTGAACACGGGCAGATAGGAAACAGCGGCGACCGCCACGGCAACCAATCCCAAAAAGCCGAACACTTGGAACAGCCATTGCCATTTTCGGGGCGTTTCGTGAACTTCCGTGCCGCCCAACGCCGCGCCGCGAACCTGTTCCTCGTCCATCGCCGTCACCTCCTTTGTACAAGTTCTACGGGAAACCGGAAGATGATGCCCTGCAACGCGTCACTCTGCCGCCGCCATTTCCACCAACCGTTCGCAAAAGTCGGCGAAGCTGATGCCCGCCGCCCTTGCCGCGTCCGGCACCAATGAGGTTTCCGTCATGCCCGGCACCGTGTTGATGTCTATGACGTAAGGCACACCCTCCGTCGAGAGCATCATGTCGACGCGGGCGACGCCCCGGCAGCCGAAGACGCGGAATGTTTGCTCCGCCGTTTCCCGCGTCCGCGCCATCGCCTCCGCGCTGATGCGCGCGGGAATGATATGGTGGGACGCGCCGACCGTGTACTTGCTTTCGTAATCGTAGCGCCCGGATTCCGTGGTAATCTCGATGACAGGCAGCGCGTCGCACGTTTCCGGCGTTCCCCAGACCGCCGCCGTCAGCTCCGGCCCGTCAATGAATTCCTCGACCAACGCTTCGTCGCCATAGGAAAACGCTTCCTCCAACGCGTCGGGAAGCTCCGCCGCGTCCTTGACGACGACGACGCCGATGCTGGAGCCTTGCGTCGTCGCCTTGACCACTAGGGGCACAGACATCTCCCGAAGAATGCGCGCCCGAAGGCCGGCCCGTTCCGAAACACGGCAGGAGATCGCTTTTGGCGTGGAGATGCCCGCCCCCAGCATGACCCGCTTGGCCGCCGCCTTGTCCATGGTCATGGCCGAGGCCAAAACGCCGGAACCCGTGCAGGGCACCCCCATCAGATCCAGCGTCGCCTGCACACGCCCATCCTCGCCGTACGCCCCGTGCATCGCGTTGAATACGATATCGGGCGAGAGACGCTGGATATCCACGGAAAAAGTTTTTGGCACGAACTCCAGCCCTTCCGCCTCATAATTTTTTTCGCGAAGCGCCGCCAGAATCGCGGCCCCGCTCCGTCGCGAGACGGCCGCCTCCGAAGACGGCCCGCCCATGACGACAACGATTTTCTTTGTGCCCATCTATTCCTTTTCCTCCGCACGGCCACGCAACCGCTCCAGCAATTCTTCCCCGGTCCGACAAATATCGCCGGCGCCCATTGTTATCACGAGGTCGCCGTCCCGGACGGCAGTCGCGAGATAATCCGCGATGTCCGTCCGCGCCGCGATATATTTTACCGGCTGCCCCGTTGTCTTTTCGACGGCGGAAAGGATGGTCTCGCCGCTGACGCCCGCAATGGGCGCTTCCCCCGCCGAATAAATATCCGTCAAAATCAAAAGATCCGCATCCGCGAACGCACCGCCGAATTCCTTTTGCAGGAGCTGCGTACGGGAATAGCGATGGGGCTGGAACGCGCAAATCAGCCGCTTCGGCTTCGTCTGCCGCGCCGCCTTCAGCGTCGCCTCAATCTCCGTCGGATGGTGCGCATAGTCGTCCACGATCCAGACGCCGGACGCGCGGCCTTTCGTCTCGAAGCGCCGCTTCGCGCCGTGGAACAGCGCCAACGCCTCCGCCGCCTTTTCCGGCGAAACCCCGCAAAGGATTCCCGTCACAACGGAGCCCAGCGCGTTCAGTACGTTATGGTGGCCAGGTATGTTCAGACGGACGCGGACGAGTTGCTTGCCGCCCCGCTCCACATCGAAGGCCACGCCCGCCCCGTCCGGCGCAATATTGACCGCCCGGTACTCGGCATCTTCCGCTGTGCCGTAAAGGACGACGCGGCGCGAAAGCCCCTTCGAGATTTCCCGCAGATTTTCGTTGTCCGCGCAAAGGACGCAGGTTCCCGTTTTTTCATCCGTATTTTCAAGGAACTGCCGAAACGCCTTTTTGATATTCTCCATCGTACCGTAGTGGTCCATGTGGTCGTTCTCGACGTTCGTGACCACCGCGATACGGGGAAGCAGCTTCAGGAACGAGCCGTCGCTCTCGTCCGCCTCCGACACCAGATATTCGCCGCGCCCGAGCCTCGCGTTGCCGTCCGCCAGATAATCGACCTGCCCGCCGATGATGATGGTCGGGTCGACACCCCCGTGTTCGAGAATCAAGCCGATCATCGAAGTCGTCGTGGTCTTGCCGTGGGCGCCCGCGACGGCAATCCCCTTCGCCGCGTTCAAAAGCGCCGCGTTGACATCCGACCGATGCAGACGGCGAAGGCCCTGCGCTTTTGCCGCCACGACCTCCACGTTGTCCTCGGGAATCGCCGTCGATACGACGACCGCGTCCATGCCCTTCACGTTCGCCGCATCATGCCCCTCGAAAATTTTCGCGCCGCGCGCCGCGAGCTGCTCCGCGACGGCGGACATCTTCCGGTCGGAGCCGGAGACCTCATATCCTTTGTCCAGCAGGATTCGCGCCAGCGCGCTCATGCCCGCGCACCCGACGCCGATAAAATGTATTTTCCGGATTCCCTGAAGCATCGACGCTTCCTCCCTTGCAAGATTGACGTTCTCCGATTAAGAGCGACGTTCTCCGACAGTCACGAGTTCATGAGTTCCTTTCGCCAGCCGAATGACCCGGCTCGCGATCTTGTCCGCCGCCTTGGGGCGCCCCAGCCGTTTCGCCGCCTGCGCCATGCGTTTCAATTTTGCGTCCTCGCTCAAAAGCTCCGCCAACACCGAAAGCAGCCGCTCCGCCGTCAGTTCTTTGTCGAGGATCATGCGGGCCGCGCCTTTCGAGGCCACGGCGCGGGCGTTCATTTCCTGATGGTTCGCCGCCGCATACGGGTACGGCACCAACACCGACGGCACCCCGCGGGCCGTCAGCTCCGCGATGCCGATGGCGCCCGCCCGGAATACCGCCACATCGGCGCAGGCGAGCGCCTGCGGCATATCGTAAAGGTACGGCCGCACGGAGAGATTGCCCGCGCCGGACAAATCAACGCCTGCCTTCTGCAATCGCGCTATTGTGTCGTCGTAACCGGCCTTGCCCGTCACATGCAAGATTTGCACCCCCGGCTTTCCCGCGTAATGCGCCAGCACACCGACCATCGCACGGTTGATGCTGCGCGCCCCGCGGCTGCCGCCCGACACCAGCACCGTTTTCGCCGCCGGGTCGAGGCCGAAACTCTCCTGCCCTGCCTCGCGCCGCGCCCGCAGGACTTCCTCGCGGACGGGATTCCCGGTGAAAATTCGTTTCCCTTTGGGAAAATGTTCCGCCGCTTCTTTCGTCCCCATCGCGACGCAGGAAACAAAACGCGAAAGGAAACGGTTCGTGACCCCCGGCATCACATTTTGCTCCTGGATCAGCGTGGGGATTCCCGCGAGGCTCGACGCCAGCAGGATGGGGCCGCAGACGTACCCTCCCGTGCCGACGGCGACATCCGGCCGGAATCGGCGCACGATGCCCATCGCTTTCATCACACCGCCAAAAGCCCGCGCACCGCGCAGGAGATTTTCCGGTGTCAGGCTCCGCTTGAAGCCCTGGATGTTGACCGTCTCAAAGGGGATTCCCTCCTTCGGCACGAGGTCCGCCTCCAAGCCGTCTTTCGTGCCGACGTAAAGGAACTCCGCGTCCGGTATTTGCTTTTGAATAGCCCGCACGATGGTCAGGGCGGGGTAGATATGCCCGCCGGTGCCGCCGCCGGAAACGATGATCCGCACGAAAAACGCCCCTTACTTGTTTCCCGCCATGCGGCGCACAATGTCCTTGAAATTGCGCCCGCGCTCCTCAAAGCCCGAATACATATCGAAGCTGGCGCAGGCCGGGGAAAGCAGCACCGCGTCGCCCGGCTGCGCCGCTGCCCGCGCCAGTTCCACGCCCTTTTCCATGGAATACCCCGCTTCAAAGATTTTGTCCCGCGGAAAGTCCGCAGCGACAGCTGCTTCCTTGAACCGGGCCGCCGCATTGCCGCCAAGCACTAACGCGCGGCATTTGTCTTTGACGAGGCGCATGAATTCCGTCAAGTCGGTCATTTTGTCGTCGCCACCCGCCAGAAGCACGATGGGTTCCGTGAAGCTTTCCAACGCCTTGATCGCCGAGTCCGTATTCGTGGCTTTCGAGTCGTTCCAATAAGAAACGCCATCGCAGGAAAGCACCGCCTCGATCCTATGCTCCACCCCCGTGAACGCGCGCAGCACCGCCGCGATTTTGTTCGGCTCCGCCCCCGCGAGATAGGCCATCGCCATCGCCGCCAACGCATTCTCCACGTTGTGCCCGCCGCGAATCTGGAGGTCGTCCACCGGCAGGACCGGAATCTCTTTTCCGTCCCAGCGCATCGTCAGCGTCCCGTTCTTGACGAACGCGCCCTCGCCCAAAAGCTCCGACCGGCTGAAAAAGCAGACGGTTCCCGGCGCGCGCTTTGCCATGTCCCGGGTCTTCTGGTCGTCATAGTTCAGCACGAGGAAATCTTTTTCCGTTTGCTGCGCGAACAATTTCTCCTTCATCTGCTGATAGACTTCGAGAGTGCCGTGGCGCACCACATGGTCGGGCGTCACGTTCAACACCGCCGCCACATGGGGGACAAAATCGTCGGTCGCTTCCATCTGGTAGCTGGAAATCTCGGCGACGACGCAGCCGCCCCCGCCGACGCGCAGGCACTCTTCCGAAAGCGGTACGCCGATATTGCCGCCGACGCCGACGACGGGAAAAGCCGTTTCCATCAATTTCCCCACGAGCGTCGTCGTGGTCGTCTTCCCGTTCGTCCCGGTAATGGCGAGAATCGGGGACTTCGCGATATGATACGCGAACTCCACCTCGCTCTCCACGTCCATGCCGCGTCTATACGCCTCCTGCAGGAGCGGGATGCGCACCGGCACAGCGGGGGACACGATAATATGGTCGACGCCGTCGAGGAGGGAAAGCTCCTGCGGGCCGCATACGACGCGGATTCCTTCGCTTCGGAGCGTTTTCGGCTCGTCACCGAGTTTGTCCGCTTCCTTCGCGTCGCTGACGACGACCTCCGCGCCGAAGCGCTTTGCCAGACGCGCCGCCGCCATACCGCTGATGCCGAGCCCGACCACCAGCACGTTTTGATTCGCCAAGTCCACAATCAACACTTCCTATTTATATTAGTAACAATGCCAACAGGCCGAATCCCACGCCCGCCGCCCAGAACGTGCGGACGACCTTCGTCTCCGGCCAGCCCAAAAGCTCGAAATGGTGATGAATAGGACTCATCAGAAATACCCGCTTGCCCGTCGTCTGGAACGAAATAACCTGAATGATGACGGACAGCGTCTCGATGACGAAGACGCCGCCGAGAATCCCAAGCAAAAATTCCGTCTTCGTCAGGATCGCCACCGCGGCCAACGCGCCGCCGAGGGCCAGGGAACCCGTATCGCCCATGAACACCTTCGCGGGGTGCGCGTTGAAACGCAAAAACGCGAGACAGGCAGAAGCCACGGCAATGCAGAAGGCGGCGAGAGCCGCCTTCCCGAACGAAACGCAGACGACCGCATAGCAAATCGCGGCGACGGCCACGGTTCCTGTCGCCAGACCGTCCAAGCCATCCGTGAGATTCACCGCGTTCGAAGCGCCGACCATTGCGAAAAAGAGGAGCGGATAATAGAACACGCCAAAGTCCACGACCACGTTGGCAAAAGGAATCCAACAGCTCGTCGTCACGTCGAAAAAGCGCGAACCGACAATCGCCACAATCGCCGCCATGCCGATCTGCGCCGCCAGCTTTTGTCGGGGACGCAGGCCGAGATTCCGCTTTTTCACCACCGAGATATAATCATCGACAAAGCCGATTGCGCCATGTCCCAGCGTCACGAACAAAGCCAGCAGCACAGAAGGCTCCGGCCCCGTCGCGCAAAGCGTTCCCACCGTCAGCGCGGCGAGAATCATCACGCCGCCCATGGTCGGTGTCCCGCTTTTCGCCTGATGACTTTTCGGTCCCTCGTCCCGGATGCTCTGCCCGAATTTCAGCTTTCGCAGCTCGGGAATCACGAACGGGCCCGAAACGAGAACCACCAACGCGGAAACGATCGCCGCCTTCAACGCGACAGAAATTTCCATAGAAATCCCCCGCTTTACAACAGATCAATGATTTGTTCCATGTGCATCCCGTGGGATCCTTTGAAAAGCACCGTATCGCCGGGACGCAGGATTTTTTTCAGCGTTGCCGCCGCTTCTTCATGGGACGCGCAACGGTACACTTCGGCCATGCCCGCCGCCTCCGCTCCGGCGGCGATCTCCTCGCCCAGCGGGCCGCGCGTCACCAGCGCCGCCGCGCCCGACGCCGCCAGTTCCCCGCCGACGCGTCGATGGGCTTCTTTCGCGAAATCGCCGAGCTCCAGCATATCGCCGAGCACCGCGACCCGACGCCCGGCCGCGATTTCCTTCATCGTGCGGATCGCCGCGCTCATGGAAAGCGGACTCGCGTTATAGGCGTCGTTGATAATCGTAATATCCCCGCGTTTCTCGCAGGCGAAACGCGCGCCCGACATCGCGGGCGCTTCCAGCCCTGCCGCCATCGCCTCCGGGGAAAGCCCCAGCGCGCGGCCGACAGCGAGGGCCGCCAAAGCGTTGGAAACATTGTGCCGCCCCGGAAGCGGCAGGCGATACGTCTGCCGCGCTCCGTCGGGAAAGACTGCGGTGAATCGTGTCCCCATACCGTCCGGCTCTATTTCCGTGCCGCGCACGTCCGCGCCCCGGCTTTCGCCGAAGGTCGCCACGGCGACACCAGCTGCGGCCTTTTCGCGCATTGCCGAGACGCGCGGATCGCCCGCGTTCAGGACCACCGTGCCGCCCGCCGGGATTGCCTCGACCATTTCCGCCTTGGCCTTCGCGATATTGTCCAAAGAACCCAGCAACTCAATATGCGTCTCGCCGACGTTGGTCACTACGCCGACGGTCGGCGCGGCCATCGGCGCCATCGCCGCAATCTGCCCAAGGCCGCGCATGCCGATTTCCACCACCGCCGCGCGATGCTCGCTCCGAAGGCCGAGCAGGGTTTTCGGCAGGCCGATCTCGTTGTTGAAATTCGCCTCGGTGCGGAGCGTCGGAAAGTTCGCGCCAAGCACCGACGCCGTCAAGTCCTTCGTCGTCGTCTTGCCGTTCGATCCGGTGATCGCGACGACGGGCAGCGCAAAGCGCGCCCTGTGCGCGTGGGCGATGTCCTGATAAGCTTTCAGCGTGTCCGGTACGCGCAGCACGGGAACCGGAAGCCCCGCCGCCTTTTCCGCCGGGCAACCGTCGGAGACGAGAACGCCCGCCGCGCCGGCCTCGCACGCTTGCCGCAAAAAGTCCTCGCCGTTGAACCGCTCGCCCTTGAGCGCGACGAAAAGCGCCCCTTTTTCAATCGTGCGCGTGTCCGTCGTCACATCGCCAAAAACCGTACCGGCCCCGCCCGAGACGGTGGCCCCCGTCGCCTTTTGAATTTCCCCCAACGCAAACCGCGGCATCAGTTGTGCCCTCCCAGCGCCTCACGGGCCACCTCTCGGTCATCGAAATGAATTTTCTCCGTGCCGATAATCTGGTAATCCTCGTGCCCCTTGCCGGCGATGACGACCGTATCGCCCGCCTGCGCGAGGGAAATTGCCAGATAAATCGCCTCGCGGCGATCCGTGACCTTTTCATGTGTTTTCATGCCGATTGTTTCCGCGACGCCGGCTTCGATCTCGGCGAGAATCGCCTCGGGATCCTCCGTGCGCGGATTGTCCGAGGTCGTGATTACGATATCGGAAAGCTGCGCCGCGATGCGGCCCATGATCGGGCGCTTCGAACGGTCGCGGTCGCCGCCGCAGCCGAACACCGTGATGATGCGGTTTTCGGTGATGTCCCGGGCCGTGTGCAAAATATTGGAAAGCCCGTCCGGTGTGTGCGCATAGTCGACCACCACATGGAAAAGCTGGCCCGCGTCCACAGCCTCGAAACGCCCCGGGACGCCCCGGAACTCCGAAACGGCCTCGCCGATCGTTTCATACGGCACCTTTTCCGCCGCCGCCGCGCACGTCGCCGAAAGCACATTATAAATATTGAAGAGCCCGGCGATTTTCGTCCGGACCGGGAGCCGACCAAAGGCGCCCTGAATCGTGAAGGTCGAGCCCAACGGCCCAAGCCCGATGTCCACCGCGCGAATATCCGCCGACTCGTCGCCCAACCCGTAAGTGATATGATTGCAGGCGGAACGTTCGAGAATATAGCCCGCCTGCTCGTCGTCAAGATTCACCACCGCCGTCTTGTCCGGCTTGATGCCCGGCCCGCCGAGACTGTCAAACAGCTTCGCCTTCGCTTCGAGATAGTTTTCCATCGTCTTGTGGTAATCGAGATGGTCCTGGGTGAAATTCGTGAACACCGCCGTATCGAACTCGCAGCCCGCCACGCGGTTCTGCGCCAGCGCGTGGGACGAAACCTCCATCACCACGTATTCGATGCCCTCCTCGACCATTTGCGCCAACAGGCGTTGGAGGTCGACGATGTTCGGCGTCGTATTCTGGCTCGGCAGACGCTTTTCCTCAATCATCGTCTGGATGGTACCGATCAGGCCGACCTTGTGCCCCGCACGGCGCAGGATCGAACGCAGCAGAAAGCTCGTCGTCGTCTTGCCGTTCGTCCCCGTGATGCCGATCATGCGGAGCCGTTGGGATGGCAGATCAAAGAAGAACGGCACGATCATTTGCAATGCTTCGTCGAGATTCGGCACCTTCAGCACGGCCAGGCCGCTCGGCGGCTCGATGTCCCGCTCCGTCAAAATCGCGGCCGCGCCCTTCAAACGAACATCGGGGATAAACTTGTGCCCGTCCACGTGCTCACCCGCCACGCAGACGAACAGCGCGCCCTTCGACGCCAGCCGCGAGTCCTGCACAATATCGGTGACGAACGTATTCGCGTCGCCGATCACCCTCGCGCCCTTTACCAGCGCCGCCAGCTTTGCAAGC
The DNA here is from genome assembly GCA_017480545.1 of Schwartzia sp. (in: firmicutes). GTDB lineage: Bacteria > Bacillota > Negativicutes > Selenomonadales > Selenomonadaceae > RUG12372. The sequence goes on along the minus strand of JAFVAI010000113.1, from coordinate 26,233 downwards.
TTCTTTCTCATGCCGTTTCCTCCCAAAAACAAAATTTGTACTATAAAACTGTATTATACGGCGTATCATAAAATTTTTATAGAGAACGTAGTTTTGCTCCTTATGCAAAGAAAAAGCGCTGCCCCGGCAGCGCTTTATATCTCCCTTATCTGTCGCTTTCGGCGGCAAAATAAAATTCTTTCGGCACTACCATGCCGAGCTCGTTGATCGCCCGATCCTTGATGCGTTGCGGTGCCTTCATTTCCGCGATATAAAGCTCAATGTTCCTGTTCTCCTGTTCCAACTGCCTCGCCTGCTGGCGCAGCTGCACCAGCTCATACCCCCGCATCGCGCTTTCCTCGCTCCGAATCAGAGTCACCGCCGCCGTCAACGCGAAAATCAAAAACATGACGAACGCCTTGGCCCGCAGCTCCGTATCCACATGCGCGCGCACGGCCGTCGTCGGGCGCCGCTTGGGAAGCTTTCGGACGACCCTTCTTTCCTCCGTCTCCTCTGACCACACTTGTCTTGCTGCCTGCGGCATCAATTTTTCCCCCTTCTGCCTGCGAATCTGTCGACGACAGTTCCCTGCGGGGCCGCGAAATTCACCGGCGACGCCAAAACCTCGGCGCCGCCGACGTCCCCTATTCCGCCCCCGAAATTTTTTCCGCCAGACGGAGCTTCGCGCTCTTCGCCCGCGGATTTCCCCTGAGCTCATCCGCCCCCGGCTTCCCCGCCTTCCCCAAAAGGCGGATTTCCGGCCGGTGGCCGCAGACGCAAACGGGAAGTCCCGGCGGGCAGACGCAGCCCCGCGCCATATCTCGCAGCGAATTTTTTACGATCCGGTCTTCCAGCGAATGGAAGGTCAGGACCGCAACGCGGCCCCCCGGCCGCAAATGACGGACCGCCGTTCGGATGGACGCGTCCAAGATGGAGAGCTCGTCGTTCGCTTCAATGCGAATCGCCTGAAACACGCGCTTCGCCGGATGCCCGGCGGCTGCCCTCCGAACGGCCTTCGGCATAGCCCGGCAGACGATGTCCACCAGCTCCGCCGTCGTTCTGACAGGGGTCTCTTTCCGCATTTCTGCAATGAAGGCGGCAATGCGCTTTCCCCAACGCTCCTCGCCGTATTCATGAAAAATGCGGCCCAGCTCTTCCTCGGAATACGTATTCACAATCTCGTACGCCGTGAGCTTCTGCCTTTCATCCATGCGCATATCGAGCGGCGCGTCGTGCATATAGGAGAAGCCGCGCTCCGCCGTGTCGATCTGATAGGAGGACACCCCAAGATCGAACAGCACCCCGTCCACGGCAGTCGCGCCAAGCTCCCCCAGAATCTCTTCGAGATTCTTGAAATTGTCATGCACGATGCTCACCCGACAGGGCACGTCCCGGAGCCGGGCCTGTGCCGCCGCGACAGCCGCCGCGTCCTGGTCGATCCCGATGAGCCACCCAGCCGGAGACAGCCGCGAAGCGATGCGGAGCGCATGCCCCGCGCCGCCCAACGTACAGTCTACGTAAACGCCTGCCGTCGTGGACAGGAGCCCTTCGACGGTCTCCTTCGGCATGACGCTGACGTGTTGAAAAACCGCGTCGCTCATTTTCAAATCCCAAGATCCGAAAGCGTCGCCGCGAATTCCTCCGTCGACTCGTCCTCCATCGCGATATAACGATCCCACTCGGCCTTGCTCCAGACCTCGACGCGGTTCGATACACCGGTCAGAACGACATCCTTCTCAAGCTTCGCGAAGCTCCTGAGATTGCCCGGCACGAGGAATCTCCCCTGCCTGTCGCACTCCAGGACGCGGGCGCCCGAAAAGAAATGGCGAACGAGACGGCGCGCTTCCGGTTTCGTCAGCGGCAACTGGCGAAGTTTCTGCTCCAGAATCGCCCACTCGTTTTCGCCGTAAATGAAAAGGCATTGGTCCAGCCCCTTGATGATGACAAAATGCTCCCCGAGCGCCGCGCGAAAATCCGCCGGAAGGATAATGCGTCCTTTCGCGTCAATCGTATGCGCGTACTCGCCCATGAGCATTTCCAGTCACCACCCGACGGGAGTCTTGCGAACTCCCTTTTTTGGATTCAGCATCCACATTCTACCACTTTCCCCCACTTTGTGCATCATTTTTTTGGATTTTCCCCACACAAAATCGTGGTTTTCAGGGAACGTTCGCTCTATAACGTTCGAAAAAACGGCCTTTTTCATCCTTTTGAAAACGGGATTAGGAAAAACCGCCCATCCCCCCTCCTGTTTTTTTGCATAAAAAAGCCCCTCGAAGAACATGTTCATGTTCTTAAGGGACTTGCGACTTATTTTTATGATTTCAATTCTTGTGCCACCCCAACCGCTCGAACAGAGGGACGAATTTCAGCCGCTCCAAAAACGACGAGAACGTATCCGCCGTTTGAAAAATCGGCACACGCTCAATGGCGTAGAAATTCGTCGCGCGGTCCATATTGCCGTTGCGGATCGTGAACGCGCCCTTGTAGCCCGCCTCCTTGGCAAGCCTCGCGATATGGAGGTTGTACGCGCCCGTCGGGTACGCGAGGAACTCCACCTCCTTGCCCAACCTTTGCTCGATTTCATGCTTCGATCCCGTCAGCTCGGAGCGGATCTGTTCGTCCGTCAAATCGGTCAGCGAACCGTGGGTCACCGTGTGCGACTCGATGGCGATCACGCCGGAAGCCTCCATTTCCGCCGCCTGTCCCCAAGTCAGATAGCCGGGGTAGCTCTTGTCCAGGAGGCTCGTGATGACGAAAATCGTCGCCTTCAGCCCGTACTTTTTCAGGATGGGATACGCGTTCGTATAATTGTCGGCATAGCCGTCGTCGAAGGTAATCAGCACCGGATTCGTCGGCAGCGGCCCGTCGTCCGTGAACGCCATGTAAAGCTCGTGCGGCGTAATCGTGTGGTAACCGTTCTGCGCGAGAAACGCCATCTGCCGCTCGAACTCCGACGGCGGAATAAAGAGGGAATTGGCCCCGTTTTCGATTTTATGATAATTGAGCACGATCACTTTCGGCCCGCCGACGCTGTCCGCCGTCCCCGCCGCCTGCCCGCTTCCCTGCCGCAAGAAAAGGCACGGCAATACGAGCAGGGCGACGAGCAAAAGCGCCCACTTCCAGCGCGCGGCCATTTGCTCCGCGATATGACGCACATGCATTCCTCCCCATGATTTTTTCCGGTTTATTGTACCCCGCCCGGAGAAAAAAAGCTACCCTGCCGAAAAAAAACGTGGTATACTATACCAATCAAATCGAAAATTTACCGGCAAAGGAGGTCTTTGGCATGACGATTACGAAGGACATGAGCATTATGGAGGTCGTTCAGAAATACCCCGACACGGTCGAGGTTTTCATGAATTCCGGCATGGGCTGCCTCGGCTGCGCCGCCGCGCATTTCGAGAATATCGAGCAGGGCGCGTTGGCGCACGGCATCGACATCGACGGTCTGATGAAGGGGCTCAACGACGTTGTTCCGCAGGCATAACGAAGGACAACAAAATCGCCGCGTTGGAGAAAATTTCTCCGGCGCGGCGATTTTTATACTTATCTCAGACCAAAATTTTAAATAAAATTTTGACCTGAGATACGCCTGCTTCGCAGGCTACAGCCGAGCCTACGGCTCGGCTGACGTCTCATGCACTCTCTGTAAAGATTTAAAAATCTTAACAGAGAGTAGTATTATTTCCCGTCGGTGTCGAACAGCAGCGTCACCGGGCCGTCGTTGACCGAAGCGACCTGCATGTCCGCCCCGAATTCTCCGTGCTCCACGGTGAAGCCCAACGCCCTGCAAGCCTCCATGAACCGCTCGTACAGCGGCTCCGCCACGCCGGGCTTCGCCGCCTTGGAAAAGCCCGGGCGCCGACTTTTGAGATCCGCGTAGAGCGTGAACTGGGACACGACCATGAGCGCGCCGCCGACCGCCGCAAGGGAAAGATTCATCTTGCCCGCCTCGTCCTCGAACACGCGAAGGCCGCAGACTTTGTCCGCGAGCCAGTCCGCCTCCCGCTCCGTATCGTCGGGCCCGACGCCCAGTAACACCAAAAATCCGTTCCCGATTTTCCCGCGGCACTCGCCGCCGATTGTCACCGACGCCTCGCGCACCCGCGTTACCACCGCTTTCATATTTTCCTCTCACATTCCTTTCCTAAATAATATATCACGCCGCTTTCACCGCGTTGGCGTTGACTTTCTCGATGGCTTTCCTGATCCCCGCCCAAACGGCCACATCCGCAAAGAGATACGCCAGCTCAATGCCGTACATCAGCGCGTCAAAGCGAAGGGCCGACGCCTCGTCGTTTTCCGGTTCGATCAGCGGCGCCAGTTCCTCCCGCACGTTCAGCGTGTCCTCGTAAGTCAGCGACAAATAATTTTCCGCCGCCGCGTATGTGTCCACGACTTTCAGATGCTGTCGCACCGCGAAATTCTCTCGGTTCAGCGCTTTGACCTTCCCGGTCAATTCCTCCACCAGCGACTTGCGGAACGCAAGCAACGGCTCCGTTTGGTACGCCAAATCCTGCAACTTGAAGGCAATCTCAAATTGCAAGCTGAAAATCGCCCCTTGAATCGGAAGCGTATTCACCGCCGCCCGTCCCTTGTTCATGCGGAAAAACTCGAAATTCCCGCAGAAATCGAAAATGCAGAATTTCGTTTTGTCCGCGCCGTCCATCAATCCCGGAGAGAGCCGTGTGCCGCGTCCGATCATCTGCCAGAATTTCGCCTTGCTCATGACCTTCTTGAAGAACACGAGGTTCAAGACTTCCGGACGTCGATGCCCGTGTCTAGCATATCCACCGAAATCGCGATCTGCGGCAGCTTCTTCGGGTCGGAAAATTCGTCGATGGCGCTTTGCGCGTATTTCGTGTAATTGTCGATGACCTTCGCCCAGCCGACAAGATGCGGGTACTCTTTGCCGAAAACCTTCAAGATCATTTCCGCGTGGCGGTGGTTCTTGGCAAAAATAATCGTCTTGCCGAGCTTGTTGCCGTAGTCGATTTTCAGCCCGTGCTCCATCAGGACGTGCAGGACTTCCCGGATGGTGTCCTCATTAAAAAGCCACTGGTTCAGCGCGGAGGAGGCGATCCGCTCCGGGACTTCCTCGTGCTCGTCCGCGAAGGTGTCCTCATAGATTCGCTTTTCCTCGTCGGAAAGCTCGTCGTAGGCGATGCCCTGTTGGAGAAACTTCAGCGTCGTTTCCACGGAAAGGAAATCCACGAGGAAGCCGTCCTTGACCGCTTGCGCCAGATCGTAGCCGTAGGTCGGTACGCCGTTCTCCAGCTCGAACAAGGCGTAGGTATTTTTGTCGATGTCGTCCTTCGGCGTCGCGGTCAGCCCCACCAGCGGCGCGTCGAAATAATTGAAAATGTCCTTGTACTTGTTGTAAATCGACCGATGGGCCTCGTCGCAAATCACGAGGTCGAAATGGCCGCAGGAAAACAGTTTCCCTTCCTCGTCGCGCACCGCGTCGATGCAGTTCATCATCGTCTGATAGGTGGAAAAAACGCCGTGAGCCGTATAGCCCGCCTTTTCCTCGCAAAGATTCGTCACGGAAAACTCCGGCAACAGATTGACGAAGCTCCGCTTCGCCTGTGTCACCAAAGAATTGCGGTCCGCCAAAAACAGAATGTCCTTCGCCCAGCCCTGCGCCAGAAGCACCTTGCAGAGCGCGATGACCGTCCGCGTCTTGCCGCTGCCGGTCGCCATGACCAACAGGGCTTTCCTGCGGTTTTGGCCGAAGCTCTCGCAAACGGCTTTGACGGCTTCCGTCTGGTAGTACCGGCCCGCGATTTTCCGGTCCACCATGACGTTTTGGAGCGAGGTGCGCATCTTCCGCAAATTCATCAGCTTTTCGAGGTCGCGCTTGGAATAAATGGCGGCAACTTTCCGTTCCGGGTATTGGTTGTCCACGATGCGGGTATCGAAGCCATCGGTCAGGAACACCACCGGACGGCGTCCCTGCTTCTGCTCGATACTGTCCGCGTAGAGCTTCGCCTGCTGCCGTCCTTTGGAAACGTCCACGCAGGTGCGCTTCGCCTCGATGACCGCTAAGATGCGCCCGTCGTCGCCCATCAATACATAATCGGCAAAGCCCGCTTCGGACTTGTTCGGCATCCCCGGCAACTCGTATTCGTTGATCCAGTTCCTTCCTTCCACCCATCCGGCGTCCTCCAGCATGGCGTCGATATAAAGCTTTCGCGTCTTGTATTCGGAGATTTCCAGCGGCTTTGTCACATAGGTCTGCCGCTGTTCCTCCCGCCGCGCGGTCAGCTCTTCCCGCAGGGCAGCGTTTTCTTTCATCAGTTCTTCGAGTTTCAGTTCCGCTTCGGACTTTTCCGCGGGCGTCGCCGCGGGCGTCTCCTGCTCCAAGAGCGAAGCGTCAAAGGGCTTCTCCTGATAGTCGCTGCCGTAGCAATACGCCACAAAGTCGAGAAAGATATAGAGATTCTCCAAGCACAGCGCGGCTTGTTCCTTCGTGATTTTCCTGCCGACGTGGGCGGCGGCGTTTCCCGTCAGGCGGATAAAATCCATCCGGCGGAGCAGATTCTCGTCCACGATGCTTCGGAAGTCTTCGGTATTCATCAGGCTGACCAGCTTGTCCTGATAAGGCAGGGAAAGCGCGTCGTCCACCGAGTACATCCATTTCACGGCGCACTCCATCGCCCGGCGGCAATTCAAAGCGCAGGCCGCAGGGTCGATCCGATAAATGCGCTCCGCCGCCACCGCCGCCTCGGCAAAGGCGGCGAAGTCCTTTTCTTTTGTGAAGAGGTCGAAGTTGGTCATGGCAAAGTCTCCCCATTGCAAATCCGTCAATCTTCGCAATATGCGTAGCTTTCCCTGTAAACCGTTTCCGGTGCGATGTCAATTTTACCGTCGTCCCAAGTAATAACCCCGTGAAACAAGACAGGACGATTGACTATTTCCTCATCGGTGAGCGGACGGAAAGCCGCGCCTTCCAGTTTCCTCGTATCCAATAATCTTTTTTCGCCCGTGGAAAATGTAACCAGCATCATGCCATCCCGCAGAGGCTTTGCTTCCGTTACTCGAATATCCTGTTGCAATTCCCCGGCATAGCAAATATCATTGGTCAATTCGCCAATTTGCCCCAAGCAAAACGCGCAAGCCGCCATTGTCTTGCTGTCATTTATAAATGCCGTCTTGCCCAAATTTGCAATATAATTGGATATATCGTCGCTATAATTGAGCAGTTTGTTGACAATAACCGTATCCTTATCTTGCATAAATTTCCACTCCGCTTGCGTTGATCTCTTTTTCTATCGGCGAGTTCGGGATAATTTCCACCGCGTCTATCACGTCCACTTCTTTATCGTCCAATCTTTCACGAATATCCTCTACAAAGCCAAAGAAATCCAGTCCCCGCAGCGGGCTGTCCACCATGATATCGACGTCGCTTAATTCCGTGGCCGTTCCCTTGCTATAGGAGCCGAACAGCACCGCACGCCGCACCTCGTTTTTTTCCATGATGGGCGTCAATTTTGTGCGAATTTCATCGGCAGTAAAAACCATATTGTTTCCCTTCCTTACCCGAAATACTCCTGCATCAATGCCGCCCGCAAAAGCTCCTGCTTTTCCAAGAGCCGTCGAAGCACCGATTTTTGTCCGCCCCTTGGGGGGCGGGGAACCGCGAAGCGGTGGTGGGGGGATGCCACCGTTTCTTTACTTCCTCGTCAATTTGAATCTTTATCCCTTCAAACCTCTCCCAAATATCACGATTGGAAAATCTGAGAACGATGATGCCCTGATTCAGGAGATACAAATCACGTTCCGCATCATACAACCTTCCCTTCTCTTCATAGTGCTGGTTGCCGTCAGCCTCGACAGCCAGCTTGGCTTGCTCGCAAAAAAAATCCAAAATATAATTGCCTACGATTCGCTGACGCTTGAAGCGTGGTTTGTAACCTCGCAAAAAATCAAACCATAAATGACATTCTTCTTTCGTCATATTCCGACGCATGGTTTTTGCTCTCGGCAGGAGTTTTGGATTCTTTGGTATGGACAATGTTATGCGCCCCCCACCACCGCCTACGGCGGTCCCCCGCCCCCGAAGGGGGCGGACTTTTTTATCTCTACCCGAAATACTCCTGCATCAATGACGCCCGCAAAAGCTCCTGCTTTTCCAGCAGCTTGCGAATTGCCAATTTCGATTTGTCGGCTTGGGTTACGAAGTCGGCGAATTGGTTTTGATGGGGCAATGATGGCAAAGGGATTTGCAAACACTTGATTTCCGATAGATTAAGCGTCTTTTGAGCAATTCCTTTCACTTTTGATTCAATCTGTCTTTGAACCCCATCACTCAACAGTAGCGCGTGCATAAATCGACTATTGATTTTTTCGCGGTCAGGTTTCAAATACGCTATATGACGCTGAAATAAAAATTTGCGTTCATTCTCTACAACAGCCGCATGGCCATATGAACCGACAGTTGAAAGCAAAACATCGCCTATTTCAATAGGTGTCCGCTTTACAAGTTCACTATAAGTGACATCATCAATATATTTTTCGGCATCGTATGTCAAACGATCTTGAACGATATTTGACACGAAAATAAAAGGGATTCCCTCACGCACAAATTTTGGCGGTTGATGTGTTCCGTCCGTTATAATCTTGCACACATCTTTCATCGCACAAGATAGAGGCAAATCCCCAAACATCTCGATAAACCGTGATTTGACGAGGGCGTCAAGTTTTACAAGTTGACTCTCAGTATTATTTATGAGGTGTAACGTTGCATCTAATCGCTCCACAATGCTGTTTTGTTCATCAATAGCGGGACGAAGAAACTTTTGTTCTTTGAGCCATTTGAAATGACGATTATATCCTGTATCGGGGATTCGTGCATTTTTTAAGGCATAAAAGAAATATTTTGGGTTATCCTTCGCCTTCTTCACGGACAGAATTTTCACGCCGTCTGCGCCAATGAAAAAAGGCACATCCACATACTTCACAATACGGGTATGATCGCCGAAAATGATTGCGGGAACATCCGTGAACAGTCCCTCTGCTTCATCTGTATATCCTGCAATAGTTCCCTTCCCTTGGTCAATGATAGGGTATTTGCCCTTAGTTTTGTATGCCGAGGCAGGAATTTTCGTCCCCCGTCTTGTTTCATCTGAGAACAATTCATCGAAAGTATATTGCGGTTTCATCCTATCATTTCCCTTAACTTTTCATTTCTTCGCCAGTCGTACATTCATATCCTCGCGCAAAGCCGTCAACATTTGCGCGTAGTCGTTTTTTATGTGTTCATATATATCCAACGCTGTCTTTTCGTCGTAAGTGTGGCTGGACAGATTGCGCTTTTCCAACATATCGAGCCATGCCTCCGCGTCCGTGATAAGCCCCGCCACGAATCCTTCCCGGATGCTCGCGCGCGGACTGTTCGCCTCAATGCCGTCGTAGGCGAGATACGCTTTCATCAGCTTCCATGCCAACTCAAAGCAAAATTCAAACCTTTGGATTACACCGTCCAAATACAAGTCGTCCGTCGCCGCATCTTTTTTCAGCGCAGCTTCGAGTTTTGCGACCGCTTTTTCATATTCTTCCAGTTTCATTTTAATTTGCTCGACCGTCATCAATACTACTCCTTTTTCTGTGCGAAACAGCAGCTTTCCATCGCGGCTGATATTTTCTGTAAGCTTATCATTTTTTGCGGCGTTCATGTCGATAATATCTACCTTATAGGGCAGAAGGCTGTTGTCCAAGGCTTCGGCCAAATCCGGCAAGACAGGATGGCAGAGCGAAACCGCCAAGTCTATGTCTGAGGTTTTCGTATAGTCCCCCCGCGCGCGGGAGCCAAAAATCCTCGCTTCTACAATGCATTCCCGATATCTCGCCAATGTGTCCATCAACAGCTTGCACTGCTCCGGCGTCAGCCCATACACACGAAAGCCCCCTTGCGTTTTATCCTATCATTTCCCTTAACTTCGCCAATTCTCCCGCCAATTCCTTCTGCAACTCCTCAATCTCGCCCATGAGTTCCTTCGTCGGCGGGTACTCCACCGCCTGATATTCGACCTCCTTGTACTTGTTGACGGAGAGGTCATACCCGTTTTTCCGTATCTCCTCCGCAGGCACGAAGAAGCTCTGCTCGGTGCGCTTGCGGTCTTTTTCTTTGTCCAACGCGCGGAAGCGGGCGAGGATGTCGGGAATGTCGTTTTCTTCCGTCGCGCTCCGCTTGTCGTCGAGGGTGTAGCCGTCGGCCTTCATGTCGTAGAACCAAACCTTGTCCGTGCCGCCGTGGCCCGTCTTGGTGAAAATCAGGACGGCGGTGGACACGCCCGCGTAGGGCTTGAATACGCCGGAGGGCATGGAGATCACCGCTTCGAGGCGGTTGCTGTCCACGATGGCCTTTCGTATGTCCTTGTGCGCTTTGGACGAGCCGAAGAGCACACCATCGGGCACGATGCAGGCGCACCGCCCGCCGACTTTCAGCATCCGCAGGAACAGCGCGAGGAAAAGCAGCTCCGTCTTTTTCGTCTTGCAGACTTTCAAGAGATCCGCCGCGACAATATCGGCGTCGAGGCTCCCCTTGAAGGGCGGATTGGCGAGAATCAGGCTGTACTTCTCTTTGTCCGGGTTTTGGTCGGAAAGGCTGTCCCGATATTCAATCTTTGGATTCTCCACGCCGTGGGTCATCATGTTCATGGCGCCGATGCGGAGCATGGTGCGATCCATGTCGTAGCCGTGGAACATACTGCTCATATAATGCGCTTTGTTTTCATGAACGAAGAAGACGTCCTGCTTTTGCGTCTCCCGCAGATAGTCGCTGGCCGCCACGAGAAAGCCCGACGTGCCGCAGGCGGGTTCTATTGCCGTGTCTTAAATGATACAACGTAACGAAAGCCCTTAAACTCACATAACGATGCACACGCAACCGGTTGCAAATTTTGCACACCCCTCATAACGATTTAGGGTTCATCGTTATGTGAGTATGATAAATAAACCTTGTTTCAATCATCTCGCCCGTTAGGATGCGCTGAATTCTACCATAAATCGTTCATCGGCGTTGCGAGAAAATCCATTCCATTGCCGGCAATAAATCGTATGCGTGTTGCCATGTGGAGCGATGGCTTCCGCCAGTATACAATGTATAGTAGATATGGCAATTGGGGCGAATCATATCGGCAGCAATCTCATTGATTTTTGAATCCCCTTGTTCCAAGTCAGCCGTCATGCGCAATACCTTTGCGCCGGATTGTTCCAAATTACCTAAAATCTCCTTCATGCTCGGAGCGGCTCCCGGATCGCCCTCAGATGCTACAGCCCATATGTTCTGATTGCCGAGCGGCATGGTTACATTGGCATCCCATTTGCAAGCCACAAGGTATGATGCGGCAAAGAAATCTTGATATTTTACATCCATTGCAATCGAAGTCATTCCGCCCATTGACTGTCCCGTATTATATATGCGATGTCGGTCAATGGGATATTCGTTGACGAGATGCTCAATTAAATGAACCGTTCTGTCTAATTCCGGGCCATATTGGTATTTGTCATCCACAATGACCGTGTCATATTGAGGCGCAAGCACGAAACAAGGATGCTTTTCTTGCCATTCTTCAGATGCCCATATGACTGCACCCTTGCCCTGACTGAGTGTTGCCTTTATTTCGGGAGATACCACCCCAGCGTCGTGCATGAATACGACAAGAGGATATTTCTTCTGTGGGGCACGGTTTTTCGGAACATAGAGATTATACATGAGTTTTGCGTTGTCCTGCTTTGCATCCTCAAATGTCCCTTGTGCGAAATCCTCTATCACCAGTTGATGTGTGTGGGAAGATGATTTGTTCTCCGTTGGCGGGTACAAACTGCCATCCGTTGCTTTTACTATGCCATTCTGCCGGACTTCGGCAGAAACTACGGCAAGCGGCTGTGGATTCCCATGACTTCCCAGTGTTGGTCCGTGAAAGCCCTGTTCTTCTCTTGCGGCACGGTCTTCTGCCGAATGGGATTCCACGCCTTGCTCTGCCAATGGTAATGCTTCGAGTTCCAATACTACATAAATGCCATCACTATCCCCACGATTTCCTTTTTGTGGGAACTTGCTGACATAGGCATCTTTAATGACACGATTTGTCACACAAAAATCATCAATCGACACAGATTCTTTCAAAATAGGCTTATCGTAGGAAAGAATGACTGCTGAGAGATGCTCTCCGTCTCCGAACACTTCACTTATAGCTTCAACATCCTGAACCCCATCGGCAAAAGCAGTTCCTGTTATCATACCAAATCCCGTCATTGACATGGTTAAGCAACAGCATAGTTTCGCTGCCCACGTCAAAAAATTCTTTTTACGACTCAATTTCATCGACCTCCAATCCTACTTAACCCTATAACATTCTACCATCAAATACAAATCTCCTGCTTAAGAAAGTAAAAAAATTAGGCGCAGAGCCGAAGCCCTGCGCCGAAAGTCCCGTCAAGCCTGTATCTGTGTGCCGTCCCGGAAGGCAACCGTCATCTCCTTCTCCCTGCCCACCGTGACGCTCTCCACCATGCTGCCCCAAAGACTCTCGTCGAAGTCCTCGATTGCGCCGTCCCGCTCTCGCAGAACCTTGATGAAGGCTTCGAGCTGTGCGCTCTGGGCTTCCTTGGCTGATATGGCGGCTATCGTTTCGTCGTATTTTGCTTTGGCGGCATCGTACTTTGCCACCAGCCCGTCGTACCGCTTTTGGTACTCCTCTTGGTCTTGGGCGATACGGGCATTTTCGGCGATGATGTTCTGCGTCATGTCCACCAACACCGCCATCTCGCTCTCCAATCGTCGTTTATCCTCCTGCAAGCCGTCGGTGACGCACAGCGTCCTGCGGATAATCTCGGCGTTGGCTACGATTTCCTTCTTCTCGTTCACCAGTTTATTGTACGCCGAGACGAAAGCCGCCTTGACTTCCTCCTCGGTCACGTGGGGTGTTTTGCACTTCTCGCCATTGTATTTGCGGTTGCAACGGTAGATGACCCTGCGGTAGCGGTCGGTGGAGTGCCATACCTTGGCGCCAAACCAAGAGCCGCAGTCGGCGCATTTGATTTTGTTGGAGAAAATGCTCACTCCGCTGTACCGTGTCCCTTTGCCGTTGCGCTTCTCTATCTCGGCTTGCACCAAATCAAACACCGCCGGGCTGATAATGGCCTCGTGATTGCCCTCCACGTAGTACTGGGGGACTTCTCCTTCGTTCTTTTTGACCTTCTTTTGCAAAAAGTCCACGGTAAATTCCTTCTGGAGCAAGGCATCGCCTTTGTATTTTTCGTTGGATAAAATTCGCCGCACCGTCTGCTGATTCCACACCTCTTTTCCCGTGGGTGTTTTGATTCCACGGCTTGTAAGTTCCGTAGCAATGGAATGTGGTGTCATTCCTTCGAGGAAAAGGTGATAAATCAATTTTACGGTTTCCGCTTGCTCCGGGTTTATCACAATTTTCCCCGTTTCTTTATCCTTGTCCAAACCGAGAAATCTGCTGTAAGCAAAACTGACTTTTCCGTCGGCAAAACGCTTTCTTTGTCCCCAAGTAACGTTCTCCGATATGCTCCGGCTTTCCTCCTGTGCTAATGAGCTCATTATGGAAATTAAAAGTTCTCCTTTTGTATCCAGCGTCCAGATATTTTCTTTTTCAAAATAACATTCGCAGCCAACATCCTTTAATTTGCGGATTGTCGACAGACTATCAACGGTATTTCTCGCGAACCTACTGACCGATTTCGTTATGATTAAATCGATTTTTCCCGCCAAAGCATCGGCTATCATGGACTTGAATCCTTCGCGCTTTTTCGTGTTCGTTGCGCTGATTCCCTCGTCCGTATATATGTGAACGAACTCCCAATCATCTCTGCCCTTGATGTAGTTGGTGTAATAATCAACCTGCGCTTCATAGCTGGTGGCTTGGTCTTCGTGGTCGGTGGAGACACGGGCATATCCGGCTACGCGCCGCTTTCGAGGATTGCTGATTGGCATTGCCGTATATCGGCTGATGGTAGCGGGGATTGCCGTCACTCTTCTTTGCGCCATGCCTTGCCACGCTCCTTCCTGATTTGTTTCATGTGTTCGCTCATTTGCTTCCTTTTCTCCGGCGTATACGATTTTTGAATGGACTTCTTAAACTTTGCTCTCTGTTCATCCGTCCACGGTTTTCCTTCCCGTTTCGGACGGATCCATGTGCGATTGATTTTTCTGCCGCCCTTGAAACAAATCACTATTTCGGATGCCGAAAGAACATCGATGTGGTCTATCTGTTCATTGAAGATATTTTCGTCAAATTCTCTTATTTCGAGGACATCCGCTATCATTTTCCGAAGATGGTCATCACGAAGTCCTATTGTATTGCAGCCGTTATGCTCGGCGCACCGCCAATGATGATGTTTTGTGCCATCCGTCCCGCTGGATTTGCTTATCTGATTGCGGAAATTACAGCCGCAATGGACGCATTTTATTTTTCCCGTCATAACGGAGGATTTTCTGCAAGTCGGATTCTGTTTGCGTTTTGCCGATGTGATTGCCCGGTATTCTGCCGTCCAGCAATCCCGATGCCCGGTATTGGGACAATCCTTCGCGATGATGCGCCCGTCCTTCATGTGAAATTCAAGAACATATTTTTTCGGAACATTGATAAAATCCACGCTTGCAAGGAAAGCGGCTTCATCAAAATCATCCAGCCCCATAACATCCGCACAAACCTTTTTGAGCTTTTTGTGGTTAATCGTGCCGCCAATGTTGCAATGCCCACCCTTCTTTTTCCGTGAGCCGCAACACCAAAATTCCTGAAATCCCTTATCCTGCCGTAAATTGTGCATATAGCTTATATGGCAGGACGGGCATTTTATTTTTCCCGTAAAGCAAGATGTGTTGATAGATTTATTGGCAAGAGGCCCCAGTTCCCTTCGCCGCGCCATTTCTTCCTGCACATAGTCAAAAACGGCTTTGTCGATAATCGGCTCATGGCTGTTTTCAACCAAATACTGCGTCAGTTCCCCACGATTCTTTTTTCGTTTGTGGGTGATGGGACTTTCTATATATTCCTTTTGCAGGAGCATATTCCCCGTGTATGTGACATTTGTCAAAACCACTTTGATGTTGGAATCCACCCAACGGCATCCATCCCGTGTGGTTATTCCCTCTGCGGCAAATTCCCGCTCCGTTTCCAACCGTGACTTGCCGTCAAGGAAGTTTTGAAAAATCCGCTTCACGATGGCGGCTTCCTCTGGGACAATCACCAGTTGTTCTCCCTCCCAACGATAGCCGTAAATTCTGAAATGTCCGTTGGGGATGCCTTGCTCAAATCGCTTTCGGATACCCCACTTGCAGTTTTCCGAAATGGAGCGGCTTTCCTCCTGCGCAAAACTTGCGAGGATGCTCAAGAGGAGTTCGCCGTCTCCGCTCATGGAGTTTATGTTTTCTTTTTCGAACCGTACCTCCACGCCAATGTCCTTTAAATGACGGACGGTTTCCAACAAATCAACCGTATTTCTTGCGAAACGCTGTATGGATTTAGTCAGTATAATTTCAATCTCGCCGTTGTCGGCGGCTTCAATCATACGCTGAAATTCTGTACGTTTGGCTATGCCCGTGCCGCTTATGCCGTTGTCCGCGAACACGCCTGCATATTCCCAATCCGGGTTCTTTTGTATCAAGGAACTGTAGTAGCTGACTTGCGCCGACAAGGAATGGTTCATTCGCTCCGATTCCATGGAAATCCGGGCGTAGGCCGCCACCTTCTTTTTTTGCTTGATGGAAGGCACACTCTGTTCAACCTTCGTTATTTTCGGCATTCCAATCACCTCCCGCTTTGCTACCATATATTGCTCTAAATCGGCGCAAAGTCAACGGGTGTTGGAAAATAATGTGCCGAAAACCGGCTTATATTTTTCGAGGAAGATTTTATCGACACGCTGATATTCTTCTTCCGAAATGATACCTTCCGTGAGCATTTTTCTGGCAATGTGCATGGTGGTCTGATACAGTTTTTCACGGCGCATATCTTCTTTACTCATGGCCGTCACCGCCTTTGAACCGAGCGGCAATGTAACAATAATGGCTACAGTATTTTCTGCGGTTATCGCCATAGATATGAAACTCTTTGCCGCATTGAGGGCAGGTGAAGTGGTAGACGGTTTTTCGCTTGACTTGACCGAGATGACTGTTCCACCACGCATTACGACATTTGTCGCAACAAAAGCGTTTCTTTTTCTTCTTGGCAATCTGCCGTATCTCTCTGCCGCAATTTTCGCAATGTGTGATTTCCTTCGTAACCTTGGCGGCAGGAGCTATATCGCCGCCGATGTCGTTCCTGCGGCAAAAGGACTTTACGGTGTTTAGCGGTATGCCCAGTTTCTGGGCAATTGTGCCATAGCCGTCCCCGGCTGTACGCATTTTGGCAATTTGGATTTTCTGGCTATCGGTCATAACCTTTCGGCTCCTTCTGAAAGGTACAGATTTGATTTCCCTCTCAATTACCAGATAAAAATTTAACCCCCTATCGTTACGGAGCGGATTCTGGCAGTTTGAGATGTCCTTCCCCTTTCATGCTCTACCGAAAAAATCAACCCCCATCGTTACGGCACAAAAATATTGCCCACAGAGGAAATTCCCCCGTGGGCAAGACACAACCGCTATTCACTTATTCTTGAGCTGCTTCATGACCTCCGTCAGCTTGTCCGGCACGGGCAAGCCAATCCGAGCGGCATTCTCCACGATGGAGATGCCCTCGTTGGCGCAGTAAAAGAAGATGACTGCCGAGCGGAGGACGCACCCGCCGCCTACCACATGGACATCGAGGACATTGGCCACGCCGACAAGGGCGAGGATAAAGACCTTCTGGCAGATGCCTTTGAAGCCGATGGCAGAGGACAGGTTGCGTTCCACGATGGCGCAGAGGACTCCCGTCACATAGTCCGTGACGATGAATGCCACGAGCGCATACATGAGGCTGTCGAAACTGCCGAGATAGTCTCCCAATGCGGCTCCCGCTCCGGCAGACCAGAATCTGATATCGAGCAAAGTATCCATAAACTCATCCCTCCTGCTTTTTCCAAGACTTTATATTCTTCAGCGGACAGAGCCGCCAGTTGTAAGGTTTCACATCAAGCGATGTCAATTTCCCGTTTTGGGCAATGAACAGGCCGTAGTCCTTGACGGCTATGATGTATTTGTCGCCGCTTAGTTTGTACAGGGAAATATGGCTGGTGGCACTTATCCAGCGACCGATGGTTTCCTCGGACAGGGTTGCAATCAGCTTATCCTCCGGCGAATAGACATACGCCGTGTAGCCGCCATACTCGATGAAGTACACTCCCACGCCGCGATGTGGAGAAGTCGTTATGGATGGGGTGGGATTGCCGCCGAGGACATAATAATATCCGTCTCCCAGCGGCAAGCGAACCTCAAGAATCCTCGGTGGCGAATAATCAATCTCGCAATCCCAACCCCAGTTATCGAGCGGCCAGCCGTGACAATAAACGCTTTCCTCGTAGATGAGGGTGCTGCTTTGGGGAGTCAAAAGCCATCGCCTTACAATATAGCAAGTCAATGAACCGGCCGTGAGATAGGGATAGTAGTCAATATACTTATGCGCCGTTCCTACGGCATGAACAATGAGCCAATAATCATCGGCGGAGAAAATTTTGCCGTTGATGGCCGATGATGCGCTGTCCCCTTTGTTGGTGTTACCGACTCGAGCCTCGGCATCCGCTTTCACGTCATCCAAGTAGTCTTGAACACTGAAGGAGGATACACAGCCGCCGTTGACAATGACCTCGACATCTTTCCCTATGACATTGCTCGAACCTTCGAAATAATCGGCGTAACCCCTGCTGATTCTGTAAACATTGCCATTGGAATCCATATTGACATCCCGCCAATATCTGCCCTGCTCCTCGTCGTTGTCAACCAAGGCAAATCGGCTCTTGGTGTTTATCATGCCATCGTGCTTTTCCCCGGTGCCGAATATCTTGACGCCTTTCTTGGCAGAGTAGCTCCCGTATTGATTTCCCTCGGAATATGTGTACTTGCCGATAAGGAGCGGTATCTCATCCGGCTTGCTGCCGATTATCGTAGATGCGCCTCCGGCATCAGAGTGATGGCCGTAGACGCATTTGCCGTCCGTCCAGACGAGATTTCCGACAGATACGGCATTGTTGCCGATAGCCGTCAGCCATTTCCCGTCAGCCTGAATTTTTCGCCCGTTGACGGCGGTCACTCGGACTTGATGCATAACATCACGCTCCCACGATGACTCCAGAAATTGCACTGGTCTTATCTTCCGTAGGGAGAAACCAAACCAAGCGCCCAACGCTGGTATCCACATCCACAGCCGCTTTGCAGAAATAACGGCGGTTGCTGCCGCTGACTTCCACGAGGAACACCCGCTTGTTCGTTCCCGCTTCCTTCAAGCCGTTTTCTACAATCCGTCCCCGTTGAGCATTTGTCTTGTAGCCCTTCTTCACGTTGCGGATTGCCCGTTTGACGCTGTCTGCCAAGCCGTCTACTCCGTTCATCAGTACCACCTCGTCATTTTGATAGTTTGCTTAAGGCTCCGTGGATTTAGCTCCACGGAATTGGAAACCAGAAAATACTCGTTGCCATCGAAGCGAATCCGCTCGGTAAAATCCACGATATGTTCCACATCAGGCACGCCATCTCGGATATTGGCGTGTATCTCCACGGTGACAGTCTCCTGCACCTTCCGATTCAGCCATTCGATGGCCTGAGTCAGAATCGCAAGATACTCCTCGCCCTTGACGGGAAATTCTGTGTCAATCAGCGAGGAGTATTGGGCATCGTCCTCGTCATAATACGAGGAATAGTGGGAGCCGAAACCTAACGAGGACTGGTCGATGGTGTACTGGCTGGCCTTGCCGCCGGGAGCGCCTTGGGAGAGGGAACTTCCGACTCTCTCGCCGTCCTCATACACCGTGGTGGCATACCAGCCATAGCCAATAGGGGCGTGGTAAGTGATGCGCTCGGAATCCCACTCTTCCATATAGGAGGGAGTGTCCTTCGGCTCTCGTTTTCGCTCCCGCTCCTTGAACAGATAGATATTGTTGGCGGTCGCGGCATACACATATTCGACCTCGCTCTTGGAGCCGTCCTTATTCTGTGTTTCCTTGCGGCTGACATATTTCCCCGTCATATTTCCATCCCGGTCATACTCGTTTTGGTAGTAGTAGGAAGTCTCGCCGTCCTCGTTCTTCTCCCGCACCAGATAGCCGTCCTCATAGGTATAGCTGATGTCCTCGAAGGAAATCGTCCCCGTGAAGGGAATCGGCGCATCGTCCTCCTCGTTGTGGGCTTGGTTGTCGGGATCTTCGTTGTTGTTGCTGTGCCAAATGGAGCGGACAAGTTTCCGCTCGATGGTGGGACGGCTGTGCGGCCAGTCCGAAATATCCACCACGGATTTCTCCAAGCCCCGCTGAATGATGTTGAGGGTATCGCCGCGAATGAACACATTGATTTGCCGCTGCGGGAGTTTCGATGTCCAGCCGAAAAGAGCCGATATCATGTCCTGATAGGTCATGCCGCTGTTCTCGAAATTCTGGGAAGGAATGAAATCGTCACATACTATATTGAGCGTGAGTCCAAGAGCCGTGGCAATCTGCCGAGCATAGACTGACACATTGAGTTCATCCACGGTGGCATTTATCGCCGTGTATAGGAGAGCGTCCTTGCTGTACATTCCCTTGACGGTCTGCACCAAATCCCGCTGGCTTGTTTCCTCCACGAGAAAATGGAAGCGGTAATCGAAAATCTGCCCCTGCACCGCATCGTCAATCTCCATCGGCATGACCGTTTCCAGTTGGAAAGTATCGGAGAGCGTAAGTTCCCCCAGCACCATCGAAAAGGAGCGGATGCCGTGGTCGCAGAAGTTCTGCGTAATGGGAGTAGCGGCTGTAGCTTTAAGCCGCTTTGCCTTTGCTTTGACCGGCTGGCTCCGATTCACATATTCCAATACCAATGGCACACGAATGGAAGTGTCGGCAGGAACTATCTCCTGCTTTATAACCGTCCGCAAGGCATCGGCTTTTGTCGGTTCGCCTAAGCCCACCAAGCGGAGGATGTCACCGCTGATAATATTTCCGATCCCCGGTGTTCTCTTGGTGTCGAAAGCGATGCGCTCGGTTTTGCCTGTTCCCACCCAAGTATCTACTCGCAGAACTTGATAATTCGCCCCGGTGATACGCTGAGTATCGGCGAGAGCGACAGCCCATTCGCCGCCGAGCGTCCGCCGTGTATCTGCTGTAGCGATATTCGACAGCGTCAGCTTGCGGAGCAAATCACCAACAGCCCAAGCGATATACGGCGATTGCACTTGCCGTCTGGTGTCGGCTATGGCAGTATTGGAGCGGTTTATTCTTCTTTTGGTATCTCCTGTGAGGTAATTGGGCAGAGCCGTCCTGCGGTTGGTATCAGCCGTTATCTGCACTACTCGATTTGCCGGGATATAGGTCGCCGCCAACATGGGCTTAATGGCAATCGTCCCCATAGGAACCCACGCCGCAGCGATATGCGGCTTAATCTCAATCTTCCCCAAGGGCAACCACGAAATGTAAACGTCCGTAGGGGCAAGGACGATGTTTCCCTTGGGAATCCACGAGATATAGGCTTGCGGCTGTACAAATACGCCAACGGGGAGATAGGCTCGGCGGTTGGTATCGGCTGTGGCTGTTCTCTCCGCTTTGACATGGCGCATGGTATCGCTGCCGATGGTTTCCATCTTAGCTACGGCTCTGTTGGTGTCTGCCGAAATATTGTCCGGCTTGCCCGTATGCCTTGCCGTATCTCCCATGACAGCATTTGTTTTGCCGATTTTGCGGAAGGTATCGACTTTGACCCGTTGGACGCTATCTGGGACAAGAGCCGCCATCAATTGCGGTTTTATGGTGATTGTCCCCATGGGAATCCAACTGGCGGTTATTTGCGGCTTAAGATGAATCGTGCCGAGAGGCAGCCATGTGATGTATGCATCCGTAGGCTTTAGGACAACGTTGCCCTTGGGAATCCAAGAGATGTACGCTGTTGGCTGAACGATGATTCCCATTTGCTACACCCCGGCTTTCCACCCCAACTGCAAGCCCGCCATATCTGCGATTGTGGTATTCACGGAATAGCAATCCACCGTTCCTGCTGTCGTGCTTGTCCTGAGCGTCTTTGCTCCATGCTCGGTTTGCAATTCGCCGCTTGCCTTGGACAGTCCTGTGAGCGTGGTAATTCCCTCTCCCGTCCGATAAGCGGGATTTCCTCCGACGGCAATTCCCGTCACCCGTGATGTTCCACCGTATTGGGAAATGAGCGAGGCAACATCAACGGTCTGCAAAATCTGCTGTCCTGCTGCATCGGCAAGGTATGTGCCGTCCTCCCGGTCAATCATGTCAGTCACGGGAGAGCCAAGCGGTACGGCTTGTATCTGCTCCCTCATGCTGATTTCCTCGTCGGCGAGGATAATATTGGAGATGGGTGTGGCATCACAGGCAAAAATCACCAACTTGGTGGTGTTATCCATGTATATCCATTTCCCCGTGGCTTCCAGTATTTTTGTGCCGTTCATGTAGATGAAATACTCTCCGTCGGCAGTACTTTCACTCCGAGCCTTGAAGTAAAAATAGAAGTGGTTGATGCCGCCAAAATTGAAAGCTGCATCGCTGTTGGTGATGGTTTTGTCGTTGCTGCCAAGGACGAGAGATTTTACGTGGATGTAGGAACTGCTGTACTTATACAAGCCCACGCCGTTCAGCCCCGCATTCGTGTTCCCCGGCTTGTAGATGCCAACTTTGGCGAAATAATTTGACGGAAGAGAACTGATTTGCGGAAGAAAGATATCAAATTTGCCGTAGAACTCGCTCACGGTGTTGGCGATATTCACACCCTCAATGTCTGTGGGCTGGTAAAACGCCACTCCGTTCGTTGGATTGTATGTGGTGCTTTCAATGGTCATGCCGCCATCCACGTCTAAAAATTCGGCATAACCGGGATTGATATACCTCATGAGCTAACACCGGCCTTCCATCCAAATTTATAGTTTGCCAAGGCGGGGAGTTTCATAGACATAACCTTGCCGATACCCACCATGCCCGATGTGCTTTGGGGAGCAATTTTCGTGCCGAATTCCGTGATGGCAGTTCCATCATGGGAAAGTGCCGTCAAATTTGCCAAACCTTCTGCCGTGCGGTAGGCGGGATTGCCAATGACGGCTATGCCATTGATGTCGGAGTCTGCTCCGTACTCGGCAATTAAAGATGCCGTGTCCACGGCTTGCAGGAGTATCTGCCCGTCTGCTCCCGCGATGTACTTCCCGTCCTCCCCTGCGGTCATGGTGGTTTCCGTATTGCTTATCGGGAGAATGACCACCTGTTCTTTTTTGTGGATTTCCGTATCCGACAAAATAAGATTGGAAATTGCGCCGTTGGAGTTGCTGGCGTAAACCACCAATGTGAGGGATGTGGCAAAATCGATGGCGAAATCATATTTCTCTACGGACACCCCGTTGGAGTAAATTTCGAGATATCCTTCCGAGCCGGTGGCCACACGAAACCAAAAGGTGTTGACGGCATCCAGCTTGAGGTTCAGCGTTTCAGGGCTTGATATATAGGCTTTTGTGCCGACACTGGAATTGCCGTTGTAGTAGCGCATGAAGTACATGGCATTGCTGGACTTCACAAAGCCAATGCCGTTTTCAGTGTAGCCGTTGGAGCGGAGCAAAACTATTTTTGTGGAAAAACTGTTGTAATCGTTGCCGATATACACATCAAACTTGCCGTACAACCCCGTGGGAGTTTCGGCGAGTGTCAGACCCTTTTTGTCAGTGGGCTGGTAGAAGCAGATGCCCGTCTTGCTCTTGGTTGCATCGGTGACAGTCGTGCCGCCCTGCACATCGAGGAGTTCCGCATAGCCGGGATTTATGTATTTGAAGGACATAATGCACCTCCTACAACGATGCCACCACAAGCCCCTCGGCTTGGACATCGACAGACGTATCGTTCTGCGGATTTTCGTCCGTGCTGGACATGGCCTTGACCCAAAAGATGGTGTTCGAGGAATCCACATTGGCAAGGGCGATAGTGTCCAGCCATGTGGCGTTAGAGAGAGCTGCTGCGGCATCGGCATAGTTGTTATCCTCGGCCACTTTCCATTTTGCCGTGTTCGTACCGACAAAGCTGATGGTGGTATTGCCCTCGATGTAGTAGCCCGTGTCACAGCGCACGGCGCATTTCACCGCTTTCGCCTCGGCTTGGCTGGCATCGAGGGTGACGGCGATGGGAGAAAGCTCCGTGCCGGAAGATGCCTCCGTGCCATCCGTCATGCCGGAAGTAGGATTGCCGTAATAGATGTGAAGCTGATTTGCCATTGTCATAACCTCCAAAATTCAAGTGTCGCTTTTACTGCCTTGGGGAAGTGGGGAACATACTGGTAGCTTTTGACCACCACGCGCATATCGCTCCACACAACCCCCGCCTCATCGGAAATATTGACGAGCGTCCGATTGTCCCAATAGCCCTTGATGGTTTCCCAGCCGTCAGCCAAAACCGTGACGGAGCAGGAAACCTTATCGCCCTGTTCAACGTGTCCGAAATCCTGCACTGCTACGCCGCCGACAATCTCAATCTGCTGTTGGCGGTCATCCGGGACAATCTGCCAGTTTTCCACCTCAAGAGTCTGTACATCACCAACTTGAATATGAATTGTCTCCACCTCCCAGAGCATTTTCCACAGCAGGTTTGATGCGGTCAGCCACTTGGTCGGCAAGCATCCGCATCCCGTCATTATCCTGTGTCACGGCGTTTTGGATATTCACTTGGACGGTCACTTGGCGGTTGTCGGAAACCTGCTGACTTTGAGAACCTCCGGCACCGTCCTGCGATACGGGAGCGGAGCCGAGTTTGTCCATCTGCTGACGGATGCCCTTAAGTTCCGAGTTCATGCTCCCCATAACCTCATCATAGCTGTATTCCCTGCCGCCTACGCTCATACGGAAGTTGCGCTTCATTTCCTCCTGCTCGGCGGCTATGACGGCGGGGTCACGGAAGTTGGGCAGGATGTTTTCGAGCATGGATTTCCTTGCCTGCTGAAATCCTGCCAACTGCTCCGGCGTCATGCGAAGGTCGTCCATTGTGAAGCCGTGAGCGGCTTTGTAGTAATCCGCTAAACCTCGCTCGCCGCCTTGGAGATAGGCTTTGAATTCCTCTTTCTGGGATTGGAGGACTTGGAGCGCCGCATTGCGCTTGGCATCGAGCTTTTCCTTTTCTGCCCATTGCGTCGCCTTGACTTCATCCAGCCCTTTTTGAATCCAAGCCTGTTTCTCCCGCTCGATATCATCCAAGCGGTTCTGAAGTTCCGTTTTCCACACGGAATTGATTTTTGATGCAACCTCATTTTCCCATTGCTCCATGACACGGGCTTTACTGGCCTCTGCCCATTGAGTTGCCGAAACCTCGTCCAGTCCCTTCTGACGGTATGACGCCATCTCCCGGTCAATATTCGCCAGCTGATTCTGAAGCTCCGTTCGATAAACAGCCTGAGTGCTGTCCACCACGTTTCGTTGAAAATCCTCATAAACTTTTGCCTGCCTCGCTAATTTGTATTCGTCCAGTAAATCTACATCCGCGCCCTTTTCCTTGAACTGCTCGATTTCCTTGGTGATGTCGTGAAGGGATTTCTCCAATTCGGTGTGCGTCAAATCATACAAGCTGTCGGTGAGTTGCTTATTGGCCTTCGTTGCCTCCTCGGTAGCTTTGGCGGCTTTCTTTTCTGCCTCGGCTCGTTTCTTGGCGGCTGTGGCGTTCTCGAACTGGGCACGTTTGTTTTTCTCAGCCTCGGCAGCGGCATCTTTCTCCGCTTTTGCCTTCTCCTGCAGGGCTTTCTGCTCTTCGAGGTATGCCTTATATTCATCCCCGTACATCTGGTCGAGGACAGCCCCACCGAGGATAGGCACGGCGATAAGGGGAGATGCCGCAGGGTGATTGTCGATGAGCCACTTGTTGGCCTGTGCTCTTTCGGATATGACGTGCAGCTGTTCGCCGATGAACACCAAAAGCTCCGCTACGGTCTTGAGAGCCGAACCCCAGCCCTTCACGGCATCCTTGATGGTTTCCTTGTTGTCACCGATGACCTTCACCATTTCTCGAAAGGAGTCTGTGACACTTGGCATGAGTTCCGTAGCGAGGGGAAGGAGAGCCGTCCCGAAGGCCGACTTCAGCTGGGACATCTCCATTTCCATCGCTTTCCACTGAAGCCAAGTTTTGTGGCTCTCTTCGGGATTCATCAGCCCTGTGGTCTTGACGCTAGCGGCAACCTTCATGAGGTCATCGTACTGCTCCAAGAGAGGAATGAGCGCCGCGCCCCTTGCGCCGAGGATTTCCGCTGTATATGCTTCCTCCTGTCCCATCTCGGTGGCGTAAGCGTAGCCCTTGGCAAGCTGCGCCAACTGCTCATTGAGGGGCAGGAGATTCCCGGCGGAATCGAGAATAGATATGCCAAAGCGCTCCATGGCCTTGGTGGTGTCGTTGCCGGATTCCCCTGCAAGCTCCACTTGCTTATCTAAACGAGCGATGAGAGGGATAACGGTCATCACGTCCATTCCCGCAAGCTGAAACGTGCGGTTCAGTTGCCCGGCCTCTGCCGCCGATGCATGGAGCCGTTTTGTCAGCCGATAGAAATTCTCCCCGGCCTCCATCGCACTTTTGGTGAGGGAGAACAGCCCTGCCCCGGTGGAGAGGATTGCCATTGCCGCAGCCGCTTTTGCGGAGAGCAAAGAAAAGCCTCCCGTGAGACTGGACACACCGCTTCTTGCCTTGGCAAGCCCGGCGGTCATGGTCGTACCGAAACTACCGGCTTTCGCCGTTGTCTGGGTGATTGTGCCGCCGAGTTTTTGCATATCGGCGTTCAGCTTTCGGACTTCCGCTTCCGTCTGTGCCACAATCCGCTGTTGTTTCAGGAGATTGGTTTCCGCTCTGTGCGCCGCATCGCTGTCCTTGCCGGAGGTCTTTTGGGCATCCCGGAGGACGGCGGCGAGGATTTCCTCTTTCTTCCGCTGGATGTCCAACTGCTGATTGATGGCTTGGTGCTTGACCTTCAGCTTGTCCAGCTCCGTGCCGACACCTTCCAGTTTGGCGAGGTCAACGTCCATCTTCAGCTTTATCTGATTGGCTTTGCTACCGAGCCGAGCCACCGCCTGCGATACTGTCTTTCCCGCCGTGTCGAAATCCAACTGGAGGCGGGCGATGTCCAAGCCAAGGCTGATATAGAGTTCGT
>JAFVAI010000112.1 GCA_017480545.1 Schwartzia sp. (in: firmicutes) | reverse complement strand
GCTATATCCTCGTCGCTGAGCCTCGTATGGAGCGGCAAGGAAACCAGATTGCGATAGTAAGCATAGGCGTTCGGGAAGTCCTTGATATCCCAGTCCAACGCTTTGTAGACGGTCATCATGGGGAGCGGCTTGTAGTGGACGTTGCAGGCGATGCCGCGCTTTCCCATTTCCTCGATGACGGCGTTCCTCCGCTTTTCGTCGATGCCCGGGATTCTCGCCAGGTAGAGGTGCCCGGAGCTTTGGAATGTTTCGCCGCTGTGGTTTAGGTGTTCCACGCCGATGCGGCCGAGCGCCTCGTCGTACTTTTCGATGATTTCCCGCCGCCTTTGCAATATTTCTGGGTAGCGGTCAAGCTGCCGGAGCCCGATGGCAGCCGCGACGTCGGTCATGTTGCATTTGTACCACGGGCCGACGATGTCGTATTCCCACGCGCCGGCTTTCGTTTTCGCCAGGGCGTCCTTGCTCTGCCCGTGCAGGGAATACAGCTGGTAGGCGTGGTAGATTTCCTCGTCGTCTATTCCCTCAAGGGAGCGCCATGTGGTGGCCCCGCCCTCGGCGGTGGTCAGGTTCTTGACGGCGTGGAAGCTGAAGCTCGTGAAGTCGCTTGCCGCCCCGGCCTTTTTGCCGTTCCTTTCCGCGCCCAGGGAGTGCGCGCCGTCGGCGACGACGGCTACCCTGCCGAGGGCGGTCTGGATCCGCGTTCCAAGTTCCGTATTGCCGAAAGGATGGAATACATGTTTTTTTGCCTCAACTGCCTGAACGATGCGCTCGTAGTCGCACATGATCCCGCCGATGTCCACGGGGACGATCGCCTTCGTCCTTTCGTTGATGGCGGCTTCCATGGCGTCGTAGTCCATTTCCCAGGAACCCGGCCGCGAGTCGATGAAAGCCACCCTCGCGCCGACGTGGATGGCGGCGGAGGCTGTCGCCGTGTAGGTGTAAGCCGGGACGATGACCTCGTCCCCTTCCCCGACGCCAAGCACACGAAAGTTCAGTTCCTCGGCGGCGGTGGCGGAGTTCAGGCAAACGACACGATTCGTGCCGATAAAGTCCGCGAGCCGCTTTTCCAGTTCCTTCGTCCGCGGCCCGGTGGTGATCCACCCGGAGCGGAGCGCCGCCGCCACTTCCCTGATCTCGGCCTCCGATATGTCCGGCGGGCTGAAGGGTATGTTTCGTTTTGCTGTTGTATGTCCGTTTGCATCAAGCATGTGTCATATCCATTCCCATTGCAGAATTTTCCGCCGTGCTCTTCCACGGCACTCCCAACCCGTCCAACAGTTCCTTCCGCTCTTCCTTGAGCTTTCCCACTGCCTCCGTCCTCACCTGCGTTCTCAGCCACTCGCCGATGGGGTATCCGTCTTTCGTCCGATACAGGGCCGGGATTTTCATGGTGGGGAACAGGCGCTTGCATTCCATCGCTTTTCGGTAGCCGTCCCACCAGCGCGCCTCGTTGGCCCCGCCGTCCAGTTTTGCGCCGACGCCGCGGAGCAGAGCCTCGCGTTCCTTCGGGAGTTTTCCCTTGCGGTATTTTTCCCGTTGGTTGCCGAGCCATGCCCCGAGCCGCAGGCCCTGCCCGTCCACATAGCTTCTCGGCGGGAGCTTCCCCTTATGGGCGCGGGCATAGGCCTCGACGCTTTGGAAATAAGCCGGCCATGTGTCCTCCCGCTTGCGCAGGCTCCAGTCGAAGTGCAAGGCGTCCAGTTTGGCCTTCCGCTCCGGCGTGACGGAGCCGTGGTTCAGGCCCGCGTAGCTCTGCCGCTGGCAGTCCAACCATCGGCGGAGCCTCACGCCGTCGGGCGACGCAGTCCCCTCGGGGATGTCCAGATTTCCGTTTTCCCGGAAATATTGTTCCGCCGCCGCAAAGCTGCGTTCCCATGACCGGCCGCCGCCCTTTTCGAGTTTGACGCCGATCTCGGCCAATAGCTCGATTTGGTCGTCCCGAAGCGCCCGGTAGCGTTCCGCCTTGTTGACGTGGTTCGTCCTGACCTTGGACAGCCACTTGCCGAGCCGGACGCCGTCGGAAGTGACGTAGCCGTAGGGCACTTGCTTGTTATGTTTTCGGACGTAGGCCCGGCAAAGGGCGTAGTTCCGCATCCAGCGGTATTCGTCCACGTCCCAGATCATCTGGATCTCTTGGAGCCGACGAATCTTTTCTTCCGAAAGCTTCCGCTTCCGGAAGGCGGCACGGTTGTCCCGGATCCATGTGCCCAAAGGGAAGCCGTCGTCCGTCTTGTAAAGCGCCGGGACGTCCAGATGATGATTTCGTTTCAGATATTCCGAGGCGTACGCGTATCCCTGCCGCCAGCGCTCTTCCAGCGGTTCCCATTGGAAGCCGATATCCTCGAGTTTCCGGATGCGGGCTTCCGTGAGCAGGCCCGCGCTGGTTCCCCGGTAGATGCGCCGTTGGACGACGCACCAGTTCCCCAAGGAAAGACCGTCCGGCGTCTTGTAGGCCGCCGGGACGTTCGCATGGCCATGTTGCCGTTTGTACGCGCGCAGTCTTTGGTACATTTCTTCCCATGAGGAGGAAAGGATTTTGTCCAGTTCGTCGAAGAGCTTCCGGCAGTCCATGGTTTCGTCGAGGATTTGAAAGCCGTCGACCGCGATTTTGTCCCCGTCCCCGCGCTCGCGGAAGATCCGCAGCGTTTCCGTGATCTCGTCCCGCAGGGAGTCGATGCTGCAAAGGTTGCAGATGTTCGCGACGATGTCGAGGATGAGCGGGCGTTTCGTCCCGGAGGCGGAAAGCGCCCGCCCGATTTGCTGCTTGTAGATGATCGGCGATATGGTCGGGCGGAACAGGATCACGCCGGAAATGTCCTCGACGTGGATGCCCTCGTTGAGCATGTTGATGGCAATCAGCACTTTCAGCCGGCCGCTTTTGTCCGCTTTGAATTCGGCGAAAGCCTTGCTGGTTTCCGGGTCGTCGGAGTAGGCCGTGTAGATGTGCGGCGCGTTGTCGATGTCCCGGAACCACGCCGGGCAGTGTTCTTTGACCGTCTTCATGGATTCCGCGTTCGGCACGAAGAGGATGTATTTGCCGCTCGTGTCCTTGATGTGTTTTTTGAAGATGAGGTCGAGGCCGTCCGCTTGGGCGACGGCACGGCGGATGGCTTGCAGTTTTTCCTCCGCGCTTCGGCGTATCGCGGGGTTTTTCGCTTTGCGGATTTTCGTTTCGTAATGCCGGATGTCCCGCTCACAGGAAAAGGCCGAAAGCACATAGGTCGGCGGCGCGAGGATGCCGCGAACGACGGCCTCCCCCAACGTCATTTCCGAGGCGACGCAACCGTCGAAAAGTTCGTCCGCCATGTCGCGCCGGTTGTCGAGATAGCGGATGCTCGTCGCGGAAAGCCCCAGCACGGGCGCGCCGGGATAGGCGGCAAGCAGGCGCTGCACACCCCGGCCCCAATATTCGGCGCCGCAGCGATGGAACTCGTCGAGGATGATGCAGCCGGGCTGCAGCGCTTCGATTTCCTCCGGGGAAAGAAGCATCAGCTTCGCATAGGTGAGGAACGAGATGTTGCCCGGTGGCTCCGCCCCGGTCCGCGCTAGGTTTTCCACCTGCGTCCGAAAGATGTACCCGGAAGGGGACAGCCAGAGGACGCGCGCCTTCGGATTGTTCTCGCAGAGCTTGAAGGCGATGAAGCTTTTCCCGGTGCCGGTCGGGTGGACGACCGCGGCCTTGCCCGTCCCGGCGAGCATGGCAACGGCGGAGTCGTAGGCGGATTGGTTGTGCGGGAACAACGAGATTTTCATGACTCCGCCCCCTCCCAGACGCGGTCGCCGCGCCGTTTTCGTCGTGTCCAAATGTGTCCCAAAAGGTGTACCTTTTTGGACAGGCTGTTTTTGGGCGAAAAGCGGCCGGTTTTTCGAAGGGCAAAAAAATAACCCCTTGAAATGACGGGGGGTTTGTGTTATAAATAAATAAGTTTTTGGGTGTCCCAAAAGGTACACCTTTTGAGACACTGTGAGATTGTTTCGCAAAAAGGCCGCCTCCCGACTGGGAACAGCGGTCTTTTTTGATTGCGTGATTGCGAAAAAAATTGTTCCGCGAACAAAAAAATACGAGGCAAGAAATTCTTGCCCCAAAAGGTTTTGATAGCAGGGAAACGGAAGGAATCGCCCACTCATTGGTTTGCGGAACCTGTGCCGAAAATACAGAATCCCCGAAAGCCAACCTATCGAGCGGCTTCGGGGATTGCGCTTCTTCGCGCGATTGCATCCATAAACTATTCTTTTGTCATGATAGCCGCCTACTTGCCCCTTCCGCAGCATTTTTTGTATTTCTTCCCGCTCCCGCAGGGACATGGCTCATTTCGCCCGATCTTGCTTTCACGCTCCGACACCAATTCATACTCTGAAAAATCCACAGGCGGCTCGACCTCAATTCCGGTGACATCCTGCATTTTTCGCAGTTCCGCCAGTGTGTGCCCATTCGTGTACACAAATCGCAAATGTTCATAAAGCGCCCCGACACATCGGGCAAA
The DNA here is from genome assembly GCA_017480545.1 of Schwartzia sp. (in: firmicutes). Classification (GTDB taxonomy): domain Bacteria; phylum Bacillota; class Negativicutes; order Selenomonadales; family Selenomonadaceae; genus RUG12372. The sequence continues at coordinate 29,363 of JAFVAI010000112.1, read as the reverse complement.
CTCCTGGGAATGGGCACGTATCCGGAGAAACAAATCCGGCCGCATGGCGTAACTGTTCACTGCGTCTTGCAACAGCGTTTCCGGTGTCAAATCCGTGGCGATATGCAGACCTGTCAGGATCTGATCCAGCCATTTATCTATATCTTCTCCTCGCAAGCCGCATTGTTCCGTGAGAAAATCACGCATTGTTTGCTTTGCCGGGGTATCTTCATAATAACTGTCATCCGCGTACTGCAGAAACTCCTCACGCTTTGGCACGTACCTTGGACACTTCGCGTGACGCTCGCGTATTGCATCGTACGTGTCATAGTCCCAAGCCACCCACTGCGCCAAAAGTTCGCAATCCATCGTTGCCTTCTCCGGCACGGTTTCCAGATTTCCCGGCTCTGCAACATAAAGATTCTGTTTTCCGTCCAGTCCCCGCATAAACGAAAGAAACGTCTCTTGCTCAATCTTCAGTTCCGGCGCCAGATCCCGCACAATCCGGTAAAAATCCTCCAAGGGAATTCGACCGTAAAGATTCCCTGCCGCCTCCGCAAACCGCAACAACAGTCCCACATCCTCCGCCGACATCCCCGTCGCGTCGCGAAGTGCTCCCTCGTTTTTCCTGCGCTCCTCTTCCGCCAATTTCCGTGCCTCTTCCCTGAGCACCGCACCGTTATCTTCCTGCAACCATTTTTCGATTTTCTGGTAAGAATGCATTTTGCCACATCTCCCTATATCGTACACAAACCAGCCCATGATTTGAAGCCTTGGCAGCAAAAATCTCCTCATGCGACCTCACACAAGGAGATTTATCATTCAGTTTAAGCGCTCCAACGCCCGATGCGCGATGTCCTTCCGGTAGTGCGCGCCGTCAAAGGAGATTTTCCCGACGCCCGTGTAGGCTTTTTTCACTGCTTCCGGGATGTCCTGCGCGACACCGACCACGTTCAGTACGCGGCCGCCCGATGTGACGATGGCGCCGTCCTTTTCTGCCGTGCCCGCGTGGAACACCAGTGCGCCGCCATTTTCCGCCTCGCCAACGCCCGTGATTTTTTTGCCTGTTTCATAGACCCCCGGGTAACCGCCGGAAGCCATGACCACGGAAACCGCCACCTCGTCCGACCATTCGACTTTCGTCTCCGCCAGCGTTCCGTCCACGCAGGCCAACATCACTTCAACAAGATCGCTCTTCAGCAGCGGCAACACGACCTGTGTCTCCGGGTCGCCAAACCGCGCGTTGAACTCCACGACCTTCGGTCCTTTCGCCGTAATCATCAAGCCCGCATACAGGCAGCCTTTGAATGGACGGCCTTCCGTTTTCATGCCCTCGATGGCCGGCTTCAAGATTTCTTCCATGATGCGCTTGGAAAGCCTAGGCGTGATGACCGGCGCGGGCGCGTATGCGCCCATGCCGCCCGTGTTCAACCCTTCGTCTCCGTCGTTCACGCGCTTGTGATCCTGGGACGCCGGCATGGCGACAATGGTTTCGCCGTCGGTAAACGCCAACACCGAGGCTTCCTCGCCCTCCATGAATTCTTCAATAACGACACGGTTTCCCGCGTCACCGAAGGCTTTTTCTTTCATTAAAAGGTCAATGGCTTCGATAGCTTCGTCCACCGTCTTTGTCAAAATCACGCCTTTGCCCGCCGCGAGGCCGTCCGCCTTGATGGCGAAAGGCTGCCGCATCTGCCGGACGTAAACGTGGGCGCGGGACACATCGCCGAAGACCTCGCTGCGCGCCGTCGGAATCTTGTAGCGACGCATGACCACTTTCGCGTAGACCTTCGAGCCTTCCAGCTCGGCGGCGTCTTTCGTCGGGCCGAACGCTTTGATGCCCGCCGCCGTCAATGCATCCACGACGCCGTTCACCAACGGCACTTCCGGGCCGACCACGACGAGACCGATATTTTTCTCCTTCGCCAACGCGACAATCGCGTCATTGTCCTCGACGGAAACGCTGGAAATGCACTCGGCAAAGCTTGCGATGCCTGGATTGCCCGGCACAGCGTAGAGCTTATCCGTGTGCACGCTTTGGCTGATCTTCCACGCCAACGCGTGTTCGCGTCCGCCGCTGCCAATCAGTAAAATATTCATTTGCGCTGCCCCTTTACTTTTCCATTTGCTCTTTCAAATACGCTTGGATATGCGCGTCATAATCCGCCGTGTGCGCAAACGCCTCCTGCGCGAGCTGCATACGGAGCATCCCGCTGGTCGCGCCGTCGGAAAGAATCGCCTCCGCCACCTCGTCATAACGCGCAGGATTCGTCACCACCGTGACGAATTTGAAATTTTTCGCCGCCGCACGAATCATCGCCGGACCGCCGATGTCGATGTTCTCGATGGCCTCCGCAAGCGTCACGCCCGGCTTCACGACAGTCTCCTTGAACGGATAGAGATTGACCGCCACGAGGTCAATCGGGATAATCTTGTGTTCCTTCATCGCCTGCTGATGCGCCGGATTGTCCCGCACCGCGAGGATGCCGCCGTGGATATACGGGTTTAGCGTCTTGACACGCCCGTCCATGATCTCCGGGAAACCCGTCACATCGCTGACGTAAAGCACGGGAATGCCCGCCTCTTTCAGCGCGCGCATCGTGCCGCCGGTGGAAACAATCTCCACGCCCGCCGCCGAGAGTTTCCGCGCAAACTCCACAACGCCCGCCTTGTCCGAAACGCTAATCAAAGCCCGCTTGATTTTCATCGCCATGCCTCTCCTTTATCCAAAATATATCATTCCAAAATCCGCACTTTCCGACCTTCGATGTTCAATTTTCCTTGCAGCAACAGTTTTATCGCTCTCGGATATAGCTTGTGCTCCTGTTCCAGCACCCGTGCCGCCAGCGTATCTTCATCGTCCCCGTCCAGCACCGGCACCGCTGTTTGCAGGATGATCGGGCCGGAGTCCATGCCTTCGTCCACAAAATGGATCGTGCAGCCCGAAACCTTGACACCGTAAGCCAATACGTCGCGATGCGCGTGGGCGCCGCCGAAGGACGGCAGGAGCGACGGGTGGATGTTCAGGATGCGCCCCGGAAATTCATGGACAAAATACGGGCTCAATATCCGCATGAAGCCCGCCAAAATGACAAGCGTAACGCCGTGCCCGCGCAATTTTTCCACAAGCGCTTCCTCGAATGCCTGCTTGTCCGCGTATGCCTTGCGATTGACGCAAAAATGCGGAATGCCCGCTTGCTCCGCGCGTTCCAGTGCTTTCGCGTCCGGCTTGTCCGTCAGCACCACGCCGACGGGGGCGGGAATCTGCCCGCTGTCCACCGCCGCCAAAATGGACTGGAGATTCGTGCCGCGCCCGGAGCACAGCACACCCAATATTTCTTTATTTGCCATCAAAAACGCCGCCTTTGAGCACGACCTCGCCGCTTCGTGTCACGCGGCCGATCCGGCAGGCCATCTCTCCTGCCTTGTCCAACGCTTCCGCCAACGCGTCGGCCTCCTCCGCGCCGACAATCAGAATCATGCCGATGCCCATATTAAATGTACGGTACATTTCCGGCCACTCGACACCGCCCCATTCCCGCAAAAGCCGGAAAATCGGCGGCATCGCCCACGCCGACGTGTCAATCTCGACACCGAATCCCTCCGGCAAAGCCCGCGGGATATTGTCATAGAACCCGCCGCCCGTAATATGCACCATGCCGTGCAGATGGAAATCGCGAATCAACGGCAGGCAGACGCGGGGATAAAGCCGCGTCGGCGTCAAGAGCACCTCGCCCAGCGTCTTGTCCCCCAGCTCGGGGATATGTTCGTCGCCCTTGAACCCCTTGACTTCGAATACAATTTTTCGCACGAGGGAAAAACCGTTGGAATGGATTCCCGTGGACGGCAGCCCAATCAGCACGTCGCCTTCGTTGACGCGCTTTTCCGTGATAATCTCCGATTTTTCCACCGCGCCGACGGCAAAGCCCGCGATGTCATACTCGCCATCCGGATAGAAGCCGCTCATTTCCGCCGTCTCGCCGCCGATCAGCGCACACCCCGATTCCTTGCAGGCCGCCGCGACGCCCTTGACCACCGTTGCCACCTGCTCCGGGTCAAGCTTTCCCACCGCCAGATAGTCCAGGAAGAACAGCGGCTCCGCGCCCTGCACGAGAATATCGTTGACGCACATCGCCACCGCATCCTGCCCCACCGTATCGTGCCTGTTCAGCAGAAACGCCAGCTTCAGTTTCGTGCCGACGCCGTCCGTGCCGGAGACAAGCACCGGCTCCCTGTACTTTTTCGTGTCAAGGGCAAAAAGCCCGCCGAAGCCGCCGAGGTCGCCCAAAACCTCCGGGCGGTACGTCGCGCGCACACTGTCCTTGATGAGCTGCACGGAGCGGTTGCCCGCATCGATGTCCACGCCCGCGTCACGATATGTCAGATTCGCGCCCATGGTCAGCGCTCCTCGCCCGTCAAACGACGGAGCATTTCCTTGTACGCGTCCTCCACGTTGCCGAGGTCGCGGCGGAAACGGTCCTTGTCCAGCTTCTCATGGGTGTCGCTGTCCCAGAAGCGGCAGTTGTCCGGGGAAATTTCGTCGCCGAGCACGATTTTTCCGTCCAAACGGCCAAATTCCAACTTGAAGTCGATCAAGTCGACCTTCTTTTCCTTCAAGAAAGCCTTCAAAATATCGTTGACTTTTAACGCCTGCTTCTCGATCTCGGCGACTTCTTCCGGCGTCGCGAGCCCCAGTGCCGCGATATGGTAATTGTTCATGAACGGATCGCCGAGATCGTCGTTCTTGTAGCAGAACTCCACCGTCGAGATTTTCAGCGGCGTCCCTTCCTTGACGGCAAAGCGCTGGGAAAAGCTGCCCGCCGCCACATTCCTCACGATGACCTCCAACGGAATCATGTCGAGCTTCTTAACTAGCATTTCACGGTCGCCCGTCACATCGACAAGATGCGTCTTGACGCCTTCCTTCTCCAGCAGTTTGAAGAAGAACTCCGTCATCTTGTTGTTCATGACGCCCTTGTCGGCAATCGTTCCCTTCTTCGCGCCGTTGCCCGCCGTCGCGTCGTCCTTGTAATAGACCAGGAGCTCATCCGCCTTGTCCGTCGCGTACATGATTTTTGCCTTGCCTTCGTAAAGCGCCTCTTTCTTTTTCATTCGCCTTCGTGCCTCCATTTTTTATTCATATGTAAAAGTGCAAAAAGCAGCCCGTGCCGCATCCGCCGCCTTTATAGCTGGGATGCGACATAGGCCGCTTTTTTCTCTACTTCCTTCGCCAAAGTTGCCCGATGCTCCTTGAGCTTATCCGCGAGCCTCGCGTCCTGGCCCGCGAGAATCTGCACGGCAAAAAGCGCCGCGTTTTTCGCGCCGTTGACCGCCATCGTAGCCACGGGGATTCCCGACGGCATCTGCACCGTCGCCAAGAGAGCGTCCATGCCGTTCAGCGGCGTCGCGTTGATCGGCACCCCGATGACAGGCAGCACCGTGTGGCTCGCCACAACGCCCGACAAATGCGCCGCGCCGCCCGCCGCCGCGATGAACACGCCGACGCCGCGTTCAGGCGCTTCCTTCACCAGTTTCTCCACCCGCGCAGGGGTACGGTGCGCCGAGGCCACCGTCACTTCGGCCTCCACGCCGAATTGTTTCAACGTCTCCGCCGCCGGCTTCATCACCGGCCAATCCGAATCGCTGCCAATAATAATAGAAACCTTCATCCAAAACCATCTCCCGACATGCTCGAAGAACTTCTCGCAAACTCTCCTTTACATCATAGCGAAAGACGGGAAAACTGTCAACGGAAACTCCCCGCGTTCCCCTCAAAACATCTTTCCCACGAAAAACCAGAACCGATCCCGGCTCATGGCGTCGTTGGACGGGATTTCCGGCGCGCCGATGCGCCGCGCATAGTCGATCCTCACGTACCAGTCGTTTTCTTTGCTGTACGTCGCGCCGATGCCCCAGCCCTTCAACGTCTCGCTTCCGGCGCGCCCGTTTCCGCGCCGGAGGAAAGCGTCGCCGCCGCGTGGACGCCGCTCAATTCATCGAGCAGGTACAGAGCCGATTCCAAAGCTTTCGTGCGGAGGATTTCTTTTTCTGTGAGACGAGAGAGGATGCCTTTCGCCACATCGTCGGAAAGGCGGCTCTCGTTTTGCAAAGCGATTTTTCCCAGCCGCCCCGGCAAAATATCAAGGGCGAGCCGCCCCTCTGACGCCGTCTGCGCGGGAACGTAGGCCGCCGCCACCGGGTAGCCGTGACTGTGGGCGTAGACGGTCAGCTTCGCCAAAAGCTTGGAAAGTTCCGCGCCGGAGATTTCGCGCCCGATATAGGGCTCGGAAATTTCCGCCATTTTCTCGTCGGAAAGATTCATGCCGTCATGTTCGACGCGAATCTCGAAAAGGGTGAAGCGAACCTCGGCGGGTGCGTCCGTTCGTGTCCGCGTCTCGTCCGAGATGTCGGTGTCCTTCGCAGGAAGCTCATCCGCTGCGCGCCCCGAAGGAACGGGCACGGCGGGCGCGGCGATGGAAAGCGATGGGGCAACTCTTTCGTCGAGAGATAAAGGCTCCCCTCATTCACCGTCGCGCCGTCGCCGATCAGGATGCCGTTGGGGTTCACGAGGTAGATGCTCCCCGTGCCTTTCAGCGTCCCCTGAATATCCGACACCGCGCTCCCCGTGACGTAGTTCAGATAATTTTTGTCGTGGAAGTCCACGGTCTTGCCGCCGGAGATGGAAAAGTCTACCCACTTAATCAGGTTGTTCGGCTGCGAGCCGGTGAGGTTCATGACGTTTCCGGCCGTCGCGACGTTCACGCCCGCCCCCGCCGCGTCGAGCATCGGATGGGCGAAAGCCTCCGGTGCCATCCCCAGCGTCCATGCGGCCACGGCCCAGCCAGCGCCTGTTTCCACTTTGCGCCGCGCGTTTGGAACCGATTTCTTTTGGCGTTTGCAAGAGTGTCTGCTCGGTGCAGAATGCTGCCCCCCGTAGGACATAAGAGCGCATAAAAACTCCTCCTTTTTCTCAGAACCACTCAATTCCATAATTTCGTGAATTTTATACTCTATATTTCTTGATTAGAAATTGCCAATATCCTGCCCTCCCCTTTGAGGAGGGGGGACCGCCGAAGGCGGTGGGTGAGGTTTTCACAGCGTAACGCTTGTATCAGATGTAGCGTTACAAAACCTCATCCGTCGCGCTTCGCGCGCCACCTTCCCCAGAGGGGAAGGCAAGAATTGCAATAAAAAAACGGCACAAACGAAAAATTTTTCGTCGTTCAGGACGCAAAATGTCGTTTGTGCCAAATTTATTGGCTTTCGGAAAATCCGTGTTATGATGCTTTTTTCAAAATTTTCTCTGCGTTTTCTTCGTCAAGCGTCGCCTTTCTTCAAAAAATACGAAAGCTTCTTGTCTGTCCGAAGCGCAAACTCTTTTGCCGCCGCGAGGTCAGCTTCGCCCGGATGGCCGACGGAAGTTTTCCAGCCTTGCGCTTTCGCGTGCGGATCTTTCGACTTCTCCGCTTCCAGTTTCGCGCGTTTCTCGCGGACTTGCTCCGGCACCTGCCCTTGGCACTCGAACACGTTCAGCACACGGCAATTTTTCCCGAGGCAAGCCGCCGCCCGGGCAAACGCCGTCACCGAATGCTCGCTCCGATTTTCCGCCGCGTGGGTCTCGAAAAGCGCCACATTCACGCCGGAGAGCTTTGAAAGGTACGCCGCCGTCTTCGGATCGGGACCGCCGCGCCAAAGCCAGTACCCGACCGCCACCGCGTCAAATCCTTCTGGCATTTTCGCGTCCTCAACGGCGGCCAACGTTCCGCCCACCGCTTCGCAAAATGCCTCCGCCACCTTTTTCGTATTGCCCGTGACGGACGAATACACGACCAACCAACGACCCATTCCGCTTCCCCCTTTGATACTTAATCGTAGTTAGGATTTTTAAGGAAACGACGAATAAGTCAAGTCGTGACCCTGCCGAGGGATTTTTTCGTCAAGCAAGGAAAAGTGCTTGAAGGCGTAGCATCGCTACATCGAAAGCACTTTGACGCGGCATGACGGAAAAAGACCCAGCAGGGGCGCGGCGGGGCTTGTTTGGCGTTTCCTTAAGGAAATTAAGAAATGTTGCGGCGCGGGATTCACCCCGCCGCAACATTTGCAAACTTCCTGTTTATTCCACCGTGACCGACTTCGCGAGATTTCTCGGTTTGTCCACGTCGCAGCCCCGCGTGATGGCCGCGTAGTACGCGAGAAGTTGGAGCGGAACCACCGCGAGGAGCGGGATCAGCATCTCGTCCGTCTCCGGCACCTTGATGACATGATCGACGTATTTTTCCAGTTCCGTGTCCGTGACGGAAGCAATGCCGATCACTACGGCGTCGCGAGCCTTGACCTCCTTGATATTGGAGAGCGTCTTTTCGTAAACGCTCTTTTGCGTCGCCAGCGCGATGACCGGCACACTGTCCACGATCAGGGCCAGCGTCCCGTGCTTCAGTTCGCCCGCTGCGTAAGCCTCCGCGTGGATATAGCTGATTTCCTTGAGCTTCAGCGAACCCTCCAGAGCCACGTCGTAATCCAACGAACGGCCGATGAAGAACACATCCTCGTTGAAGCCATATTGCCGCGCGAACGTCTTAATCGGGTCAACGTCCTCCAATGTGCGGCTAATCTGCGTCGGGATTTCCTTCAATCCTCGCACCAGCTCCGCCACACGCTCCTTCGGCAGCGTGTCCCGAATCCCCGCCATGTACAGGCCAAGGAGCAGCATCACGATCAGCTGCGTCGTGTACGCCTTCGTGGAAGCGACAGCGATTTCCGGGCCCGCCCAAGTGTAAACGACCTGATCGGCCTCGCGGGCGATGGAAGACCCGACCACATTCGTGACCGCCAGCGTCCTGGAGCCGAGCCGCTTGGCCTCTTTCAGGGCCGCCAACGTGTCGATGGTCTCGCCGGACTGGCTGACGACGATGGTCAGCGTGTGCTCGTCGATAATCGGCGAACGATAGCGGAACTCTGAGGCAATATCACATTCGACGGGGATGCGCGCCATGTTCTCGATGTAATATTTGCCGACCAGTCCGGCATGATAGGCGGTACCGCAGGCCACAATGAAAATCTTGTGGATGTCGTCCAGGAACGCCTTGTCCCAGCTCAGTTCCTCCAGCACCACAGAGCGGCCGTCTTTCGCAATCCGCGAGGACAGCGTCGCCCGAACCGCCTTCGGCTGCTCGTGGATTTCCTTCAGCATGAAATGCTCGAAGCCGCCCTTTTCCGCCGCCTCGGCGTTCCAGTTGACCTCAAAAACCTTCTTGTGGACAGGTTTCCCGGCATGGTTCGTAATGGTTACGCCTTCTTTCGTAACCACCGCCATCTCGCCGTCGCTCAAAATATAGGTGCGCCGCGTGTGCGCAATGATCGCCGGGATATCCGAGGCGATAAAGTTTTCCCCGTCGGCCAGCCCGATGACGAGCGGATTGTCCTGCTTTGAGCAGATCAACTTGCCGGGATGGCGGCGCGACATGAATACGATGGAATACGAGCCCTCGACGCGGCGGAGCACCTCCCGCACGGCGGCCTCGAAATCACCGTTGTAGACCTCCTCCAAAAGATGCGGCAGCACCTCCGTGTCCGTTTCCGAGCGGAAGGTATGGCCCTTCGCAATCAGTTCTTCCTTCAACGCGAGATAATTTTCAATAATGCCGTTGTGCACGACGACAAAATCTCCCTCACAGTCCGCATGCGGATGCGAGTTCAGATCGGACGGGCGGCCATGGGTCGCCCAACGCGTATGCCCGATGCCCATTGGTCCGGCGGGAATATCGTTTCCCAGTTTTTCCTTCAACTCGGCCAGACGGCCTACGCTCTTCTCCACACGGATGTTTTCGCCGTCAAACACCGCGATGCCCGCGGAGTCATACCCCCGATATTCGAGCTTCGTCAGGCCCTCCATCAAAAACTTCGCCGCTTCGCCGTCGCCGACATAGCCAACAATACCGCACATAAATAAATTCCCTCCATAACGCCAACCGGCATAGCCGTCATATAGAAACACAGCAAAGAAGCCCCGCCCCTTTGCCGTTCCGCCCCTATTCTAATGGAAGGCAAGACGATAGTCAAGCCTTTTCCCTTCGGATTGACATTTCAGCCGAACCGCGTAAACTATAAACAATCTTCCCCCTCATTTTTCAACAAGAAAGGAAGGGTTTCCATCCATGAAAAAAGCTCTCGTCGTCATCGATATGCAAAACGATTTTGTCGACGGCTCCCTCGGCACACCCGAGGCGCAGGCTATCGTGCCCGCCGTCGCCGAGCGGGTCAAGGCCGCCGTCAAGAACGGAGAAAAACTGATTTTCACGCAGGACACCCACCGCAAGGACTATCTCGAAACCGCCGAAGGAAAAAAACTGCCCGTGGAACACTGCATCAAGCCGTCCCGCGGCTGGGGGCTTGCCGCCGCGCTGCTCCCTTACGCAAAAGATGCCGTCGTGCTGGAAAAGCCGACCTTCGGCGCCCCGGGACTGCCCCCGCTCGTCGCCGACTGTGACGTCATAGACCTCGTGGGCCTCTGCACCGACATCTGCGTCATCTCGAACGCGATGCTGCTGAAAGCGTTCCTGCCGGAAGCAAAAATCCGCGTGGAAGCCAACTGCTGCGCGGGCGTCACCCCGGAGAGCCACACCCGCGCGCTGGAAGCGATGAAAATGTGCCATATCGATATTTTGTAAAACGGCATGATACCAGGGCTTGTTTACAAAATGAGCATGAAAAAGCTCGCAAGGAATTTTACGTTCCCTGCGAGCTTTTGATTTACACTATTATACTTCCATGATGATCGGAAGGATCATCGGGCGGCGGCGGGTCTTGTCAAACAAGTACCGTCCGAGAACATCGCGGATATTCGACTTGATGGCGCCCCACTCGACAACCCGCTCGTCCTGGCAACGATCAAGGGCCTGCTCTACCCGTGCCCTCGCCTCGTCCATCAGTGCCTCGGACTCGCGCACATAGACGAAGCCGCGGGATACGATATCCGGCCCGGAAACAACTTCGCCGGTCTCCTTGTTCATCGTCAAAACGATAATCAAGATGCCGTCCTGCGAAAGCTGCCTGCGGTCGCGAAGCACGATGTTCCCGACGTCGCCGACGCCGAGGCCGTCCACCAGCACACGCCCCGCCGTCACTTTTCCAGCCACCGCGCCGGTATCGCGGGTAAATTCAAGCACCTGCCCGTTTTCGCTGATGAAGATATTTTCCTTCGGCATCCCGAGTTCTTGCGCGAGCTTCGAGTGCTTGATCAGGTGGCGGTATTCGCCATGCACCGGAATGAAAAACTTCGGGCGCACCAGATTGTGCATCAGCTTGATTTCTTCCTGGCTCGCATGACCGGAAACATGGATTCCCTCGCCGCGCCCGTAAATGACGTTTGCGCCGAGCTTCAGCAGATGATCGATGGTCTTCGACACCAACTTTTCATTGCCGGGAATCGGCGTCGCCGAAATGATGATGGTATCGCCGGGCACGATGGTCACTTTGCGATGTTCTCCCACTGCCATGCGTGTCAGAGCCGACATAGGCTCGCCTTGGCTGCCCGTCGTGATGACGACGACTTGGTTCGGCGAATAGAAATTGATTTCGTCGATGTCAATAATCGTGCCTTCCGGCGCGCTGATATAGCCGAGTTCCAAGGAAATCGTGACTACGTTCACCATGCTGCGGCCCAACACGGCGACTTTTCGCTTGTAGCGCACCGCTGTGTCAATGACCTGCTGGATGCGGTGGACATTCGACGAAAACGTGGCGACGATGATGCGCTGCTTCGCGTTGTGAAACGCCTTGTCAAAGGCCGCGCCCACCGTGCGCTCGCTGGGCGTATGCCCCTCGCGTTCCGCGTTCGTACTGTCCGCCAGAAGCAAAAGCACGCCCCGATTCCCGAGATCGGAAAAACGGCGGAAATCAGTCATTTCCCCGTCAATCGGCGTATAATCCAGCTTGTAATCGCCTGTGTGGACGACCATGCCCACCGGCGTGCGAATGGAAAGTCCCACGGCGTCGGGGATGCTGTGATTGACGCGGATAAATCCGACGCTGAAACAGCCGATATTGATGACATCGCCCGGCGCGACGGGCTTCAGCTTTTCGCAGCTCACGCCGTGTTCCTTCAACCGCCCCGTCAAAATGCCTAGCGTAAGCCGTGTACCGTAGACCGGTACGTCAATCTGCTTCAGCACATACGGAAGCGCGCCGATATGGTCCTCATGCCCATGCGTGAGAACAATAGCCTTGATTTTTTCGCGATTTTCCAACAGATATGTGATATCGGGAATCACAAGATCAATCCCCAGCATATCGTCCTCGGGGAACATCAATCCTGCGTCGACCAGCAGGATCTCGTCGTCCACGCGAAAAACCGTCATATTTTTGCCGATCTCCCCCAAGCCGCCCAGAGGAATGACCTGCAACTTTTGTTGTCCCTTCGACAAAAAAACAACACCTCCATTTTTATTTGAATGTCAAGAGAAACCAAAGTAAATCATGAAATCCGAACCGTTCAATGTCTGCCGTGAATAACAAAAAAGAATTGACCGTTCTGTTTTCGTTAACGATTATTATATCCCCAAAAATCCCCGCTTGTCAAAGAAAGTTTCAAAAAAATCCTCGTCGCCCCTTTCGTTTGTCAAAAAATTCTTCTATAATAGATTGAGTATTTTAGGGAGGTCTTGCACATTGAAAGAACTTGCTTATTACGACGGCGCGTTCTTGCCGTTGGACACCTACGCCGTCCATTTGGAGGATCGCGGCTTCCAGTTTGGCGACGGCGTATTTGAGACCATCCGCGTCTATGGCGGCAAATGCTTCGCGCTGGAGGAGCATTTGGAGCGTTACCGCCGTTCCATGCGTGAATTGGCGATTCCCATTACGGACGCGGACGCGGAGCTGGTCGGCGTCTTTTACGAGCTGATCGAAAAGGCGGAAATCACGGACGGCGTCATTTATTTCCAACTGACACGCGGCACTTCCCCCCGCGCTTACCTGCCGCCGAAAATCAATCTTCCGCATTTGAGCGTCGTGATCCGCGATATTCCGATTCATACGGACTGGCAGGAAACAGGAATCCGGGCCGCGCTCGTCGAGGACCTCCGCTGGCTGCGCTGCGACATCGCTTCGCTGAACCTTTTGGGCAGCGTCCTCGCGGCCGAAGAAGCTCGGAAAAAGAACGCAAAAAAAGCGCTGTTCTTCCGCAAGGAAAAGAACAGCGTCACCGAAGGCGAAGACGCAAACTTTTTCGTGGTCAAGGACGAGGTGCTTTGGACGCACCCGGCAAACGAGATGATTTTGAACGGCGTCACCCGCGCCATCGTCAAGGAAAAACTCGCTCCCGCCCTCGGCCTCACCGTCGTGGAAAAGACGCTGTCGCCCGACTTCGTGAAAGGCGCGGAGGAAGCCTTCTTCACGAACACCGCCGACGAAATCGTCCCCATGACGATGCTCGACCGCGACGCAATCGCCGACGGCGCCCCCGGCGAAACCACGAAAAAGCTTCTCGCCGCGTACAAGGAATATGTGAAAGAGGAACTCGCGAAACCGATGGAATGATTGCATTTTCCCTTTGACAATGAAAGCGCATTTTCCTATACTATAGAAAAGCGACAAAGCAACACGACTGCGGGGACGACGCACGGACGCCGCCTTTTCTTTCCGCAAGCCGCGATTACACAAAAGAAAGGGAGAGAATTTCATGGCAAACAATCCCGTAAAAATCACGGAAACCATCCTGCGCGACGCGCACCAGTCCCTTTGCGCGACCCGTATGCGCATCGGGCAAATGATTCCCCAGCTGGAAGCGCTCGACGCCATCGGCTACAACGCGCTGGAAGCGTGGGGCGGCGCAACCTTTGATTCGTGCCTCCGCTTCCTCGGCGAAGACCCGTGGGAACGTCTCGACACTTTGAAACAGCACCTCAAAAAAACGCCGATCCAGATGCTGCTGCGCGGCCAGAACCTTCTCGGCTACAACCATTACTCCGACGATGTGGTGCGCGCGTTCGTGCGGCAGGCGTCGAGGCACGGCGTCGCTGTGTTCCGCATTTTCGACGCCCTGAACGACATCCGGAACCTGACCACCGCCATCGGCGAAGCTTTGAAATGCGCCGAAAAACCGCATGTGCAAGGCTGCCTTGTCTACACGGTCAGTCCATACCATACGAACGAGACATTCGTGGATTTGGCGAAAAAACTGGAAGAAATGGGCTGCCACTCCGTCTGCATCAAGGATATGTCCGGCTTGCTCAAGCCCTATGTGGCGGAAGACCTCGTGAAAAAGCTCAAGGCCGCCGTCAAAGTCCCGATCGAGCTTCACACCCATTACACCAGCGGGTTCGGCTCGATGGCGTATCTGAAGGCCATCGAGGCCGGCGTGGACATCATCGACTGCGCGCTTGCCCCTTTCTCCTGCGACACCTCCCAGCCCTGCACCGAGACAATGGTGGAAACGTTGGTCGGCACCGAGCGCGACACCGGCCTTGACCGCCAGAAGCTGATCCCGATCTCCAAGCACTTCACGAAAGTGAAACAGGAACTGATCGAGGAATTCAAGCTGAAAGGGTATTTCGACGTGAACCCGAACGTGCTGGACTTCCAGATTCCGGGCGGCATGCTCTCGAACCTGACGAACCAACTCAAGGAAATGGGCATGGAAGACAAATACCAAGACCTGCTCGACGAGATGCCGCGCGTCCGCGCCGACCTCGGCTATCCGCCGCTCGTCACGCCTTCCAGCCAGATCGTCGGCTCCATGGCCACGATGAACGTCATGATGGGCCAGCGCTACAAGATGGTCCCGAAGGAATTCAAGGACATCGCCCGCGGCAAGTTCGGCCGCACGCCGAAACCCATCGACCGCGACTTCCTGACCAAAACACTTGGCATTCCCGAAAACGAGATTATCGACGATTGCGCAAAAGAGGACGCGAAGGAGAACACCGTCGCCCAGTTCAAGGACGAATTGGCAAGCAAGGGCTACGCCAACGCCCCCGAGGAAGACGTTCTCTCCTATGCCCTCTTCCCACAAGTCGCGGAAGAATTTTTCAAGAGCAAAGGCAGAATGTAAAAATCGCATAACAAAACTCCCTGTACGCCACTCTTTCGGCATACAGGGAGTTTCTTTTTGCATTTCACTCTTCCGCATCCTCGTCCATCGCTTCCACCAAAAAACTCACGGGGCGGAAGCCGTCGTTGCAGGAGAGCATCGCGGATTTTTTGTTTTTCATCCAGCCATCGTAAAAATCCGCCGCGCCGTGGGAGAGCGCCATAACGAAGGGCGACAGGATATCCCAAGCGCTTTCGCAGAGCCCCTCGGGACGGCGCCATCCGTTGGCGGTGAAGCTTTGCCCTTCTTCCATTTCGCAGGCGTGTTCGATGGGATTTTCATACGCGTCGATCAAGTCCCGATGGCAGACTTTCCGCATGACGGTAATCCGTACTTTTTTCATAGCCCTGCGCCTTCCTTCAGGTCGCCGTTGCTCGTGAAGAAACAGGATTTTCCGATGAATTCGCGCAAAATGGAGTTGTTCGGGATGTCGCTCTCGTCGTCGATGCTGCCGAAGAACCGCAGGAACCGCAGGATGCTCTGCGCCGTGGCGTAGCCGTCCTCGTCGGGCTTCACCGCCGAAAGCAACGGAACCGCATATTTTTTGAGCACCGCCAACTCGTAAATCAGCGCGGAATTGAATACGGCATCGGCATCCTCCTGGTACGGGAAAATGTTCTGCTCCTCTCCCTTGCGGACATCCGGCCATTGGCGGAGTGTCTTCAGCGCGCTGGAGGCGCGGAATTGGTAATCGCGGACAAGTCGGCGCACAAAGCGGGCGTCGGTGGTCGGGATACGGTTGTGCATATCAATATTGAGCTGGGTCAGCGCGCTGACGTAAATCTTGAATTTCTCATCGCGAGGCACGGCGTGGGTCAGTTCCTCGTTCAGCCCGTGGATGCCCTCAACAATAATCGGTTGCTCCGGCGCGATGGAAAGGCGCGGCCCCGCCCCGTCGTTTCGCTCGCCCGTGATGAAGTCGTAGCGCGGCAGCGAAACCTCCTTGCCCTGCATCAGCGCGACGAGATGCTCGTTGAACAGATCCACGTTCAGCGCGTGCAGCGACTCGTAATCATAGGCGCCTTCCGGCGTCAGCGGCGTTTCCACCCGGTTCACAAAATAATCGTCCAGCGAAATCGAGACGGGATCCAGTCCGTTCACGCGAAGCTGCACTTTGAGCCGCTGGGCGAAGGACGTCTTGCCCGACGACGACGGCCCAGCAATCATCACCAACCGGGCTTTTTTGATGCCCGCCGCAATCCGGTCGGCAATCTCGGCAATTTTTTTCTCATGCAGCGCCTCGGAAACACGGATCAGGTCGCCCGTCTTCCCAATCCGAATTGAGCGGTTCAGGTCGGGCAAATATTCGCAATGCAGGATTTTCGCCCACTGCTTCGATTCCCAAAGTGTCTGGGCAAATTTCGGCTGTGCCATCGGCGGGGAAAGCGTAAGCCCCATGCCGCTGCGCGGCGTCCGCAGGAGCACCCCGCCGCCGACGGGCATCAGATCGAAGCAGCCAAGCACGCCCGTCCTGTCGAGCATGACACCGTACAAATCATCGATATGCTCGCCGCACGTAGAGAGCATGACTGTCTCCTCGGGCAGCCCGTACAAAAGATTCGCCTTCGGAATCTGCCGTGCCTCTTTGAAAGCCCGCACCGCCTCATCTTTGGGCATGACGCGATAGCCGATGGCGCGATCCTCCGCCA
The DNA here is from genome assembly GCA_017480545.1 of Schwartzia sp. (in: firmicutes). Taxonomy (GTDB): domain Bacteria; phylum Bacillota; class Negativicutes; order Selenomonadales; family Selenomonadaceae; genus RUG12372. The sequence goes on along the minus strand of JAFVAI010000112.1, from coordinate 12,647 downwards.
CAATCGCGCGCATCTGCACCTCAATCGCGGAAACCGCCGCGCCCGTTACGCCGCCCGGCACTTCCAAGTCGCAGTACAGCCCGCCGTTCAGCGAGGCGCGCACAATCAGCTCCGCGTCCGCCGCGCCGTACAGTTCCCGCATCGCGACGATGGCGAGGAACAATACCGAGCGACGGTAAATCCGTTCCCCCATCGGCTGGGAAAGGTAGACCCATTCGGGCGTTTCCCGCTCGTCTGCCGTTTCCCCCAGCCCTTGGATTTCCCCGCCGATCCGCGCGGCGACGATCATGTCGTTTTCCGGCGCCTGTCCTGCCGAAAGCTCCCGAAGCGTTCGCCCCGCAATGTCCTGTTTTCCCATATTGTACCTTCCTCCCCGTCGAAAACCGCAACGGCACTTTGCTTTGCCCTTATTATAACGCCTTTGCTCCAGCTTTTCCATAGGCAAGGCTAGAACCGTTCAACATGAAGGGTGAAACTGGGGGCTCATTTGGCCGGAATTTGACTGCGTGGACGATGATTTGGTTGCCATCCGTGAGACGAAAGCGGCGAACGCCGGAATATCGGGAGGTTGTCGCCCTGTGACAAACACTGCAGCAAAAAGCCGCCGGGCGTCTTGCCTGCGGCTTTTTGTGCGGCGTTGCGGGGAAATCCTTTTGTTTCTTGCCTTTGTTATGATATAATACGTTTGGAGGGCTTTGTGAATGAAAGAAACCTATTTGATATGCCGATTGAACAGAGAACTTTATCGCAGGATAACCGATGATATTGCCGTAGAAGATGTTATCATTACCACTACACAAATCTCCCACATTAAAAATCGGCATCCAAACGACTACCCCCTTTTCAGAAAATATGGCGCGGGCATCATTGCTGATCCCGATTATATCTTGGAAGCCAATCTTCCCTTTTCCGCCATGCTATTAAAAGAAGTGGAGGAAGACGGCAAAAAAGTAAAACTGATTCTTCGACTGAAAACCTCCGCTGACCCCATAAATTTCAAAAACTCCGTCATAACCTTTCAGAGAATCCATGACTGGGAATGGCAGAGAGTGTTACGAAACAAGAAAATCCTTTACAAAAAAACAGACACGATGTAAAATAAATTAGCAAGTGGATAGCCGTTTGTGGTGGTAAACATTGTCCCAACCACGCGCCGATGGTACTGACAGGGTTTGGCACGCCAGACCCGAGAGATGCAGGACAAAGGGACGCCTGCCAAACGGCTATTCATTGTTATAAGGATGAGAAAGCCGCAGGCGTTTTGCTTGCGGCTTTTTGCGTGATTGATGGAAATCCCTTTATCCAAAATACTCCTGCATCAGCGCCGCCCGCAAAAGCTTCTGCTTTTCGAGCAACTCGTGAAGCATCAATTCGATTTGTCGTTTTTACCGTTAAGAGCAACGCTGATCCCCCCACCACCGCCTGCGGCGGTCCCCCGCCCCCTATGGGGCGGACTTTTTTCTCCAAAAGAATCCTGCATCAGGGATGCTCTCAGCAATCCCAGTTGCTCCATGCTCTTTGGGATTGCCAATTTCAACTTGTTGCCGTACAAGGCAACAAATCCCGCCCCCTTGGGGGCGGACTTTTTTTCTCCAAAATAAGCCTGCATCAGGGATGCTCTCAGCAGTTCCAGTTGCTCCATGCTCTTTTGGATTGCAAATTTCGACTTGTTGCTGTACAAGGCAACAAGTCCCGCCCCTTATTGTCCGCCCCCTTGGGGGTGGGGAACCGCGATGCGGTGGTGGGGGGCTAGCTTTTTTCTCTATCCAAAATATTCCTGCATGAGCTTAGCTTTCAGTGTCTGCAAAGCTTCTATACTCTTCTGTATGGTCAGTTTCGATTTGTCGGCGAGTTGCATAAACTCCACAAAACTGTCCTGTAACTCCATAGGTGGTACAGGGATAGTCACTTTGTTGTATGCTCCCACATCAAAGTGCTTTTGTGCCGCTCCACCTGTGCCGTGACGAATTTGGTTCATGCCATGCGGAAAATTGTTAAATGCACACAGATAGTACGGATTGATTTTGTCCTGTTTGGGGCGAGCAATCATTATGTCTATGGCATTGCAACCAACATATTCATCGGTAACGACGCAGGATGTACCCGGATAGCCTGACCTTACCACAAGAACATCACCCTTTTGAAGCTGCGACTTCTTGTTTTGCTCGTTCCCTTCCTCAGAAAAATACACCCAGTCGCTATCATTGACGTGCATTTCACGAACATTGAGCGACCTAAACGCCTTTATGCCGTTTTCGGCATCCTCTGTATAGAATCTCGTTGGCTTTATAACAAGACCAACAGTTACATCGGCTATATCCTCTATCTTATAGCAGGGCCATTTATCCATCTCGTTTGGTTCGCCAAACATCTCGATAAACCGTGATTTGACGAGGCTGTCAGTTTTAAGAAGAATCTTTTCGCACAACGCAATGCTGTTATTGATTGCGTCCAAGCGATCCGCTTCCGCTCTCTGCTGTTCGAAGGGCGGCAGACGAATTTCTATCGCGTTCAATTTGGGAGCGGATAAATGCCTTACCGTAACGAACGGCGTCTTGTCCTCGATCGCTTTCAATTTTGACGGCATTGCATAAAACAAATATCTGTCATCGATATCCGCATGAGGAACCAGCCTGCAAACCCGCTGATTCAATGCCGCACATCCGCCTTTCCAACGAGCAATATTAAACTCGCCATCCATTCCAATCAGTATATCCCCATTTTGTATGATATACTTTTCAGGGAAATCTTCTTCCGTATAGGTTTCGCTATATCCACGGACCACATCGCGAATACGCGCCAACGGAACCCCCTTTGACGTTGAAAATAATTTTGAATCGAACGCATACCCATATTGAATATCGCAAAGTTCAGGAAGCAGCCGTTTCATCCCTATCATTCCCTTGTTGTACCATTTTCACGCCAAAACAAAAAAGCCCGGAAAAGCCATTGCCCTTCCAAGCCAAATCACCTCATTCAAAAAATCCAAAGCGCAATCTGATAGACCAGAGAGCCAATGAGCGCCGTGCAGGGAATCGTCAGCACCCAAGCGACGAGCATCTGCTGCGCGACGCCCCAGCGGACGGCGCGGATGCGCTTCGCCGTGCCGACGCCCATAATCGAGCCGGACACAACGTGCGTCGTGCTGACCGGAAGATGAAGCATGGTCGCCGAGAAAATGACGAGGGACGAATTGAGATCTGCCGCGAAGCCGCTGATCGGCTCCAGCTTGAAAATCTTGCCGCCGATGGTCTTGATAATGCTCCAGCCGCCCATGGCCGTACCAAAGGCCATGGCCGTCGCCGCCAAAACTTTCACGACCGTCGGCACCTCAAATTCACTGATGTAGCCGCCGGACAAAAGAGCCAGCGTGATAATGCCCATGGACTTCTGCGCGTCGTTCGAGCCGTGGGAAAAGGCCATCATCGCAGCCGAAACGATCTGCATCCGTTTGAAACGCCCGTTGATGATATGGGGTGTACACTGCCCAAACAGGATGTACAAAAGATGCATCACCAAATAACCCGTGATGATGGCAATCAAAGGCGACAAAATCAAGGACAGCACGATCTTTCCAATGCCGTATAGATTCAGCCCGATGATGCCCGTGGAAACGAGCACTGCGCCAATGATACCGCCCACCATCGCATGGGACGAACTGGACGGCAGCGCCAGCTTCCAAGTGAAAAGATTCCAGAACACCGCGCTGACCAACGCCGCGATCAGGACATGCTCGTCGACGTGAATCGCGCTGCTGACGATGTCGCTGCCGATGGTTTTCGCGACGCCCGTCGAGTACATCGCACCGAGAAAATTCAGCACCGCCGCCATCAGGATTGCGTTCCTCGGGGAAATGGCGCGTGTCGAGACCGACGTCGCTATCGCGTTCGCCGTGTCATGGAAGCCGTTGATAAAATCGAACAGCAACGCCAACCCGATTACCGTGAAAATCATGTATTGCAGCTCAGGCATACTTCATGACCACGCCGCGAATCATGTCGGAAACATCTTCGCAATGATCGAGCGTGTCCTCCAGATTTTCCAGAATGTCCTTCCACTTGATCAGCTCAATGGGGTCCTTCACGTTGTCAAACAGGAAAGCAATTTCCTGCCGATAGACGCGGTCTCCCTCGCTTTCGAGCTTGCCGATCTTGTGCGTGGACTCCAAAATCATCTCGCGATTTTTCTTGATGTCCTTCAACAGTTCAAAGGCTTTGACCAGTTCGCCCGTCGACTCTAAAAGCAGTTTCGTCATGGAAACGACGCCGGCTTTCGCCGCGCCCGTCCGATAAATGACAATCCGCTGGAGCGTCGTTTGCAGATAATCGACGCCGTCGTCAAGGCCGTCGGCCAACGCAAAGATATCCTCGCGGTCAATGGGCGTAATGAACGTCTGGTTCAGCTCGTCGATGATCTGGTCGTTGATGGCGTCCGCCTCATGCTCCAGGTCGATAATCGCCTTCATTCTATCCGCAGCCCGCGTATAATCCAGCATGACTTCGTCAAGCATCAACGCGCCCCGGTAAAAACAATTGGCGCTCTCGACGAAATAATCGAAAAACTCCGTAGTCTTGCGCTGAAAATTGAACATGCGATCCCCCCGCACTTTGTATACAAAAGAAACCGCTTACACTATACCATGAATTCCGCCGCTCGGCAACCTCCCGCTCCGGCTGCGGGATGACGGCGTTTCGCTACCGTTTCCGCACCAGTTCCGCCATTTCGTCAAAATCCTTTTTGAGCTGAAAATACTCATCGGCGAACTTCAGCGCGGCCAAGACCCCGATGCGTATCGGGGGCAGATTGTTGGCCTGCCGCGAGACCGCGCGCATTTCCTTGTCGACGACTTCCGCAAGTTTTTTCAAGTATTCGGGATCCTGATCTGTCTTCAGCGAAAATTTTTCGCCAAAAATTTCAACGACAACTTTTTGGTCCATACTTCTTTGCCCCTCACATACGAAGCTCCGCGCCGAATTCCTTCTTGGCCGCCGCGACAATTTTTTCCATCGCCGTGTCCACTTCCTCGTCGGTCAGCGTCTTCTCGCCGGACTGGAAACGAAGGGCGAAGGCCAGGCTCTTCCTGCCCTCGCCTACCTGCTGGCCCTTGTAAAGGTCGAACAGAGTCACGTCCTTGAAATAAGGGCCCGCGTTCTTCTTGATGAGGCGTTCCACGTCTGCCGCCGCCGTATCCAACGAGACAATCATCGCGAGGTCGCGGGACACGCCCGGATATTTTGGAAGCGTCTGGGAGGTGAAATCCTTCGCCGTGTTCCTGAGCAGCGTCGCTACGTCCATCTCAAAGACGTACATTTTTTTCGTGACGCCGAATGCCTCCTGCACCGCCGGGTGTACCTCGCCGACCACAGCCAACACTTCTTTGCCTTTTTTGAATACCGCCGTCGCCCCCGGATGCAGCGCGAAATGCTCGCCCGGCTCCACGGTGCAGCGGAAAATCGAAAGGGCTTCCAAAAGCTGCTCCACGATGCCCTTCGCGTCGTAGAAATCGATGGCCGCGCCGTCCTGTCCCCAGCCCACCGGCTCCCGCCGTCCGGTCAGGAGCCCTGCCAGCTTCAGAATCTCGTCGGGCTGCTCCGTCACTGGAAGCGCCTTCGGCAAAAAGACCGGGGCGATCTCAAAGAGGCGAATGTCCTCGTTCTTGCGCGAAAGGTTCCGCACCGTGTTCTCAAAGAGATTCGTCAACAGCGTGGTGCGAACCAACGGATACTCGTCCGTCAGCGGATTCATGATTGGAATCGCGCAGCGAAGCGGGCTGTCCTCCGGCACGTTCAGCCTGTCGAACATCAACGGGTGGGTGAACGCGAAAGAACGTGCCTCGTCCATGCCGAGGGACACGAGGACGCGCCGAATCTTCGCCGCAAACGCTTGGCTCGCGCTCTGGCGGGCCTCCATGACATCTCCCCGCGGCGTCGTCGAAGGAATATGGTCGAAGCCGTAAATTCGCGCGACCTCCTCGGAAATATCCTCCATGCAGGACACGTCGCCGCGCCACGACGGAACCGCCGCGCGGTACGCCTCCGCCCCCGTTTCCTCGACAGCGAAGCCAAGTTTTTCGATGATTTCCTTCATCTTCGCACCGGAGATTTCCGTGCCGAGACGCCTGTTGACTTCCGCTGCCGTGAACGCTACCGCCGTCGGCTCTTTTTTCACCGGATAGACATCGACGACCCCCTTCGCCACCGTGCAGGCCCCCATGTCCTCGAGCAGCTGCGCCGCCCGGTCAAGAGCGCGCACCGTACCCGTCGCGTCCACGCCGCGCTCAAAGCGTCCCGACGCTTCGGAATGAAGACCGATGGCGCGGGATGTTCGGCGAATCGAAGAACCGTTGAAGGATGCCGCCTCCAAGACCACCGTCGTCGTCTTTTCCGTGATTTCCGTTTCCAGCCCGCCCATGACACCGGCAAGACCCGCCGGCTTTTCCGCATCGGCAATGACCAGTTCGCCGCCTTTCGCCAGGCGCGAGGAATCATCGAGGGTGTGGACGTTTTCGCCTTCGACCGCACGGCGCGCCGTCAGCGAATGACCCTTGACCTCGTCATAATCGTAGGCGTGCATCGGCTGCCCCAGCTCCACCATCACGAAATTCGTCACATCGACCACATTGTTGATGGCACGGATGCCCGCGCCTTCAAGCCGCTTCTGCATCCACTCCGGCGACGGACCGATTTTCACGTTTTTCAGCACCCGAGCGGAAAAACGCGCGCAAAGATCCGTCGCGTCGATGGCGATTTTCACCATGTCCGCCGCTCTAGCATCGTCATTTTCTTTCGCGGCGATTTCCGGCCAATGCGGCTTTTTGCCCGTCAGCACGGCGATTTCCCGCACAATGCCGAACACGCTGAAGCAATCGCCGCGGTTCGCGGTCAATTCAAATTCCAGTACGCAGTCGTCCAGCCCCAGCGCCTTCGCCGCGGACTGCCCGGCCTCCGTATCGTCGGGCAGGAGATAGATGCCCGTTTTCTGCTCCTCCGGCAGGTTCGCCAGATCCATTTTCAGTTCGTCCGCCGAGCAAAGCATTCCCATCGACACGATGCCGCGCAACTTGCCTTTGGAGATTTTTTGCCCGTTGGGCAGATGAGCGCCCACCAACGCCACGGGGACGACCTGCCCCTGCTTCACGTTCGGCGCGCCCGTCACGATCGTCAGCGGTTCTTTTCCGCCCACGTCCACGGTGCAAACCTGCAAATGATCGGAATTGGGATGCGGAACGACCTCCGTCAGCTTCCCCGTCACGACCTTGTCCAACCCTTCGTCCGCGCGGAGGACGTTCTCAACCGGTACGCCCGCCATCGTCAAAAGGTCGGCAAGCTGCTCCGGCGTCTCGTCGAAGTCAATATAATCTTTGAGCCATTGGATTGATACCTGCATACCATTTTCTCCTTATTCAAACTGACGCAAGAAGCGCAAATCATTGTCATAAAACAAGCGCAGATCGTCAATGCCGTAAGACAGCATTGCGATACGCTCGACGCCGAGACCGAAAGCGAAGCCGGAAACCTGCTTCGGGTCGTAGCCGCTCATCTCCAGAACATGCGGATGCACCATGCCCGCGCCGAGGATTTCCAGCCAGCCCGTGCCCTTGCAGACACGGCAGCCTTTGCCGTGGCACATCACACAGGAGATATCGACCTCCGCGCTAGGCTCCGTGAACGGGAAAAAGCTGGGACGGAACCGCACACCGATATTTTCATTGAAAATACGGTGCAGGAACAGCTCCAACGTCCCCTTCAGATCGGAAAGCCGTACGCCCTTGTCGATGACGAGTCCCTCGACCTGCGTGAACATCGGCGAATGGGTCGCGTCGTAATCGTCCCGGCGGTAAACGCGCCCCGGCGCGATCATGCGGATCGGCGAATTCGGCTCGTGGGCCTGCATCGTACGTGCCTGCACCGGGGAGGTCTGTGTGCGCATCAGGATTTCCTCCGTGATATAGAAGGAATCCTGCATATCCCGCGCCGGATGATCCTTTGGCAGATTCAACGCCTCAAAATTGAAATAATCGCGCTCGATTTCCGGCCCTTCCTCGACAGCAAATCCCATATCCATGAAAATCGCCTTGATGCGGTCGAGGGTCAGCGTCAGCGGATGCAGATGCCCGCGCCACTTGTGGCGGCCCGGCAGCGTCACATCGAGCTTTTCGTTCGCCAGCCGCTCTTCCATATCGCGGGCGTGAAGCTCTTCCTTCTTTTCCTCCAAAAGAGCCTCGATCTGCCCACGCGCTTCGTTGACAATCTGCCCGATGCGCGGACGCTCCTCCTGCGCCAATTCTTTCAACCCGCGCAGGAGCGTCGTGAACTCGCCCTTCTTGCCCAAGAATTCCACGCGGACATCATTCAGTGCGGAAAGGGTATCCGTGTGCTGCCGGATTTTTTCCGCCGCCATCTGTTTCAGTCGTGCGATTTTTTCCTCCATAACTGCCTCCTAAAAGGAAACGAAGCGTTTCCAAAAATGACTGTCAAAATTCAAATACTCTTTTATTTTATTACGGATAACGAAAAAAGGCAAACGCATTCCCTGTCGTCCGATTGCTTCATATCGTATAGAACCACGCGCCCGGCTCGATATCGTGCTCCGAGAAAGCTTCCCCGTCCCGTTCGTCGATCTGGAGCTCCTGATTTTTGATGCTGACGCGGGTATTCGGCTTGATGGAACGAGTAATGAAGGAGTTGCCGCCGATGACGGAATTCCTTCCGATGACAGTTTCGCCGCCGAGAATGGACGCGCCGGAGTAAATGGTGACATTGTCCTCGATGGTCGGATGGCGCTTGACGCCTTTCAGCTTTTGCCCGCCCCGGGTGGAAAGCGCGCCGATGGTGACCCCCTGATAAAGCTTGACACGCTCACCGATGATGGAAGTCTCGCCGATGACGACGCCGGTGGCGTGGTCGATGAAGAAATACCGGCCGATGGTCGCGCCGGGGTGGATGTCGACGCCGGTGCGGCCATGCGCGTACTCGGTCATCATGCGGGGAATCAGCGGCACACGCAGGACAAAAAGCTCGTGGGCGATACGGTAAATCGTAATCGCCAGAAGACCCGGATAGGCGAGCACGATTTCCTCCATGCTCTTCGCCGCGGGATCGCCGTCAAAAGCGGCTTCCAGGTCAGTGTTGACCACCTCGCGGAGCGCGGGAATCCGATGCAGAAACGCCAACGCCAACCGAAGCGCTTCCCGCTGAACGACGGGTTCGTCGACATGCGCGTAGGCGGGCAATCCGCGCAGGACACCGGTAATCTGGCGCGTGATCTGGAATTCGATTTCCTCGATAAAATAGGAAAGGTTCCGCGCGTCGTCATGGGGACTGTAGGATTCCTTGCGATAATACCCCGGAAATAAAACGCGAAGAAATTTTTGCACGATATCGACGACGGCCGCCTCATCAATCTGCGTCGACACGTCGCGTTGATCAATGGCGCGGTCCTTGTCATAGTCGGCGAGCAGTTCCCGCACGATGTCCTGAATCTCGTTTTCTCTGGCAATGCCCATAGCAAACCTTCCCTTCTTTCCCACTTTCACCTTGCGCCATTATAACGCCAATCCGCAAGTTTTTCCAGAGGCAAAACATTTCTCGCGACCGTACGGCAAAAAATGATATAATGGGAAAGCAACAGGAAGGAAGCGCGAACATGGCAAATCAAAATACGCACTGCGTCGGGCTTGCCCCCAACGTGGACGAACACGCCCGCATACTGATCCTCGGCTCGATGCCCGGCGCAGCGTCTCTGGCGGCGCAAGAATATTATGCGCACCCGGCCAACCGGTTTTGGCCGCTGATGACGCGGCTGCTCTGCGAAGTTGAAACGCCGTCGTCCTACCCGGAACGTCTCGCAATGCTGCTTCGTCATCACGTCGCCCTCTGGGACGCGATCGATGTCTGCGACCGTGCGGGAAGCCTCGACTCCGATATCAGGAACGCGACGGCAAACGATTTTACGGTCTTTCTCAAAACATGGCCAAAGATCCGCACCATCGGGCTGAACGGCGGAAAAGCGTACGCGACCTTTGAAAAAGCGAACCGCCCACTGCTGACGCGCCCCGGACTCCGCATCCTGAAGCTTCCGTCCACGAGTCCGGCCAACGCCCGCTGGCGTATGGATGACCTCGTTGCCGCGTGGAGCGACCTTTTCGCTCCACGCTGAATCTTGTCTATTTTCTGCACCGAAAGCCCCATTGTTTTTTCTTTGCCGAAAAATAAAGGAAAAGCGGCTTGTATCGCGAATATAATCATTTGAGATATTCTTATCATTCGGCATTGCCAAAGGAGGAATTACTTTGCGATCCTTACCCGTAGAAGAGCTCCAGCCCGGCATGATCCTCGCACGCTCCATTATCAATGACGAAATGATGGTCATTTTGTCCGAGGGCACCCTCCTCAGCAAGGCGCATATCACTCGCCTCGCATTCCTTGACATACCCCTTGTGTATATCAAGGACGAGTACGAGCTCAGCGAAGCGTTCCAGAATGTTTCCGCGCTTTTCGACCACAGCAGCGCTTTTATTTCCGAATACAAAGATGTCATCCACGAAGCCCGCTCGATTTTTGAAGAGGCGAAGAGCAGCGGAAAGGCGCCCGTCGAAAAATCCAAGCAAGTCATCCATGACACGATTGCGCCAATGTCCAAGGAAAGCGGCGTGATGGACTACCTTCTGGAGGTCAACCATCTCGCGGCCGACGTTTACAATCATTCAGTCCGCGTTTCCATTCTTGCGGGCGTCTTGGCGAAATGGATGCACCTGCCAAAAGTGGAAACGCAGGAAGTCATTCTCGCGGGCTTCCTGCACGACATTGGGAAGACGCGCTTCCCGGAACGGCTGCTCGACAAGAAGGTGGAGACGCTCACGGGCGACGACCGCGAAGCTTACGAGCAGCATACCGTGGACGGCCAGATGATTCTCTCGGCAAGCCCCGGCCTGCCCGACGGCGTAAAGCGGGCTGCGCTCCAGCACCATGAAGCTATGGACGGAAGCGGATTTCCGTTCGGCATCGGCGGCAACGACATCCATCTCTACGCGCGCATGATTGCGTTGGCCGACCTATATGACAATATCACCACCGAGCGGGAAGGCTGCCGCAAGGAAACGCCTTTCGCCGCCATTGACAAGATCACGGCGGATATGTACACAAAACTTGATCCAACCGTCTGTGTCCCGTTCCTGACAAACATCAAGATTGCGTTCCTCGGTTCCCGCGTCTATCTGTCCAACGGCCTCTCGGGAACAATCGTCCGCTATACGAACGATTACGCCGCGCGTCCCTTGATTCGCGTCATGGACTCGGAGCTTCTCGACCTGAACGTATTCCAAGATGTTTCCATCGTTGAATATAATCCAAAAGACTAGGATGTGTTCAAGAAAGCACCAACACGTCATGGCAGTTGCTTATCTATCATCAAAAATATCTCATCATGATGTGCAGTCAATCGATTATTTAACAACCCTAATAAAAAGCAAAAAATGCCGCGCAACCTTCCGATTGCGCGGCATTCATTTTGCTTGGCAGGGGCAGTAGGTTATATAGCAAATGTTCAACTGCTTATCAATTATGGTCTCGCCAAGCAATATATCTTCCGCGCCGCGTGACCAGTTTCCCTATCCCGCGATTTAAAAGCATTCTTTCTGCGGCTCAAAGCTGCCACGCATAACGTAACAATGATTTGAATCCCCGATAGAAAAATTCCCCACTCATTTTTCAATATTTCCAACAATACAAAGTTTTCAATATTTGTTTTTTCTAGGAGACTCCCCTTTTTATTTCTTCGGGAAAATCGACTTTCCGCACTTGTCCAGCAAACACGTCTTACTTAACACTTTTGCAAATGTCAAAGACAGGCTCATTTCTGTTTATAGATCCTTTGATGTACTCCACGAGCAGGTCGTAACACGCCGAACAATGATTCCATCGGATATTTGCTTTGCGCTTTCCTTCATGCGATATAGTCCTAGGATAGAATATGTGGTGAAACGCCGGATAATAAGAAAACACTTCAGATGGAAGTTGTATCCCTTCGAATGATGCTTGCGATTGGAGAGAGTGAAAGAAAATCGAGGCATGGCGAAGGATTTGCAACGCAAAAATCATATTTGCCCGAACCGACAATGAAAACGATTGTGTTCTCTTTTCAAGATTGGCGTATATATCATCCCTCGTCATCCATGACGACAGCCGATAATACGACAGCCAATCATCCTCCTTCTCCATCTCTGCAAGAAGATGGGCTTCAATCGGCGCTACGATCTCCTCTCGATAGGGTGAATATGAGCGCCCTGCCAGCCAGTCCAAGGACACCGAGAAGAGATTCCAAAGAAGCCAATGTAGGATTCTATAGTCCCGTTTCAATTTGACCTATCGAGCCGTTGCTTTTGAAGCCAAGCAACTCGGCAAGCTGTGTCGTCGATAGATTATGCGTCATACGCAAAAGTCGCAGCTTTACTTTCACGGATTCTTGGAAAGAGAACATGCTTCTTCCTCCCATTATTTTTTCGACAATACAGGCTTGCCGCCCTTGTCCGGCAAGAACGTCTTGCAGTTCCGATCCCCGCACACCCAATAGAACTCGCCCTTCTTCTTTTTGCTCGGCCAGCGGTGCAGGTAGTCCTTCCCGCAGGTCGGGCATTGAAAAATGGCCGG
>JAFVAI010000111.1 GCA_017480545.1 Schwartzia sp. (in: firmicutes) | reverse complement strand
CGTAAGAGGTAACGACGGAATCCTTCAGATATTTGACTGCTTTGTCCAGCGGGATGATGTCCGCCAGCTTGAAGAACGCCGACTGCATAATCATGTTGAAGCGGCCGCCGAGGCCCAGCTCCTGCGCCGCCTCCACCGCATTGATGATGTAGAACTTCACGTGCTTCTGCGCCAGCACCCGCTTCATGGCGGCGGGCAAATGCTCGCCCAGCTCGCTTTCCTTCCAAGTCGTGTTCAGGAGGAACGTGCCGCCGTCCTTGATGCCCGCGAGGAGGTCGTACTGATGGACATAGGATTCCTTCGAGCAGGAAATGAAATTCGCCTTGTTGATGAGGTACGGGGAGCGGATCGGCAGCTTGCCGAAGCGCAGATGGGACATCGTGATGCCGCCGGATTTCTTCGAGTCATAGGCAAAGTACGCCTGCGCGTACATATCGGTGTTGTCGCCGATAATCTTGATGGCGGACTTGTTCGCGCCGACGGTGCCGTCGGAGCCGAGGCCCCAGAACTTGCAGGCCGTCGTTCCCTCCGGCGTCAGATCCACGTCGGAGTGCGCGGGGGCGAGCGACAGATTCGTCACGTCGTCCTCGATGCCGATGGTGAAGCCGTTCTTCGGCGCGTCTTTCTTGAGCTCCTCGAAAACGCCGAAAACCTGGTCCGGCGTCACGTCCTTGCCGCCGAGACCGTAGCGGCCGCCGACAATCAGCGGTTTCTCCGCCGCGTCGTAATACGCCGCCTTGACATCCATATACAGCGGCTCGCCGAGCGCGCCCGGCTCCTTCGTGCGGTCGAGCACGGCGATTTTCTTGACCGTCTTCGGCAGCGCGGCGAGGAAATGCACAACCGAGAACGGGCGGTAGAGATGGACGGACACGACGCCGACCTTTTCGCCCTGCGAGGTCAGATAATCAACGGCTTCCGCCGCCGCCTCGGTGATCGATCCGATGGCGATGATGACGCGGTCCGCGTCCTTCGCGCCGTAATAGTCGAAAACGTGATGCTCGCGGCCCGTGATTTTCGCCAGCTCTGCCATGGCTTCCTCAACCATGTCGGGAATCTTCGTGTAATATTCGTTGACCGCCTCGCGGGTCTGGAAATAAATGTCGGGGTTCTGCGCCGTGCCGCGGATCACCGGATGATCCGGGTTCAGTCCGCGATGGCGGAACGCCTCCACGGCCTCCCAGTCGAGCAGCTTGCCGAGATCGGCATAGTCAATCGTCTCGATTTTCTGGATTTCATGGGAGGTGCGGAAGCCGTCGAAGAAATTGATGAACGGTACGCGCCCCTTGATGGCGACGAGATGCGCCACCGCGCCGAGGTCCATGACCTCCTGCACGCTGGCCTCGGCTAGCATGGCGACGCCCGTCTGCCGCGCCGCCATCACGTCCTGATGGTCGCCGAAGATATTGAGCGACGAGGCCGCAATCGCGCGGGCGCTGATGTGGAACACGCCGGGGAGCAATTCGCCCGCGATTTTGTACATATTCGGGATCATGAGCAGCATACCCTGCGACGCCGTATAGGTCGTCGTCAGCGCGCCCGCCTGCAGCGAGCCGTGCACCGCGCCCGCCGCGCCGCCCTCGGACTGCAGCTCGATGACCCGCACCGTTTGGCCGAAGAGGTTCTTCTCCCCGTGCGCCGCCATCTCGTCCACGTGCTCCGCCATCGGCGAGGACGGCGTAATCGGATAGATTGCCGCAACATCGGTGAACGCGTACGAGATATACGCCGCCGCCGTGTTGCCGTCCATCGTCTTCATTTTCTTTCCCATAAACCGTGATCCCCCTCATTCAAAATAATACATGATACAAAACGCCGCCCCCGCGTTGCCCGCCGGGGCGAAATTTCCACAATATCGTATTTATTATACACCCCGCAAAAACAACTGTAAAACAAAAAAGCGGCGTTCCCGAAAATTTTTCGGGGAACGTCGTTTTTGTTCCGCATATTTTTACGCAAGGTTCGGCGCGCGCAATCCTACGCCGAAGCGCAGCTTTTCCAAGTCTCCCGCGTTTTCCGCGCGGAGCGCGCAATAGCTGCCGCAACGCTCGCATTCCAACACGATATAGCTGCCGCAGATGTCGGCGGTCAGCGCCTCGCTGCCGCAGGGACAGACGATATCCCCGGCCTGCGCCATGTCGTGGATGCGGTTCAGTGCTTCCAGCAGAATGCGCTGTTTCTCGATGAAATTCTTTCCGTCGTGGGGGTGGAGCGCCTCGAATTCCGCCTGGTTGAAGCGCATCAGCTCCTCGATGCGACGCCGCCGCCCAATGTAGCCCAACTCGAAATGATCCGTCCCGCAGTAAATTTTTTCGAGGCCGGCACGGTGAAGTTCCCGCAGCACGTAAACGAAGCGGTTTTTCGTACCGCAGACGACGCAGGAGGCCTCTACGGCGATGTGATTTTTGCCGAGGCGAAGGAGCCGCGCCTTTTCATGGCCGCAACTCTCGCAACGCAACGCCGTTTCCCGCCGCGCCGAAAAATAAGGAATGCCGTGTACATGGATACTGCCGCATTGCTGGCAGTAAAGCGCCAGCGAGCAAACGTCCCGGATGACCATATCGCTTTGCCCACCTTCCGCTCGAATTTTCTATGATATTATTTCGCGACGCGCGGAAAAAATCCTGCCGCGTTTCTCCCGGTTTTGAAATTTTCTCCGTTTCGTTGCGCCAAAAAAAATGAGGCAAGAATTTCTTACCTCAAAATTTTATGGCGCGACAATTCCTTGCAAATACGGCACCTATAGGATTGCATGAAGAACGATCACGCGGAAAATTCCTCGCCCGCGTACAAAAGATTCTTCATGCAGGCGACAACATCCTTCTGGCGCTTCATCGTGTCCTGCGCGACCGTGCGCAAAAATTCATTGTTGTGGTCCAAAGAATTTACCATGTGCCCGATCAGTTCGACCAAGCGCTCCGCGTCCGGCTTCGGCTTCTCCGTCATCATCATCGTGACCGCGATAAATTCCACCAGCTTGTAAGTCATGACAAACAAGATGCAATTTTGGACGAACGTCCCCGTAATCACCTGCGGGTAATGATTCAGGAAAAACTCGTTGACCAGATAATTCTCAAAGATATAGCCATAGTCCCGGAGCATTTCTTCCGCAGCCGGACGGAAATCCTTTTGATAAGTCTCGACCAAGGCGGTGATCGGCACTTCTTCCTGTTCCAGTCCAAAGGCGTGGACGACGTGGTACATCAGCTTATGTTCCCGCCCTTGGAACGTGGCTTTTTTCCCGTAGAGCGTCTCAATCAGGCCGAACATGCTCTTGACGTACGCCGCCGGATGGAACGCAATCGCGCGCAGCATATCCGGCACCTGCTTCCCGAAATCGTCCGCCGTATAGACGGCGGAAAGCGTCTCGATCCGCTCTGGCTCGCCCGCTTCGACGAAGTCGCCCGCCTGGTCGAGGAAAAAGCCCAGCACGATCAAGCGTTGGTCGATGGAAAGCGACCGATTCTGCAAAATGGAGATGGCACCGTACTGGACATCCAACAGCGCGTCCCCCATGACCGCCATCTTCCCCTCCACGCGGCGCATGAGGTCTTCATCGCGCTCGCCGCCGAACGCCACTTGCTCGAAAGCCATCGGCTCCTTGGGCAAAAGCGCGAGCTTCGCCGCCACGGGACAGGTCAGCGTCAGGCCGCGCAGCAAAAGGTCGCCCGCCGTATACATCGTGCGCGGATAAATGGTGCAAGTATTCGACAGCCACGCCGCGCCCCAAGTCTTTTGGATATGGCAGAGCCCGTCCTTTCGCAGGAAAGGGCAGGAGCCGTCCCGCGCCATTGCCACGAAAAATTTCCCCCGCTGTTTCTTGTACTTGATGCGCGAAACGATTTTCTTCCGCTCCGCCTTCGGCTCGAGCGTACAATATTTCTGGTACGTCGGGCCGTCGATATCGACCAGCCAGTTTTTGCAGCACTTCGATCCGCAGGCCGCGCCGTCGCATTGGAACTTTCCCACATATTCCGGCTGGAGGCATAGATACGTTTTCTTCTCTTCCATTGATTCTCCGCCTTTCCTTTTTCGTGCACAAAAAAAGCACCGCTCCCGCGATGCTTTGGTTTGCGTGGCTGGGGTAGCTGGACTCGAACCAACGCATGCGGGATTCAGAATCCCGTGCCTTACCAACTTGGCGATACCCCAATCGGCTGTCAACAAATGAATTATACAAAGCCGCCGGTCGTTTGTCAAGGAAAATCTTTTTTAATTCTCCGTACCGTGAGCGACAAACGGTTCCCCGTTTCCCCCGCTTCCGCCTGATAGCGGACATTTTCCGTGCATCCCCTGACGATGCGCAGCGAAAGATCGTTGCCGCTTTCCATAACATCAAACGCATCGCCATTGTACTGCACGGCAACTTCGGCGGATTCCTCCTTCGGGTTGTACTCGACCGTCCAGACGATACGCGGCGGCTCCGGCAAACGCGGCAGCAGGAGCTGGGTGACGATTTCCTCGAAAAGCATCATCAACGAACGGACAACATCTTTCGGCATGTCGTTTTTCTGCCCGAAAGCCTCGATCGTCGTGTGGCAGCCAATGAAGTCGAAGTCCCGCGACGCCACGGAAAGCGTCAGCACTTTCAGCCGACGGATGAATTGGCGCGTTTTCTCCCGCTGCGGATTCCCGAAAATCTGCTCCGGTGTGCCGTCCTCGTAGACACCGCCCTCGTCCATATAGAGCACACGATTCGAAATCCGGCGCGCAAATTCCATATCGTGGGTAACGATCATCATCGTGACGCCCGACTCCGCCACCTGCCGGATGACCGCCTCGACCTCGCCCACCATCGTCGGGTCGAGGGCGGACGTCGGCTCGTCGAAGAGCAAAATTTTCGGCTCCATGGCCAGCGCGCGGACAATCGCGATGCGTTGCTGCTGTCCGCCGGAAAGCTCGTCGGGATAGGAGAGCGCCTTTTGCGAAAGCCCGACCTTCGCCAAAAGCTCCTTCGCCCGGTCATACACCTCCTGCCGCGGCAGCCCGAGAAGCGCCGTCGGCGCCGCCATGATGTTATCCACGACCGTCAAATGGGAGAACAGATTGAAGGACTGGAAAATCATGCCGATGTTTTGCCGCAGGAGATCGACGCGATACCCGGGCGCGGTGATCTCCTCGTCCCGGAAAAAAATCTTCCCCGCCGTGGCCCGCTCCATCTGGTTGATTTGCCGGAGCAGCGTGGACTTTCCCGTGCCGGAGGGCCCGATAACCGCGACCACTTCCCCTTCGTTCACCGTGAGGTTCACGTCCGCCAGCGGCGTCGCCCCCGGATATTCCTTTTTCAGATGCTCGACGCGGAGCAAAGCACCACCGCCGCTCATGGTTTCACCCCCCGCAGGATTGCGTCCGCCGTCCGGTTTCTCGGATCGAGCCTCGCCAAGATCCGTTTCGTGATTTGCAGGAACAGCCACGCCAAGACCAGATACAGCGCGGAAATGACGATCAGCGGCATGAACGCGTCAAACGTCCGGGCGCGGATGAGGTCCGCCACCTTCGTCAAATCCTGCACCGCGATATAGCCGACAATCGCCGTGGATTTCAGGAGGCTCACGATCTCCGTCTGGTACGTCGGGAAAAAAGTCAGAATCGCCGGAGGCAATATGAATTTCCGGAACGCCTGCCGCTCCGAAAAGCCCAGCGCCAGCGCCGCCTCCATCTGCCCTTTCGGCACACTCTCCGCGCCGCTTTTCAGCATCCCGAACACCGAAAAGGCAAAGAGCAGCGAAAACACGAGAATGGACACCAAAACGCCGTCGATATGCAGGCCGCTGAAAACGATGTAGTAAAAGACCATCAAGAGCACCACCACGGGCATCCCCGCCAGAAAACGCGAGACAAATTCCAGCGCGCGGTTCAGCACCGGATTCCGCTCCCGATGGGCGAAGCACAGGAAAAAGCCCAGGATCGTCCCCAGGACAATCGAGGCCACCGTAATGATCATCGTCCGCCCCATGCCGAAAAGCATATCCTTCCAACGGTTTTCCCGGAGCAGCGCGCGGTCGAATTTCGTCTTGAGCGTTTCCCAAAGGCCGGCGCCCGCCCCGGCGTCGGCGCGCACCACCAGCACGCAGTCGTCCGAAAACGTCACCTCGGAAAAGCGGAAATTTTCGGCGCGCTCCGGCGTGTACTCGGCGGCGTTGATGCCGATGTCGCTTTGCCCGTTGCCCACGCTGGCCAAGTTCACCTCAAAGGCGGCGACGGTGAATCTGTAGTTGTACCCGCGCGCCTCGCAAAACCGCTGCAAAAGCTCCGCCTCGTAGCCGCCCAGCTTCCCGTCCGAGAGGTAAATGAGCGGCGGGCAGGAGCCGTCCGTGGCGATGACGAGCGTCCCGTTCTCGCCGGGAAGGTTCGGCTTTTCCGCGGGCGGCGTCTCCCCCCGCATCCATCGCTCCTTCATCTCGTCCAGTGTGCCGTCTTCCTTCAAGCCGCGCAGGAACGCGTTGAACGCTTCCCGCAGCCGATCCCCGCGCTCCGAATAGGCGAACACGAACGCGTAGGACGTTTTCCCGATGGGGTCGCCCAGCACGGCGATTCCTTTCTCCCCTTCGGCGCGGAGCGCGTTGAAAAAGACGCGGCTCATGGCGATGGCGTCGATTTTCCCTTGCCGGAGCGCTTCCATCATATCCCCGATGGTCGCCAAATAGACGTATTCCACATCGCCGTGGAATTTTGCCTTTACATGTTCCTCCGACTTGGCGGGCCATCCCCCGATGCGTTTCAGTTCCTGCCCGTCCACCGTCACCCCCTTTGCCGCGCGGCAAATCCCCGTCAACAACAAGAGCGAAAGCAACAGCAGGCAAATTTTTCTCGGCAAACCGCACCCCTCCCTTTCCTTTTCGTTGATGAAAAAATTCGACGCGGAAAGAAAATTTCCTTCCGCGCCGAATTTTTGCTTTGAACATTTGCGCTATGAAAACAATATGCTGACCGTCAAGGGAACACAACCCACGCGCCCCGTCCTCACCGCCGCCAATACGCCAAGCCCCGCCACACGGGGAGCGGCTTGTCGTTCTCCTGCTTCGGCGGCTCGCTCATCTTGAAAGTCGGGCGCTCGAAGCCCATTTTTTTCGCGATGTAGTAAAGGCCGCGCATGGTACAGGGAAGGCGCAGGCGGTCGTGGAGCTCCTGCATGTTCGTGTGCGGGTTCGCTTCCAGCGCCGCGCGGATCGCGTCCTGCTGGAACTTTGTCAGCTTCGACTTCCGCCCGCAGCGGCCGAATTCCAGATCGACGTTGCCCGTCTCTTGGTAGCGCCGCAAAAGGCGGTAAATCGTCCAACGGGACACCTCGTATTTCTTCGCCAGGTCCGCCGTCCGCTCCCCCTTCGCGTAGGCCTCGACGACATCCCAGCGCTGGCCGACAGTCAGCCTTTTTCCCGTGTACATAGTCCTGTCCTCCTGCTAAGTAACTGTTCAAAAATAAATTTTAATTCTCACTTGTCAGCTTTGCATAAGCGACTCACACGGCGCAAAGCGCCGGTTCGCTGCTTATAAATTTCCCTGTGCGTCGTTGTCGTCAGTCGGCGTAGCCCCGCTACGCCTCCTTCCTCCGCCTTGCACAAAAAAATTTATCCTGCGCGATAACTTAAAATTTATTTCTTCACAGTTCCCAATCGTTACAAAGTCTGTCATTGACATTGATATCGCTATATGCTACTATACAAGCGTAAAGAGTTTGCTCGGTTTGCCTCGACCGTAAGAGAGGGCTTTAAGTTGGGCTGGCTCTTGGAGTCTCGGTCCACCGCAGGCGGGGAATTTCCCCGCCATTTTTATTTATGAGGGATGTCATGGACACAAGAAACCTCAACATTTTTATCGACGAATCCGGCGATTTTGGAAAATATAATGTTGCCGCGCCTTATTACATTGTCGCAATGGTTATGCATGACCAAGCCGTCGATATTTCACGAAATATCCAGGAGTTGGATGCCCACTTGTCCAGCTTGAACCATACGGCACATGCTATCCATACCGCGCCGTTGATTCGCGCGGAATCCATTTACTCCAACGAGAAACGGGAAATACGAAAAAAGCTCTTTTGCTCATTGTTTCATTTTGCGCGCAAGATTGATTTTCATTACATCAGCATATGCATTCACAAAAAGGAGTGCAGCAACGACACCGTCAAGATGAGTGCAAAAATTTCCAGTGCCATTGCAACTGAACTGAAGCAACACGAAGAAACATTGCGAAGCTTTGATAAAATTGTCATTTATTACGATAATGGGCAAACCGAATTGACAAAGATTATAAGCTCCGTTTTTCATGCCCTTTTTGCGCGGCTTGAAATCAAAAAAATCTCTCCCGTCGAAAAGAAACTGTTTCAAGTGGCGGATTTGATTTGCACCATGGAATTGGTAGCACAAAAGATATCCGCAGGTACTTCATCCAAATCGGAACACGATTTTTTTGGCAGCGCACACAATTTTAAGAAAAACTTTTACAAATACTTACAAAAGAAGAAACTTTGAATGTAATGCCGTCATTATCACAAAAGCCCCCGCGTCGCGGGGGCTTTTGATTTTGTTCCTTGTGAATCAGAAAATGAAGTTCAGTTCCGTCCAGACCGTGTTGGTCTTGTGGCCGGAGAGAAGTTCCTTGCCGTTGAAGTACTTCGCGTTGCCGACGATGTTCTTCAGGAAGGTGTAGCTTACGCCAATTTCAAAGCCCTTCTCGCCGCCGTTCTGCGGGCCGAACTCTTTGGCATACGGATAAATCGTGGCGACATCGCCGAGGTGACGATAGGCGATGTTGAAGCCCCAAGAATTGGGCTTACTGGCCACAGCGCCCTTGTAGAGTACCTCGAGGGAAGCGGCGTTCTTGTAGCCCTTGCTGTCGAAACGGCCGCCGTCGTTGTTGTTCTTGATGCCCGTGGCGAATGCATACGCGCCGCGAACCTGCACGTTCTTGTCGAACTTCCAACCAAGGCCGAGGTTGAAGATGTTGATATTGCTGCCAATCGCTTGGAGATTGTTGTTGCCATCGCCGCGAACATGCTGCCAACCGAGACCCCAAGTGAATTTCTTGGCGCGGTCATTGAAGACCTCCAAGCCCATGTACGATGCAGTCTGTCCACCTCTTTGGTGATAGGTATATGCACCATCGACGTCGTTGGCTACCGTAGGACCGTAATGACGATCAATGCCAAACCCATTGGAAATTCCGCCGTGCGCAAACGCGTTGGAATTGGTCAGATTCAGACGACCACCGCGAACAGCGACCTTGACATCCTTGCCAAACTGCGCTTCGGCACCGGCGATGCGATAGAACATTGTCATCGAATAGTCGGCCTGCGTAGCAACATTGAATTTGCCGAGCTTCAGCACAAAGTTGTTGTACTTGCCTTCCACCCAAGCACGGTCAACCGTCAACTGATTGCCAGTCATATTCGCAGCATCGTTCATTTCCGTGTTGCTGTTGTAATCGATACGAGCCTTGGCCGTCCAGTTCTTGTTGATCTGCATTTGCGGCTCGAGACGGAGCAACAGGCCGTTGACATTGCCCTTGCCACCGTCAGCGGCACGGTCGGTGTTGCGCTCCTCATGACGGTTGATGTACCGATAGCGAATCTTGCCCGTCCATTTCACATTGTCGACCTTCTTCTCGAGGGCGGCAACACGGACGCCGAGGTTGTTCAGCTCATCGGCGAACTCGGCGGCCAGCTTGTCGATCAGGGCCTTGTCGGCGCCGTTGCCGCCTTTCGCCATCGCGCGGGCGATCATCTGCGCCATTTCATAGCGGGTGATCTCCTGGTCGCCGCGATAGGTGCCGTCGCCGTAGCCTTCGATAACGCCGTCGGCGGCGTGCTGGGCAATAGCGTCATACGCCGAATGTTCGGCAGGGACTTCCTCGAACGGGTTCGCGGCCGCGAACGTCG
>JAFVAI010000110.1 GCA_017480545.1 Schwartzia sp. (in: firmicutes) | reverse complement strand
CGCCGCACCCCTGCCGGGTCTTTTTCCGTCATGCCGTGTCAAAGGGCTTTCGACGTAGCGATGCTACGCCTTCAAGCCCTTTTCCTTGCCTGACGAAAAAATCCCTCGGCAGGGGCACGACTTGACTTATTCGGTGTTTCCTTAAGCTTTTGTTTCCTGCTTCAAATTTCGTCTTTCGGCTTTTTTCGTGCCAGTGGATTTCCTGCCGCCGCCACTTCGTCAAGCGCCTCGTCGTCCATCCGTTTCGCCCACGGGTTTTCGTCTTCCCGCGTCATGGCTTCTTGCGACCGGCGCAGGGACAGCAGCCTTTGCAAGAGCGGCTCCCGCACCGGGGAAAGTGCCGAGAAGTCAAATCCCGAAAGCCTCCTTTCCATTTCCAAGTCATCCATCCGCGCCGCCCTCCTCTCTTCCTTTTCCCTTTCGACCGTATATATGCGCGGGCCAAAAAATCCTGACAGTTTTTTTGAAAAATAGTTGCCTTGATGCGCGGCGTTTCTTTATGTCTTCTTTACGACATCATAGATACCCGACTCCCTCTTTTCTGCTCTGATAGGCGTACAGCATACTGACGGCATTGTCCATGGAAAGCGCATGGCCGTGGCCTTCACTGTCCCGGTAAATGAAGGTGGCAGCGCCGTCATGCTTGTTATAGCCCCAAAGCGTCCCCTTCTTCGTGGCGTTGAGATGTGCCTCGATCCCGATCGCCCGAAATTCCTTTTCCGCCTGCGCTACGGCCTCGTGCATTTGCGTGGCGGAATAATCCGCGACGCCCCTCCTGCCCATCTTTGTCAAAAGCCTGACGGCATCGTTCCAGTTGCCCCCCGACACTCCGTCCAGTTCCTCGTCGCTCATCTTTTTCTCTTCGTCCAGCTCCGCGCCGTCCCACTTTTTCTCATTATCCATCGTCATGATGTTCCCCTCCGTTCATTTGTTGTCCGATTCGATATTTTCCCGAGTCATACGACTCCCTGCACTTTTCATCGAAGATCAGCCTTAGTCCTCATCGGGCAGGAATGCGCCGTTGCCGCCCCTGGCATACCCTTTGTCCTGCAAATACTTGTACACCAAACGATGATCAACCATCTTGCCGGTAGCTTCGATTGTGTATGTATTGCCCCTGTTGACATTGCATACGCACCGAATGCCGCAATCCTTCAGGTACCGCGTCAAAAACTTCTCGTCGCCTTGGGGTGAGCGGACCTTGGCGCCATAAGTCTTGATTCTGTCAGACTTTCCCTCCATTTTTGTCCCGTTAGCCAGTATGTAATCCGTCAAAGTTGCGGTTTCCGCCCAGCTGCCGCCCGCGACCTCATCCAGCTCGTCCTCGCTCATCCGCTTCTCCATGAGCTCCTCCGCTGCCATGTCTTTACGTTCTTCCTTTGCCATTTTCGTTACCCCCTTGTTTTATTCGTCATTTTTCTTTGCACCCGTATATATGCGCGAGCCGAAAAATCCTGACAGGTTTTTTGAAAAAAATTTATTTTTTCTTTTTATTCTTCCTCGCCCGTCCTATCTCCGTCGGGCGTTTCTTTTTGCGCCATCTCCGCATGGAGCGACGCTTCTTCCAGCGCGCTCGGCTCGGATTTCCCTTCGTCCCTCGCGGCGACGTATCGCGGCACGTCCATATCCACGGGGACGCCCATCGCCTTTTCGAGCGCCGCCTTGTTCAGATTGTAGTCATAAAGCGCCGTGTAATAATTCGTGCGGGCCTGGGTCAGCTTTTCCTGCGCGTCGGTCACGGCCAGCAGGATATCGACGCCCTCCTGATAGCGGACTTCGGCGATCATATAGCGTTTCTCGGCTTGCTCCACCGCTTCGGCGGCGGACTGGATGTTCTCTTCCGCCGCTTTCATGCGAAGATAGGCGCTTTCCGTCTGCAGCCGGACGTTCCTGAGCAAAAGCTCGGCCTCGGCCTGCGCCTGATCCGCTTCGGATTTCGCCGCGTGAACATTGGCATCGGTCACCATATTGTCGAAAAAACTCCAGCTCAAGGATAGCCCCGCTTCCCACGCCTCGCTCCGTTCGTGGCGGAAAGCCTTTTCATCGGCGATACTTTTCGAGGCGACGGCGGAAAGCGTCGGACGGTATCCTGCCTTCGCCGCTTCCTTCTGCGACTCCGCCTGCTTGGCTGTATAAACCGCCGCCGCCGCGTCCGGACGATTCTCCAGCGCGTAAGCCACACAATCGGGAAGCTCCATAACGAAGGGCGCGTAAGCAAATGCGTCCGTCGTCTCAATGTCCGTTTCGCGGGGCAGCCCCACATAGGTGAGCAGCGTTCGCTTCGCGACGGCAAGGGCGCCTTCCGCGGTGACGAGATTTTGCCGGTAATTCGCGAGCTGCACCTGCATTTGGAGCACATCGGACCTCGCCACCGCGCCTTCGCTGAACTGCGCCGATATCAAGGCGAGCTGCTTGTCCGAGGTTTGCACCGCGCTTTGGGCGACGTCCACGAGATTTTTTCTCTGGAGCACGTTGTAATAGGCTTCGACGGTCTGGTACTTCACGGTTTGCTTCGCGTTTTCCAGCGTCAGGTCGGCGGCGGACAAACCGTGATGGCGCGCCTCGATGGTGTTCTCGATACGCCCGCCGGTATAGAGGGGGAATTCGGCGGAGAGGCTGTTCGTGAAACTGCGCTCGTAAGCGTCGTCTGTCAGCCCCAGCCGATACTGCTCCCGCCGCATCTGATAGTCCACCCCGCCGATACGCCTCGCGTTGGAGCGCCAACCGAAGGTAAAGCCGGAGGCGCGGCGGGCGGCGGAAAGCCGCCACTTCGCCGTGTTTTTCTTCGCCTCGGCGGCCGCGATGCTTTCGTCGCGGGAGAGGGCCATATCGACGCTTTCGGAAAGGGACAACGGCACGGCGGCAAAAGCCGTCCCGGAGCTCACGGCAAAGCATACCGCCGCCGCCAGGCTCGCCGCCTGTTTCGCCAGTTCTTTCATGCGCCTCGTCCTTCTTCCAAATATTTTTTCAGCGTCTTCCGGCTCCGGGAGAGCGACGCCCAGACGGCTTCCTTTGTCATGCCGAGGGCGTCGGCGACTGCATCCGCCGACATTTCCAACCAGTAGGTCATGGCGAGGATGTTTCGCTCCCGCTCGGGAAGCCGCATCATCGCGTCATGAAGTTCCTTGTCCCGCTCCCGTTTCATGAGCCTCGCTTCCGGCGCTTCATGCTCCGGCGCGGGCGGGTCGAAGGATTCGTCCCACGCCGAGTCCAAAGAGCGCCCCTGCTCGCGGAACATCATGCGAAGCTCGTTGACCGCGATCCGAAAGAGCCACGTGGAAAAAGCGCCCCGCGTCTCGTCATATTCGCCGAGATGGGCGTACATATTGAGGAACGTGCGGCTGGCCGCCTCGTCGGCGGTTTCCCCGCTCCGTGATTTCGACAGCAAAAAGCGATACACCACGGGGAAAAATTCGTTGTAAAGCTCGACAAACGCGGCCTCGTCATGAAGCGCGCGCACCGCGCATTGGTTCCAATAGGCGCGGCGCTCCTCGATGGAAGATTCTTGTGTCATCATTTTGTTTTTCCTTTAATAGATTTACGCGACCTGACGTTTCACCAGTTCGGAGAAGATGCCGCCCTTTTCCACCAGCTCGTCGAAGCCGCCCTCCTCGGCCACACGGCCCTCGTCCATGACAATCACGCGGTCGCAGCCCCGGATGGTCGAAAGGCGGTGGGCGACGACGATGCGCGTCGTGTGCAGCTTGTCCAGGCTTTCGGTGACGATGGACTGGGAACGGTTGTCGAGGGCGCTGGTCGCCTCGTCGAAAATCAGGATTGCGGGTTTTCCCACGAGGGCGCGGGCAATCAAAAGCCGTTGCCGCTGGCCGCCGGAAATGTTCGAACTGCCTTCGCTGATGACGGTCTGCATCCCCATCGGCATTTCCGCAATGTCCTGCGCGATGCCCGCCGCTTCCGCCGCCTCCCATGCGTCGTCCTGCGTCAGAAGGCGCGTCCCGACGATGTTCGTGAAAATGTCGCCGGTCATGAGCTGGCCGTTTTGCAGCACCACGCCCATCTGCGTACGAACCGAGGACAGCGACAAATCCGCGAGGTCCTGCCCGTCGTAGATGACCGCCCCTTTCGTCGGCGTCTCGAAGCCCAACAGGCAACGCACCAGCGTGGATTTCCCGCAGCCGGATTTCCCGACGATGGCGACGTTTTCCCCGGCGCGGACGCGGAAGCTGACGTCGTGCAACACTTCCTCGCCGTCTTCGTAAGCGAAAGAGAGGTGGCTGACCTCCACCGCGCCGGAAAGCGTCTCGGCGTCCGCTTTGTCCTCCGTGCTTTCCGGCACTTCCTGCAAGATCGGGCGCAGATTCTCAAGCTGCGGCTGGATGCCGAAGAACGTGCCGATGAAACCCATGATCTTGCCCAGTGTCGCGTTGAAGGACGAATACGCCGCGCTGAACGCCATGAACTGGGCGTAGCCGATGCCCTGCTGCGCGGCCTTGCCGCCCTGTCCCGGCTCCCCCGTGCCGTTCACCGCGATGTAGTAAAGCAGGAGCGTCAGGACAAAGGGCTGTATGCTCGAAATGATGGAAGTGTAATTGTTCTGCCAACGGAGCCTGAGCTCCCAATTCCATTGGTCGCCGAAGTCGCGGCTCCAAAGATGGTACGCCTGCTCCTCCGCGCCCTGCACACGGAATTTCGCGAGCCCCGCGAAAATCTGCTGCACTGTGCCCGCCGTCTTGTTGGCCGCCGCGATGATTTTCCGCTGGAACTCCAGCACCCGGCGAAAGACGAAAAACTCGAATATAGAATAAACAATCCAGACGCCCACCGCCGCAAGCGTCAGCTTGACGCTGTAATAGCACATCAAAAAGACGCTCCAAAAGGAAAAGAGGAAGCTGAACACCGTGCCGACGAACTCGCCGGAAACAAGCCCCTTGACGACGCCGAGGCCGCCCATGCGCCCGGCCAGCTCGCCCACGGTATAGCGGCGGAAAAATTTCGGGGGAAGCGACAGGAGCCGCCCCCAAAGCGCGGATTCGGAGCTGATCTCGATTTTCGTCGAGATGCGCATGATCGCGATGGAGCGGACGATGGACAGCGCCGCCGTCGTAAAGCTTGTAACCATCAGCGCCTGCGTGACCGTGGCGAGGCCCTGCCGGTCGAGAATCGGGATGATGTCCTGAAAGATCGTCTCGGTGATGACGGGCGTCGCCAACGGAATCAGCCCCGCGATCAGGCTGGTGACGAGAATCGTCCGGTAGTCGGCTTTCCAGCACTGCCGGAACATGAATTTGAGCAAATCCATGACCTTCAATGCCCGCGCCGGGAAGCCCGCGTAGCAGGCGAAGGCGTCCTTCGCGATTTCCTCTGCCGTCCCGTCCGTGACGGGAATCCCCTCCGGGTGCGCCGCCGTCACCGCGCGGTACCGCTCCGGCGATTCGGGAAGCAGCGCGGCAAGATGTTTTTCTTCCCCAAGGTAACCGACCATGACGCCGATATCTTTCTTGTGCCAATCGTCGGGAAGCGTCACGAGGCGGAGCTGCATATTGCCCTTTTGCGCGAGGCGGCGCAAGATTCCCACTGGATCCAGCCGCTTTGCCATATCCGCGGACAGGCTGATGTTTTCGGTGGGCATTCCCATCGCTTTGGCCATCTCCGAGACGACAAAGGCCGCCTCGCCGACGATGCCGCCCGCGTCTTCCCCGCCGTCATAATGAAGCTGTTCCTCCCCCAGAAGGCTGCGGATGGAATTCTCGACGAGCATCCGCTTGCCCCACGCCCGCACCTTGATCCGGCGGGAGAGCCGTTTGTCCTCCGAGCCAAAGCGCACCCCGAGGAACATCGCGAAAATCCGCTCGCTCTCGGTAAATTTCGCCATCACGTTTTCGCGGCTGTCGGCATTTTCCATCACCGTGCCGTCCCGCCAGGACCGGAGAATTTCGTCGCCTTTGTCGGCCAGCAGGCGGAGCCACGGGATCTCGCCGAGCCGCCGGAACCACACCTTCATGAAAGGCCGCAAATGTTCCGGCGTGTCCTCGTCGAAGGAAATTTCCTCCAGCTCGGCGTCCTCGACAGCGGAAAGCACCACCACAATCTCGCCGAACTCGTCCAAAGCCGGAAACGCCGCATCGCCCGCCCCCAGCGTCATCAGGTAAAACTGGCGGAACGACGCGTTGCCCGCCGTCACGGCATAGACCTCCACGGAGCCGGAAACCACGCGCATGAATTTGCTTTCTTCCGCAAGCTCGATTCTTTCGCCCGCGCTTACTTTCACGCTCATCCTTCCGCCTCCCTTTCCTCGATGAGCCGCCGGTACGGCCCGTCGTTCTTCATCATCTCGCGGTGCGTGCCGCGCTCCACCACGTTGCCCCGCTCCAGCACGATGATCTCGTCGCAGTCGCGGATGGTGGAGAGACGGTGGGCGACAATCAGGCAGGAGCAGCCGCGATGCCTGATGTTTTCCAGCACGATCTTTTCCGTGATCGGGTCGAGAGCGCTGGTCGCCTCGTCCAGCACGAGGAGCGACGGGTTCACCGCCAGCGCCCGGGCGATTTCGAGCCGCTGCCGCTGCCCGCCGGAGAAATTCAGCCCGCCCTCGGCGACCTTCGCGTCATAGCCGCCTTCCAGCTTCAAAATATCCTCGTGGATGCAGGCGTCCTTCGCCGCTTGCACAATATCGCTTCTCGCCACCGAAGCGTCAAAAAGAGCGATATTTTCGGCAACAGTCCCCGTAATCAGGAAAATGTCTTGGTCCACCGCCGCGACGGAGTTCAAAATCACGGCACGGGGCAACTTTTCGCGCGGAACGCCGTCGAAAGCCACGACACCGCCCCATTCCCGATAAAGCCCCGTGACGATTTTCGCCAGCGTCGATTTGCCGCTGCCGGACGCGCCCACCACGGCCACCCAGCCGCCGGGGCGCAGGCGCATATTGAAATCCGTCAAGAGCGGTTTTTCCAACGGGCTGTAACCGAAACTGACGCCCGAAAGGGAAAGCTCGCCCGAAAGCCGCTCCCGCGGGAACGTCCGCGCACTGTCGTCCTCGGGAAAATTCAGTTCGTCCACTTTGTAGCGGCGCACGTCGTTCAGCCGCTGCATCTGCATTTCCGTCGTCTGGAGCGTCGAGCCGAGCCCCACCAACGCGTTCACCGGCGCCTGGAAACTCCCCATCAAATTCTGGAACGCCATGAACATACCTGCGGTCATCGCGCCGTCCATGATCGAGAAACCGCCGAAAGTCATGATCAGCGCGCCGTTGATGCCGCCGAGAAGCGTCGGGAGCAGCGTCACCGAAAGCTGCCACATGGCCGTTTCCTGCGAAGCCGTCAGCACCTTCGTCTGGTAGCCCGCCCATTTCGTAAAGAAGTCCGCCTCGTCGCCGTTCGCCTTGATGGTCTCGATCATGCGGAGGCCGTTCATCGCGACGCCGTAAGCCTTGCCCGCGTCCTGCTGGATCCGCATATTGAGGTCGGTCAAATGGCGGCGCATGGCGAAAAACAGGATGATGCCGACAGAGCTGAACGCCACGCCGATCAGCGTCAGCGTCACATCGTACTGCAAGAGCAGCAAAAGATAGAAAATCGCCACCAATAAATCCAGCGCCGCCGTCGCCGCGGGATCGGAGAGCACCCCCGCGATGGACTCGTTGAAGCCCACGCGGCCCGCCACTTCCGCCGCGTACCGTTGCTGGAAGAACTGCATCGGCAGCCGCAAAAGGTGCCAAAAATAACCGGACGAATCGGAAAGCGTCAGCTTCCGCTGCCACGCGGTCAGCACCACGGCACGGAGCAGGGAAATCGCGCCCGTGACGAGGAAAGAAAACGTCATGGCCAGGCAGAAATTGAACATCCAGTCCGGGTGCTTCCGCGTCAAAATATCGTCCATGAAAATCTGGCTCATGACCGGGGACGCAAGGCCGGGAATAATCGCGCAAAGCTCCAGGATCAGGATGAACGCCACCGCCCACTTGTCCGCTTTGAGCTTTTTCCAGATGTCTCCGTAGACGTTGTAGCGTTTGCCCTCTTTGACGAAGCCCTCGTCCGGCTCGACCTTCAGCGCGACGCCCGTATAGGAGGTGCGGAACTCTTCCAGCGGCACGGTGCGCCGCCCCATCCCCGGATCGTTCAGGTAGCAGACGCCGTTCTTGATACCCTCCAAGACGACGAAATGGTTGAACTCCCAATGGATGATCAGCGGGAACGGTTTTTGCGGCACGAGCTTCAAAATGTCGCTTGCCGTCCAGCGGTAGCCGTCGGCCTTGCAATGGCGCGCCCGCGCCGCGCGGAGCACGCAGCTCGCCTTCGAGCCGTCGCGATTCACGCCGCACTCCTGCCGCAAAAGCTCCAGCGGAATCCAGAGGCCGTAATGGGCGAGCACCATAGCAAGCGCCGCCGCGCCGCATTCGGTGGCTTCCATTTGGAGCACCGTCGGCACCTTGACCCGTTCGTTGCTGTCCCCGGAGAACAGCCCCGAAATTGTTTCCATGACGCTCATAGGCTCACCTGTTCCTGAGCCACTGGCTCAGCTTGTGGAATACTTTCTCGATGGGCGGCTTGCGCTCGATGATGACGCTCCCTGTGCAGAAACTGCCCGCCGTGATGGGCTTGTGCGTCCCCACGGACGAGGTCCAGAGATAGCCGGACTCGGAGGACTCGTCCTTCACGAGGTCAAAGGTGACCTCCATCACCGCGCTCTGCTGCGCCTGTATGATCCACTGGGCGAGCTGGTCGTTGCCGAGGCGTTTTTGCATCGCCTGCAAGGTGGCCGGATATTGGGAAACGGAACGCACCGTGGCGAGCAGGCTCCCCGACTGGGAGACATCCACGCCGTTCGGCGCAAGCTGGATCGTCATGCCCGGCCTGATGCGTTTCCCCTTGTCCACGGGAACGTAGAGGATTCCCTTCAAATCCTTGCGCCCGCCCGCCAGCCGAAGCGAACAGACCGGGAGGCCGGGCGAGATGTTGGTGCCTTCCTCGACAAGGATTTCGTCGACAATGCCCTCATGGCTGCTGTAAATATATTCGGAAGCGTTCTTCTGGCTGCGGCGCATATCGTATTCCTGCACACGGTTCATCGCGTCGCGGCCGCTGGTCGCCAGCTCCGGCCCATACTGCGCCATCCGCGTCGCCGCGTTCTCCTGTACCATCTCGATATGGGCGACCCGCTCGCCCTTCCTCACCGTATCACCGGAATGGACATAGATTTTGTCGAGCTTGCCGCCCGCCGTAGAGGCAATGTTCACAACCCCTTTCGGATCCATGATCAGCCCCATGCCGTTCGCCTTCACCGTGAACGCGCCGAAAATCGACCACAATACCACCGCGACCATCATCACCGCCACGGCAATGAGCCCCATCCAACTGATCGGCGCGGTAATCGGCAGCACCGTATCAAGCTTTTCCGGGGAGCGCATCTTGTCCAGCGCCTCTTGGCTGAATATCGTTTCGCTTTTCTTGTTGTACTTCGCCGCCGCGCCCGCCGTTGCCGCGTTTGCGGTGTTTTCCTCCGCCATCAGCTTTTGCCCCCCTTTTCGCCCGCAGCTTTTTCCTCGACGGAAACATCCACTTTCACGCCTTCCTCCAAGCCGTCGAAACCATCGACGACCACTGTCTCCCCCTCCGAGAGCCCGGACAGGATTTCAATATACCGCCCGTCGTTTGCCCCTGCCACGATTTCCCGGCGGCTGACCGTCCCGTCGGGATTGACTGCGAAGACCTCCTCATGGGAAGCGTCCGCCATCGCCGACAGAGGCACGGCAAGGCATGAATAGTCGCGCCCCATTTTCAGCGTTACACCGTTGTATGTCAACGGCTCCAATACGCGCGCCCGGTTGTCGATGGCGCAGACTACGCGGCGGATGCCCGCAGGCTCCGAAAGCGGCGGCGTAATTTCCGTGATCGTGGCGACAATCTTTTCCGCTTTTCCTTGGTTCCCCGCCGCGTACTCCGTGTCATATGCCTTGTTCAATGCCTGCACGGGAAAATGCAGCTCCGTCGCTTCCCCGATCGACAGGTGCCGTGTGTACTTGTCGTCCAACGTCACCGAGAACATCAGACGGTCGAAATCCCCGACAAGCGCCAGCGGCGTCCCGCCCTGCACATAAGAACCCTCGCGCTGGTAAATCAGGAGCACGTTGCCGTCCACGGGAGAAACCACGTTCTGCCGCTCCTCCAACACCACCTGCTGCCCCCGCAGCGCCTCCGCTTCGGCCAGAGCCTCCTGCGCCGCCATGTACTGCGCCTCGGCCGCCTCGTATTTTTCCTTCGAGGTGGCTTCCTTCGCCATCAGCCGCTCCTGCCGATGGTACGCATTGGCAGCCTGGGCCAGCGCCGCCTCCGTCCGGCGGACATTGGCGGTGGCCTGCTGGATTTTCAGCGGAATCTGGTCGTTTTCCAAGCGCATCAGAAGGTCGCCTTTATGCACCACGCTGTTCTTTGTGACATACATCTCGATAATGCGGCCTTCCACCAGCGCTACGGCGTCGGCCATATTTTCGCTGTAGAGGCGCACCGCGTCCATCTCCACCACGGGACGCAGGGAGCGTCTCCGCGCCTCTGCCCCCGTCAGCGTCAGCGCGCGCTCGTCCATGCGCCGCGCAATCTGCTTCTCGTCGCTGACGTTCAGCCATGTGCCGTAAGCGACAAGCGCCACCGCCAAAGCGAGAATCACCGCTATGCCTATGAAAAAGTATCTTCTCACCAAAATCCCCTCTTCCCGAAGCGGACGCACCCATCCTGCGGCCAAAACGTCACAAAAAAAGGAGGGCAGACACAGTCCCCACTCCAAAGCACACCCCATATAAGAACGCGCACGAAATCAGCCGCCTTTGCCCCACCCCCGAGGACAAAGCGGTCAATCCTGTACACTGCAAAAACGCGCTGTTGGATGATCACCGATGTTCACACCATCCTTCCCTATGATTATCATACACGAAAACCGTCGGCGGCGCAATCCGAACCATTCTTTTCGCCCCCGTGCCCCTCTCCCGGCGCGCCAAACCAAAAAAGGCTGCCCGCAAGAAACGCTTCTCCCGCAGCACCCCTTCGAATCGCAGGCCATTTCCTTTGATTCGGTCCCGCCAAAAAAAATTGAGGTAAGAAATTCTTACCTCAAAATTTTTTAGGAAACGCCGAATAAGTCAAGTCGTGACCTTGCCGAGGGATTTTTTCGTCAGGCAAGGAAAAGGGCTCGAAGGCGTAGCATCGCTACGTCGAGAGCACTTTGACGCGGCATGACGGAAAAAGACCCGGCAGGGGCGCGGCGGGACTTGTTCGGCGTTTCCTTTATGCGAAGCAATTCCTTGTCTGTAAAGGGTGCTCGATTACTTCTTGTCAAGCTTCGTGATATCGGCGGCGAACCACTTCTGCGAAATCTTTGCCATCGTGCCGTCCTTGCGCATCTCGTCGAGCACGGCCTGCACCTTGTCGCGAAGCTCCTTGTCCTCCTTGCGGAAGCCCACGCCGAACTGCGCCGACGGCCCCACCGCCACATCAATGGCCTCCAGCTTGTTCTGGTGCTTGCTCATGTAATAGCGGCCGATAATCTCATCGCAGACCACCGCGTCGATGCGGCCGTTCTCCAGATCCATGAACGCGGACAGATAATCCTGGTACTTCTTGAACTCCTTGAACGTCCCCGTCAGCTCCGGCTTCGCGTCCAGATATTCCTCGATGGTGCCGCCGCCGCTCTGTGTGGCAACAATCTTGCCCGCCAGCGACGCCTCGTCCTTGATGTCAGCGTTCTTGCCCGCCGCGCGGAAGATGATGAACCGATTGTTCATGTACGGATCGCTGAACAGGATATTTTCCTTGCGCTTCTCGGTGATGTCGAGGCCGTTCCAGAGCATATCGACGCGACCGCTCTTCAGCTCCGCTTCCTTGCTCGCCCAGTCGATGGGCTTGCACTCCACCTTCGTCTTCAAGCGCTTCGCGGCCTCCGTCGCGAGGTCGATGTCAAAGCCGACAATCTTGTTGTTCTCGTCCACGAATCCCATGGGCGGGAAATTGTCGTCAAGACCGAGCACGATCGGCTTCATGGCCTCTTTCTTCTCCGCCGGCTTCTGTCCGCCGCCGCAGCCAACCAAAAGGCCGCAAGCAAGCACCGCCAACATCAACACCGCAAATAACTTCTTCATGTTCTTTCCTCCCTAAAGCAAAAAATCCTATTTTCACCTGCCCGACGGCATCCCGTGAACAATATCATCGTCCGCGAAAAACGTCCCCGCGCACGGAAAATAAACCTCCTCCGAAATCGACGCGCCGCCCTCGAGCGCCACCCGGATCGTCCCCCCCGGCTGCATGACCTCCAGCCGCGTACGGCCTTTTGACTTCGCGAGCCAATGCCCGAGCGCGAGACTGCCGGAGCCGCAAGCCTGCTCGAACACAGCGCTTTTCGCCGCCGGGACGGAGACAAACGGGCGAATCGAACATTGCCCGTCCCCTTCCTCGCGGTATGGGATAATCCCGTAAGCGTCCGAGGAAACCTTCGCCGCCAAAAGAGCGATCAGCGCCTCATAGGTTTCCTTTGGGAACGGCGCCGCCGCGACGCAAAAATGGCAAATCCCAGGAAGCTCGACCATCGCGCCGCGGTAAGCCACACCCCCGACGGCAAACTCCGCCTCCGAAACCCGCGCCTCGGACGAAAGCGCCACCGTCCCGCGCCACCGCCCCGGCGAGACCGCCGATGCGGACACGCGGAGCGGGCGCGCCGCCCCGGAGCACTCGACAAAAAACGAATCCCCCGCCGCGCGAAGCCCGCGCGAGACCGCAAGCGCTCCCAACGCCAACGACGCGTTCCCGCAGAATTCGCCGCCCGCCATCTCCACGCGAAGCGCGGAACCCGCAAAAAGCGGCGGCGCCAAAAAACCGACCTGCTCCGCCGCGAGCACGTCCGCGTCCATCACCAGGCGCGCGATTTCCGCCCGCGCCGAGAGCGGCGCCTCATCCTCGACAAAAACCGTCGTATTCCGGCAAGGACTCGCCTTGACAAAACGCAGATCCATTCATTCTTTCCTCCGCTAAATGACCAAAACCATTATACCGAAACTCCCCTGGTTTTGCAATAGGCGCGGCTCGATGACAAGACAAAAGATAAACACGAAATCGCTTGCCATCCATCCGTGCGGATGGTATACTGTAAACGCGACTGAATCATAGTTGCAAGGTGGGATCGATGTGCCAAAAAAGGAAGCGCTGTTGGAAAGACTTTGCCGACGGCCCGCGCCAAGAAATTTTACCACAAAGGAGCTGGACACCCTGCTCGGCAAATGCGGCTGCCTAAAATTTCCCGGCGGGCGCGGCTCCGGCATCGGTTATGTCCACGAGCTTACGAAACGAATCCTGCAATTCGACGGGCCGCACCCCGGTCATGAACTTTATCAGTATCAAATCAAAAAGACAATCCAATTTTTGAAGGATATCGGCGAGCTTTGACGCACGCTGTATATCATAACAAAGCGTAGTATAAGCAACTTCCAAATTCTCACAGATTGAGACTTTCAAGAACAGTGATTCGCATCAGAAAGGATGACCGGAATGGCTTCGATGCTGGAGTACAAGGGCTACCACGCCACCGTGGATTTCGACGCGGAGGACAATCTGTTCGTCGGCGAGGTATTTGGTCTTTCGGATTCCCTGAATTTTCACGGCGCTTCTGTTGAGGAACTGAACTCGATGTTCCATCAAAGCGTTGACAATTATCTGAGCCTCTGCCAAAAAATTGGAAAAAATCCCGACAAGGAATTCAAAGGCTCCTTCAACGTACGGCTTCCGACCAACCTCCACCGCCAAGCCGCCTTGGCCGCCAAACGCAGAAATTTGTCCCTAAATCAATACGTCGTGCAAGCGATTCAAAAATCAATCGAAGCATAATACCTTCCATTCCTTCCGCTCACTACAAAAGCCCCCGCATCGCGGGGGCTTTTGAAACATTTACGAACTTACGCTTGTATATATCGTATTTCTATGATATACTTATATTCGTGGAGTGCCGATGGCGGTCGAAACTTCGCCCCCGATTCCTTCTTGGAAGGGGGGATGCCTATGGAACAGCTTGCTTTGGTGTTAATCATCATCTTGCTCATCATCATGGAACGCAAGAAGAAATAAACCGCCCTAGCGTAGCAAACTTGGCGGTTTATCTCTTTTGACTGAAACCAACGGGGGCGACCGCTGACGGTGCTCCCTTTTTCTGTCTTTATTATACCGGCTCCGTTTTTCCTTGTCAAGCCTTCCATAGCAAAAGCCCCCGCGTCGCGGGGGCTTTATGATTGCATATCCCAAACAACTATGATATAATAGGCAACGAAAAGATGTTTGCCATCAATGGGCAGGCGTACAGAGGCTCTTAGCGATTTATCGCTTAGAGCCTTGCATACACAGGAGTCGATACTCAGCCCCTGAAAGGGGGCGTAGCTGATGACGAAATACGATTTTTTCGCGTTGGTTTTTGTCTTCGCGTTATGCGTAATCGCTCTGAAAGCATGAGAAAAGCCGCCTCTTGCTGATCCCCGGCACAGGCGGCTTCTCAAAAAGTTGTCCATTCGGGGCTGACCGTTTGCCGGCAAGCACCTTTTCTTGCTTATATTATATACAATCGTTTCAATACTGTCAATTCAATCAAAAAGAAATAAACCGCCCAGGCGTTCAAACTCGGCGGTTTACTCTTTAAGACAACCAACGGGGGCGACCGCTGACGGCGCTCCCTTTTTCTGTCTTTATTATACCGGCTCCGTTTTTCCTTGTCAAGCCTTCCATAGCAAAAGCCCCCGCGTCGCGGGGGCTTTTTGTTTTGTTCCTTGTGAATCAGAAGATGAAGTTCAGTTCCGTCCAGACCGTGTTGGTCTTGTTGCCGGAGAGAAGTTCCTTGCCGTTGAAGTACTTCGCGTTGCCGACGATGTTCTTCAAGAAAGTGTAGCTTACGCCAATCTCAAAGCCCTTCTCGCCGCCGTTCTGCGGGCCAAACTCTTTGGCATACGGATAAATCGTGGCGACATCGCCGAGGTGACGATAGGCAATGTTGAAGCCCCAAGAATTGGGCTTGCTGGCCACAGCGCCCTTGTAGAGTACCTCGAGGGAAGCGGCGTTCTTGTAGCCCTTGCTGTCAAACGAACCGCCATCGTTCCTATCCTTAATGCCCGTAGCGAACGCCCAAGCACCACGAATCTGCACATTCTTGTCGAACTTCCAACCAAGACCGAGGTTGAAGATGTTTACGTTGTCACCAATCCGACGAACTACGCCATTGACAGTCTGCGAGAGTGTATCGTTGGCATTGCCACCAACACGCTGCCAACCAAGACCCCAAGTAAACTTCTTGGCACGATCATTGAAGACCTCAATTCCATAATACGTAGCAGTCTGAGGATTTACTTGAGGATCCGCAGTAGCAGCACCCGCACCACGAGTAATACCAAAGTTATTAGAATTTCCGCCATGCGCAAAAGCATTAGCATTGGTGAGGTTCAGACGACCACCACGAACTGCAACCTTGATATCTTTTCCAAACTGCGCTTCAGCACCAGCAATGCGATAGAACATCGACATCGAATAATCGGCCTGTGTCGCGACATTGAATTTACCAAGCTTTAGCACGAAGTTATTGTATTTGCCTTCCACCCAAGCACGGTCAACCGTCAAGTTGTTGCCGCTCATATTCGCCGCATTTTCCATTTCCCGATTGTTGTTGTAGTCGATACGAGCCTTGGCCGTCCAGTTCTTGTTAATCGTCATCTGCGGCTCGAGACGGAGCAACAGGCCATTAATATTTCCCTTACCACCGTCGTTAGCACGGTCACTCTGGCCGCTTTCGTGACGGTTGATGTAACGATAGCGAACTTTGCCCGTCCACTTCACATTGTCAACCTTCTTCTCGAGGGCGGCAACGCGGACGCCGAGGTTGTTCAGCTCATCGGCGAACTCGGCGGCCAGCTTGTCGATCAGGGCCTTGTCGGCGCCGTTGCCGCCTTTCGCCATCGCGCGGGCGATCATCTGCGCCATTTCATAGCGGGTGATTTCCTGGTCG